>CAIWAN010000044.1 GCA_903910705.1 uncultured Candidatus Marinamargulisbacteria bacterium
AATATTTTGACTTGTTGATTTTTGATCATTAATTGCTCCTTTTACGGATCCAATGATCTCGTTCAACCACACTATCAAACATCCTCCGAAAAGGGGAATTCTAATTGTCGTCAGGTGGGAATTCTAATTGTCGCTCATCAATTATCTATCGCTATTACAACTAATTTTGATTTGGAAGATAAAGAATCGCTATTCTGCCAAGCTGTTTTGAATTTATATTACTCTATGTCTTCAATTCAATTAGGCTTTCATAGGAACATAACAATGAACCCATTAAAAACAGCAGGAATACTATTTCTTAAATCAAGAAATCTTGTAGAAGGATGGGATCAAGATTGTTACAATCAAATTGATGCAGGGATGAAGATCATAAAAAAACTAGAAGACATTCTTATACAAGGAAATAACTACATTCCTGATGAACTAAATTATGATGCTAATAAATTACGTTCACGTTTAGAATATTATCAAAATAATTCAGTATGAAGTATTGTCTGCCAAATTCGTAAAATGAATTGGTTTGCCTTTTATGGTAATATAATCCCTCGTGAACTATCGAGAGATCCCGTATAACTATACCTCTACGTTTGATCAACATATTGTGCTGCATTGTTTGGGCAAGGACTGTTGGGACAAACTCGAACGGCTGCGAGAAAAGCGGGTAACCGGCCGCTCGGCCAAGTTGCTCATGCGCTTTATGGGCGAATACTTTATGGTGCAGCGCAACGTCTATCTCTTCTATGAGTTGGCTCACAGCCGTCAAAAACGCGAACACACCCTTCGACAGATGACCGCCGACCTAAATATTATCGAAAAGAATGCTGGCATCGAGGCCGATGTCCTTGATGTTCTGCTGGCTTGTAAACAGCTTCTTGTTGACCTAAAAAAAGAGCTCCGTGCTTTTCCTAGCTTGCAAAGCAAGATTATTCGTCAATTTTCTCGGATCATCGGAAGCGAGAACATTTCCTTTTTGCCCATCGACATTGTCAGCCACTCAACCGATGCGACGGACTGGCGACTCTTTAATCCGCTCGTTGTCCTTTTTCCCCAAACCGAAGAACAGGTTGTCGATTGCGTTCACCTGCTTAAACGACTGGGCCTCCCCTACCTCCCAAGGGGCGCAGGGACAGGCTTAACCGGAGGCACCGTTCCCCTTGTCAAAAACTGTGTGATCCTCAACACCGAACGACTTAATAGAATTTATGGCATTGAGATGCAAGGCGAGTGTAAAGTTCTTTCGCTCCAAGCGGGGGTTATTACCGAAGAGGCCATGGATTATGCCAAAGAGCATGGATTTGTTTTTGCGACAGACCCGACCAGTGCATGGGCAAGCACCATCGGCGGCAATATTTCAGAGAATGCCGGCGGCAAAAAAGCAGTTCTTTGGGGAACAGCCATCGATAATCTGATTGAGTATCAAATAGTGATGCCAAGCGGTGAGCGTTTAACAATATCCCGCCAGAACCATCCTCAGCATAAAATTTATCAGGATGACATCATCACCTTTGACGTTTATTCGGGTGATCAATGTCTCCAAACGATCCAACTTTTGGGGACCGATATACGCAAAAAAGGTTTATGGAAGGATATTACCAACAAAACCCTTCACGGACTACCTGGCCTGCAAAAAGAAGGCACCGATGGCATCATCGTTTCGGCCAAATTTATTTTGTACCCCACTTTTCAGATCCAGAAAACACTGTGTCTTGAATTCTTTGGCCCTGATATGCAAGAAGCCAGTGAGATCATTGTCACCATCACCGAATCGTTTAAACAGGACCCTCAACACGATGTCCTGATCGCCCTTGAGCATTTTGATGACAAATACATCCAAGCGATCAAATACCGTGTCAAATCAGATCGAGGTGCCTTGCCCCAGGCGGTTTTACTTATCGATGTCGCGGCTAATGAGAAACCCGATATTGAAGCGGGACTAAAGCGCATTTCGGATATCGTCAGTCGCTACCAAATGACCGAGGTGTTTATTGCTCAAGATGAAGAAGAGGCTCAACGTTTCTGGCAAGACCGCAAGAATCTTGGCGCCATTTCTGCCCATACGAATGCCTTCAAACTTAATGAAGACATCGTTATCCCCATCCATCAACTAGCTAATTTTAGCCAATTTATCTCCTTACTCAATCAGGAGAGCGACCGCTATACCACTACCCATGTTTTGAAGGCGATTAAAGACTACCTCCCGCTCATGATCGAGGAATTTGAGTTACCTGACAGCAAAGCCGCTCTCATTGCCGAGATTTGTAATAACACATCCTCAGAATCCCTATTAAGCGATGCGCTCATGAAAATTGAAAATATCGTCTCAAACTATGGTGAGCTAACCAATAAAATATTGGCGATCGTGGCCCAAGAAATGTCGCTTAAGATCATCGTGGCTACCCATATGCACGCGGGTGATGGCAATATTCATGTCAACATTCCGGTTCACTCTAATAACCTTCAAATGATGGACAGAGCACAAAAGGTGGTCGACCGCGTTATGACCGAAACGATCCGCATCGGTGGGGTCGTAAGCGGTGAGCACGGCATTGGGATTACCAAACTTCAATACGTTCCCGATGCGCAACTCGCTCTTTTTGCGGACTATAAACAACAGGTCGATCCAGAGGGGCTTGTTAACCCCAAAAAGTTACTTGATAAATCGATCCTCTCCCATCTTTACACACCCTCGTTTAATCTGCTCGAACTGGAAGCTCAGATCCTTCGTCACGGCTCTCTAGAACAGCTCGCCAGCAAAATCTCGAAATGCGTCCGTTGTGGGAAATGCAAGGCAAATTGCTGTGTATTCTATCCAAAAGGGACGATGTTCTATCATCCACGCAACAAGAATCTGTCTATCGGGGCGTTAATAGAAGCGCTGCTCTATGATGTACAACGCCATCACAGCACCCGTTTTGAACTGCTCAAGTTTTTGGGTAATATCGCCGACCACTGTACCCTTTGCCACAAATGCCTCAAGCCCTGCCCTGTCGAAATCGATACGGCGGTGGTGACCTTGCTTGAACGCGATATTCTTAAAACCATGAAATATAAAAAAACAGCCCTCTTTACTCAGCTTACACTGATCTATTTGGCAAACACATCCGCACTGTTTAATAGACTCTTTCGGGTTTCGATCCTTCAAATGGGGAGTTTTGCTCAACGGATCGCGGCGAGTATCGTCAAACGATTGCCCCGTCTTTCTTCTATCAGAGCCTTGTATCTTTTTCAGCTGCTTTCATCACCGATGCCTGCTCCGTCAAACCATACACTCCGATCGACCTTGCCTACAACCAAGGCCAATCAAGTCCTTGTTCTTAACCCAAAACAAGACCCTTCGGCTACGGTCTTGTATTTCCCTGGCTGTGGCTCTGAACGACTGTATGCCAGTATCGGGGAAGCTGCCCTTTATCTATTACTGAAACAAAATATTCGGGTCGTCCTAACCCCTAGTTTTCTTTGCTGTGGTTATCCCCATTATGCCAACGCGGACATCAAAAAACGGGAACATCTGACGCTCCGAAACACAATCCTGTTCTCGCAGATCCGAGAGATGTTCTCCTATATCACCTTTGATGCGTGCCTTGTCACCTGCGGCACGTGCAAGGAACAGCTAACCAACCTAAAGCTGACTGAGTCCTTTGAAGCCCCAGTTATGGATGCTGTTGCGTTTCTAACAACCCAAGGACTAACGGTCGATGCGTCATCATCCGGCAATCTCTTGTATCACGCGCCTTGTCACGATTCACTCGATGGGAAGGCCCTGTCGATCTTAAGTAAAGTCGGGCACTATAAGCTAAATTTAACCGAGCATTGTTGTTCAGAGTCGGGCACCTTGGCCATTAGTCGTCCTGACATCTCGGGGATACTTCGGGACAAAAAAGCTGAAACCTTAACCGGACAGCGGATCATAACGAATTGTCCGTCTTGTGTCCAAGGTCTGCGTCGTCATTCAGGCATAGACATTCGTCATTTAACCGAGGAACTCGCCATCCAGATGGGCACAAAAGACTGGCGTGACGAGTTAATCGATTTGCTGAAAAAAGTCGAGGTTATTACGTTTTAAAATCGCCTCAATATCATAAATTTATACCCGTTCTAGCATAGTCCATTGACTTGCAGCGTCAATTTGTGTAAACATATCAATATGTATACCCGAAATGATATAACATGGACTTAGTTCACTATATCAAACTCAAGCGAAATGAGAACAAGATCACCCAAGAAGAACTGGCTAACACCGCTGGCGTTGGGTTGCGCTTTATTCGCGACCTTGAGCAAGGCAAGAAAACGCTTCGGCTCGATAAGGTCAATCAAGTTCTTAGCGTGTTCGGATCTGAATTGCTGCCACAACGAAAATCAATCCTGTGAGAAGATCAGCCACGGTATGGGTTGGCAATGATAGAGCAGGGGTTTTAACCAGAACCCATAATGGATATGAATTTATCTATGATAAGCCGTATCTTCTTCAAAAGGATGCAAGCCCCGTTAGCTTAAGTCTTCCTTTACAGGATGCGGTGTTCCAAGCAGAGGATTTATTTCCCTTTTTTGATGGATTAACACAAGAAGGTTGGCTTAAAGAAATGTCAGAGAAGATTTTACATATTGATGCCGCGGATCGGTTTTCGTTGCTGGTAAAGAATGGTGCCGATTGTATTGGTAATGTTTCTATACTGGAAGAACCGTGAAGCCCTTATTTGCTACCCCACCCCATATTGATATTGCGCTTGATGACATTGCCAATGTTTCAGCCCAATTTATCGGGAAACTCTCCATCTCAGGTGTGCAAAAGAAACTGTCTCTTCGATTTGATCCCTCAACAAAGAAACTTGTCCCCGCGGCTATAGATGGGGAGTATATCCTGAAACCCCAATTAGACCAGTGGCCAAATGTGCCTGAAAATGAACATCTTTCAATGAACCTTGCCCATCTTTCAGGTCTTTCGGTTGCGCAACACGGTCTTATTTCTTTAGCTGATCATTCAAAGGCTTATATCGTCAAACGCTTTGATCGAGATAAAGGTACGAAAATTGCTTTTGAGGACTTTGCTCAGTTGCTTGGACTTGCATCTGAGGGGAAATATTCAGTATCGGTCGAACGAATGGCCTCTGCGATTGATCATTTTTCTGCCGCCCCAGGTCTCGATAAACTTGCACTTTATAAACTCATACTCTTTAACTTTGTCATTGGAAACACCGATGCCCACACAAAGAACTATGGACTCTTGCGATATAAGCATGGATATCGACTTGCTCCCGCCTACGATCTCGTGAATACTCGACTCATTATCCCCGATGATAAAGACGAAACCGCTTTGACCATTCATGGCAAGAAAAACAAAATAAATAAAGCTGATTTTGACTATTTAGCGGAGCATTTCAAGCTCTCAAACAAATCGAAGGCAGTCGTTTCTAACGCAATGAACACGCTTCTTGTATCTGCCACTAAAGAAATTCAAACTTCATTATTACCCGAAGCGCAAAAGATAAAGTATGCTGAGATTATGTCTGCTAATTTCGCTCAGATTCGTGACTAAGGTCTACTTAACCCTTCGCGATCCTAACTTTATAAACCCCATCGCTGACCAATTCGGCGCCAAGCACTTTATTTGTCAAATAATCCTTCGATAGATTTCAACAATTCTTCGTTTGTCATGCTCAAATTTTACTTCTTGGGGAAACTTTCGTCGAGGAGGTCGTTCCAAGCGTCGAGTTGAGCTTGGGTCTCTGGAGAAAGAGCGGGAAGTGGGTCGACTTTGATCGAATGGATAAGGTCGCTTTGCTTGATGGAGTTGACGACTTTCATATCCGGTTTGCCGACGACTTCACCAAAAACGGTATGCTTTCCATCAAGCCAAGGCGTGGCTGTATGGGTGATGAAAAACTGGCTTCCATTGGTTCCGGGGCCTGCATTGGCCATCGATAGGATGCCACCTTTGCTATGCTTCAAGTCTGGGCTACATTCATCATCAAATTGATAACCTGGACCGCCAGTTCCTGTTCCGTGGGGACACCCCCCTTGAATCATGAAATCGTTGATAACGCGGTGAAAAGACAGACCATTGTAGTAGCCACGATTCGCTAGATTAACGAAATTAGCGACCGTCGTGGGTGTCTTGTCTAAAAAAAGATCAAGGCGAATATCGCCTTTGTTGGTTTTGATCGTGGCTCGTAGCGTTCCTTTGGGGCGTTTCATATAGAGCAAATTTTAACAGAGGTGTTACAATATGGGCAAGATGGAAAAGACGCTTCTTCTCGCGACCTCACGAGGGTACTGCTTCGGCGTTAAAAAGGCGCTTGAGCGGGTTGAGAAAACGCTGTCCGAATTCCATCAAAACCCGATCATTGTTTTTAATGAGATCGTTCACAATCGGATCGTGGTGGATCAGCTCAAAGCCCGTGGCGTTATGTTCACAGCGGACCTTGACTCTATCCCTGAAAATGCCGCCGTGATTATCAGCGCGCATGGAGTGGGGCCCCATGTCTATCAACGATTGAAAGAAAAAAACTGCGAGATCATCGATGCGACCTGCCCTCTCGTTCAAAAAGTTCATGATAAAGTCCATTACTATTCCAACCTAGGGTATTACATCCTCTATATCGGAAAAGCCAGTCACGAAGAAGCCATTGGTGTCATTGCCGAAAATCCAAGTAACATCACCCTTATTGAATCAGAGAAAGACCTACCCCATATTCCCCGCAACCATGATCGATACATTGTCCTTAACCAAACAACACTTAATATGTTCGAAGTGGAGTCCCTCTACGAGCAAATTCGAGCGGCCCTCCCCTCAGTCGAAATGCCTTCAAGAAACGACCTTTGTTACACAACAACCGAGCGACAACAAGCTGTCAACTCGATCGCCAAACAGTGCGAATCGGTTATCGTGATCGGCTCAGCGAATAGCTCAAACTCAAGGAAACTATGCGAAGTGGCTCAGGCTCAGGGGGCCAAAGCGATCCTCGTCGACACAGTGGATGAGATCGATGATCGTTGGTTGGATGGGGTGAATCGGATCGGCGTCACATCAGGTGCGTCAGCACCCGAATTTTTGGTCGAAGGGGTGATCGATCGACTGGTGAAACGCGGCTTCAGTGTGACAAATGTAGCGTAATACTTCTAGGAGGAACAATATGAACAGAATTAGTAAAATAGTCATAACAGGAGTTTTGGTGCTTAGCGTGACCGCCTTTGCGAATGACAGTTGTTGCCCTGTTTCGAAAACATCAAATAAAGTGGCCACAAAAATAGAAACGATAAACCAAGGGAAAAAGATTGCCTTGAATGATGGAAATTATTTTGTTTATAAATTCAGTGCCAAGCCAGCATTAGGCAACACCGTCTTAATTTTTAAGGTGTTTGATGCTAACAATAAACAAATCACACCCTATACGATCAAAGGAGCGGCCAGTATGCCCAGCATGGCCGGTGCCCATGACTCTGATGCCACAATTTTTAAGCTCAATAAAAAGAAAGACTATTTGTTGCCCGTCGGGGTGGTGATGCAAGGCGAGTGGGTCATTCATGTGACTGTAGAGAAAGGGTCGACTCCGATCTTTAAAGGAGTGATCCCATTCTCCGTCTAACCTTTTTTCTGATTATGAGCGTAACGATCGTCTCAGCCTCGCAATCCCTGCTGTATTTAGAGGGTCAAGGTGTAGCCGGTCTGCCTGCTGATAGCATGCAACAAACCTCTGTTGGGTTCGACTATCTTTCAAGGCTCTCGTCAGAAAATGGGGATTGGGGTTCAGTAGCGCTTCAAGGTCGACTTAATGTCGCTTCAAATGCGTTAAGCTCGCAGCTGTATAATGCGACCGTCAAACTCAAAACAGCTGAAGGCGATGTGTGGGTTGGCCATGATAAACCCGCCATGGGGTTGTCGACTTGGGTCGATAATCATGCGTGGTTGCTCGCTGATCTTTCGATGAAAGGGTTTGGTTTAGATCGTGATTGGGGGATCGGATTAACGACTCAACGATCTGACGGAGACGACCGATATTCTTTGACAAAAGAAGCAGGTCTTGCCGGCCGAAGATCGTGGGGGGTACTCAATCAAGACAATTCAACCATTGGAATGTCTGCAATAATCGGCAATATGATTTTGGTTGGTGTTGACCACGCCGCAAATTGGGACAATTTTGAGTGGGTAGGCGATGCCTTCTGGGGGAGAGTAGAAGATCAACCCGCCTATGCTTTAATGGGTCGACTCAGTTGCAATCTGCTTGATGAGAATAAACTGAAACTTGATATCCAACAAATTGTAACTGACCTCAGAGGGCAAGCCCTTCAGGAAACCTCGCTTGGATTGACTTACCTAATCAATAGTGATTGGACTGCTCGCCTGATCTATCAGGATAATCAAGTCGGTTTTCAAGGGTATTATTATGCACGGATTTTGTAGAAATGGGCTCATTATGAAAAAATATTTATCGTTCATCCTAATCGTATTCTGGATTGTTTCCTTTTCGTTTTCGGCCGTGGGCTGTGACCTCAATGACCCCGACCGTGATGTTAAGCGATTATTTCCGGTATCGACAGGGTATAAAACGCTTTATCTCTCGCTTAATAAGGATAATCTCTCTAAAATCGAACAGCGTTTGGGCGATCGTTTTACCGGACTCTATGAGACCGTTGACGTTCCCTACACCTTATATGAAATTTATCAAAACAAATCTCTTATCGGCTACATTCATGGCGTGAATCAAAAGGGTCACTATGGTGGTCTTCAAGTTTTCTTGGCCCTCAATAAAGAAGGCGTCATTGAAGGATTTTACTATCAAAAGCTGACATCAAAAGAAGCCTCTATTTTTCGAAGCCAAGCGTTTGCTGCTCAATTCACAGGTCTGTCGTTAAATGAATTCTACGACTTTGATATCAAGACCCTTCGGGGGAATGCTGCCGTTTTGGCCATTAAAAATCTTGCAACGACGGCGGAAGATGATTTTCGATCTACCCTGCGCGCGGTGAAGAAAAATCTTATATTAGTTGATGAATTTGCTCTGAGCAATAAACATTTACCCTATTATAAATAAGGAGAAAACCATGAAGATCTACCAGATCGCCTATAAAAACTTACTCCGCAAAAAAACACGAACGCTGCTGACCATTCTCGGCATCTCTTTGTCCGCTTGGGTGCTTGTCAGCTTACTGGGGTTCAACAAGGGCTATGAAAAAGCCCTCAGTCGCGACATCGACCAGTTGGGGTTTCAAGTTCTCCTAACGGCCAAGGGATGCCCCTACGAAGCGGCAACGTTAATGCTAAAAGGCGGCACAGGCTTAAAATACATGGACGAGTCTATTCTTAATCAGGTTGAAAAATACTCGGACGTCAAAAAACTGACCGCGATGATCATGCATGGTGTTTTTGACCCCAATAAAGGCGAGGCGGGAGGGATCACGGCCTATCTGGGTATCGACCCCAAAACGTATCCAAACCTCAAGCAATATGTCAAATTTAGGCAAGGGACTTGGTTTACCGGAGCGACGTTAAATGAAGCCGTCATGGGCTTTGAAGCGGCCGAACTTGAGCAACGAGAAGTGGGAGATCATATTTTAGTTCCTGGGACTCAGCTTGAACTCAAAGTGGTTGGCATTCTTAAGCGCACAGGGTCTCAAGATGATGGGACGATCTTTGTCCCGAAACAATTTATTCAACAAAACTTCAACTTACAAGGAAAGATAACCGGCATTGGTATCCAAGTGAAACAAAACGCTAATCTGACCTCGTTTGAAGATCAACTTTACAAACTCCCTGATGTTCAAGTCGTCTCGCTGACTCAAGTTAAAGAAACCATCATGAACCTTGTGGCCACAGCACGCGTGCTCGTTCTCTCGATCGCGATCATTGCCGTTTTGATCGCGATGCTCGGGGTGGTCAACACCATTTTAATGTCCGTCTTTGAGCGCTTTCAAGAAATTGGGATTCTGAAGAGTATGGGGGCAATGCCTATCGATATTTTCAAAATGATCTGGTTCGAAACCGTCTTTCTATGTGGCGTTGGAGGGATTATCGGAAACCTCTTGGCGCTCGGTCTCTCGATTGTCACGGATATCCTGATCCGACAAATTCTGCCTTACTCCCCTTCTGGACGATTGGTCATCATTGACGGGGCTTTAGCCTTGACCACACTTCTTACAATTGTCGGGATCGGTGTGATCAGCGGACTCTATCCAGCGTGGAAAGCGGCGTCTATTCGCCCCCTTGAATCCATTCGAAGCGAAGGAGCCTAATCATGCTAAAAGCCCAGAACATCATCAAAACATACACACGTGGCATCGAAGCCGTGAATGCCGTGAATGACATTTCCGTCAGCATCGATCAAGGCGAATTTGTGACTTTTATGGGCCCCTCTGGCTCGGGGAAGACCACGCTCATCAACATTCTCGGATGTCTGGATAACCCTACGAAAGGCAACCTAACTATAGCCAGACAGCCTGTATTCTCCGAAGCAAAGCCCTTATCAGAGCGACGATTGACCCAGATTCGTCGAGAGCATTTCGGCTATATTTTTCAACGTTTTTATCTCATCCCTACCTTGAATGTAGAAGAGAATATTATGCTTCCTTTAACCTTCTATCGCAAAAGTGGCGCAGGTGATGCCCTGACACTAATGAAACAGTTGGGCATTGAGAATCGAGCTCACCATTTACCCGGACAACTTTCCGGTGGAGAAATGCAGCGAGTGGCTATTGCTAGAGCGCTCATCAATGACCCAAGCATTCTTCTTGCTGACGAGCCAACCGGTAATCTTGATAGTCATCGAAGTAACGAGATCGGGGAAATTCTTCTTGGTCTTAATAAAAAAGGACTGACCATCATAATGGTGACCCATAATCATGAACTGGCGAAAGTGGGAGGGCGAACCCTCCATCTACGTGACGGAAAATTAGTTTCTGTGGGATAATGGTCTTAATTATTAAGTTGGAGGCATTTCATGGTATCACAAGCAATCCTTGATCTCAGCAAGATCGATTTTACACACATCGCTGTCTCGAAAGAAGAGATCCTTTCTCTTAATGCTCAACGGGATGAGTTTGAACAACTCGACAACCTCGTTTATCTCAATACCGAAGAATCATGTGCCGTCGGCGTTAAGCACCAAAAGTTAGACGAATTTTGGACTCGCGGCCATATTCCAGGGCGCCCTTTGATGCCTGGGGTGTTAATGATCGAGATGGCCGCTCAACTATCTTCGGTTATTTTCCACAAGAAACTTAATACAGAAGGCAAAGTCTTTTTCGGATTTGCGGGTGTTGATAAAATCAAATTTAGAGGCAGCGTCGAACCGGGGGCTGACTACGTCATGGTCGCTAAAGCCACTAAATTCCGTCCACGGATCGCAACCTTTGAGGTACAAGGGTTCGTCAACGAGAAGATGGTCTTTGAAGGCGAGATCACGGGGATCGTTGTTTAATTAACTATTTTCCCGATTACTGGTGCCTCTATCGAAGGGGTTGTGACATCAAAAACAAGCCCCTCTCGAATAGCAAGTTTCTTGTTCTTTGTTTTCGCAACCATACGAGTGCTCATGGCATTGACTAATTTCCCAACGACTGGCGCCCCAGAAACGATCACCTCTCCATCCAAAGCTGGAAGATACATGGACATGTCTTGTCCAGCCCCGTAGCCTTTGTATGACCCCGAATCCCATACCGACACATGGGACACATCAAACACGTCCCCATTCACAGCGATATAGGCAGGGATTCCTTCTGAGCCATTAAAGGCTGATAATTCTTTTTCTGTAAAATATTGCGTTCCCGCAAATACAAAAACACTGAGTAGAAAGAGACCTAAAATTAATTTTCTCACTATTTCCTCCTCTATAAATTTAATTCAATCGAAATGGGGCAGTGATCCGACCCCATTATATCAGGGTGGATGGCTGAATTCACTACCTTATCCATTATCTTAACTGGTATAAAAAAATAATCGATACGCCAACCTACGTTTCGGACTCTAGCACCCGTTTTCATGTCCCACCAAGTATAAGCCTTCTCTTGAGTTGGATGTCGATCACGAAAGACATCAATGTATCCTGAAGCCAAAAGACGATCGATCCATGACCGCTCAATGGATAAGAAGCCAGATGAGTGTTCATTTTCTTTGGGACGAGCTAAATCAATGGGCTGATGAGCTGTATTAACATCTCCACAAATAATGGTCGATTGGCCTTGGTTTTTTAATTGTTCAATATAGGCCAGTGTCGCCTCGTAAAACCGCAACTTATAATCAAGCCGTTCGGGAGACTGTTTGCCATTAGGGAAATAAATATTCAGTAAAGCGATGTCTGGTGTGATGTCAGTCTTTACAATACGCCCTTCACCATCACACTCGGGGACACCAAACCCATGAGCAATATCGCCGGCATCAACCTTTGAATAGGTGACGACACCACTGTAGCCTTTCTTAGTCAGGGATGAAGAAAAGACCGCTTGATAGCGACTTGGGTCTCGCAGATCATCGGGGAGTTGCTCTGGCAAAGATTTGGTTTCTTGTAGGCAAATAATATCAGCACCTTGGTCAAAAAGAGCTTGAATGCCCCCTTTTTTATAAACAGCACGAAGTCCATTTACATTCCAAGAAATGATCTTCACAAATAGCCTTTTCTAAGAGGGCCCGTTTGTGTCCACTGATACAATAACGGTGCTCCAGTGGGGATATCAAGATCCATCATCTGGTCGGGTGTTAATCGATCAAGCACCTGAACCAACGCACGCAAGGAATTTCCGTGGGCAACAATGAGAATGGACTCACGTGAATTAAGGCAGGGAGCAATTTGTTCGTTAAAATATGGGATCACGCGATCGGCCGTCATTTGCAGATCTTCAGCACGTGGGCAGGCTTGAGGGCCCCAAACCACATAGCGTGATTCATACCCCGGAAACCGTTCATCGGTTGGATCGAGCAAAGGGGGCATTTCGTCGACGCTACGACGCCAAAGCTCGACTTGATGTTGACCATATTGGTTGATGGTGTCAGCCTTATTAAGGCCTTGAAGTGCACCATAATGACGCTCATTGAGCATCCATGTGGCTTCTTGGGGTATCCAAACCCTATCAAGTTCATTGAGGACGATCCAAGCTGTATTAATCGCTCGCTTTAAATAACTGGTAAAGAGTCGATCAGGATAGAACCCTGCTTCTTTGAGTCGTTTGCCAGCTTGATGAGACTGTGCCTTTCCTGTTTCAGAAAGATCAACATCTGTCCAACCCGTAAATCGATTCTCTTCGTTCCAAACACTCTCGCCGTGACGAAGGAGAATAAGGGATGTCATCGTCTATATCGCAAGGACTTTGGCCATGTTCTGCCAATCCTCAGGGATCGACTTCTTCTTTGTCCACGTCTCTTCAAGGGGTATAAACTTTACAGCCCGATCAAGACCTTGATAGCCAACCATGACATCAGTTTTTCCATCTAACAACCCAAGAATGGACTCATAACCTAATCGACTAGAGATGATACTATCAGTTGCCGTCGGTGAACCCCCGCGTTGAATATGACCTAAAATAGACACTCGTATATCCCATTCGGGCTTGGCTTTTGAAAACTTTTCTTTGATCGCAAAAGCGCCCCCACTTTCATCGCCCTCAGCCACAATAATAATTGAACTTTGTTTACCTCGTGCTATCCCCTTTTCCATTCTTTGAACAACAGCAGAGAAATCTTCGATCTGTTCAGGAATAAAAACCTCTTCCGAGCCTGATGCAATCGCTGTATAGATGGCAAGATCCCCTGCATGACGCCCCATCACTTCGACGATAAAGATCCGATTGTGAGAATTGGCGGTGTCGCGAATTTTGTTGATGGCATCAAGGGCGGTATTCATGGCCGTATCAAACCCGATCGTATATTCGGTACCAAATAAATCATTGTCGATGGTCCCAGGTAAGCCGATCCCCTGAATACCGAACTCGTTAATCAATGCGTGCAATCCTCTAAAAGAACCATCCCCTCCAATGACAACCAGTGCATCGAGACCGATTCGTTTAAAATTCTCATAGGCTTCCTTGCGACCATCTATGTCCATAAATCGTTTACTTCGAGCCGTCTGAATGATCGTTCCCCCGAGGTGGCAGATACCCCCTACCGAAGATGAATTCATTTCTTTAATTTCATTATGAATGAAACCTTCATAACCACGATAAATCGCGAACATTTTGCAGTCGTGATAAATACCCGTACGAACAACCGCTCGTAAAGCCGCATTCATCCCCGGAGCATCACCGCCACTCGTAAGAACACCGATCTTTTTGACCATGATCAGCCGTTTTCTTTTTCGAATGCGGACATAAAATCGACAAGGGCTTGAACACCCTCGGTTGGCATCGCATTATAAATGCTTGCCCGCATGCCCCCAACCAAACGATGACCTTTGAGATTCGTAAGGCCTTTGGCTGTTGCTTGTTTGATGAACTTAGCGTCGATCTCTTCCGTAGGCGAGGCAAAAGGGACATTCATTAATGAACGGTCCGCTTTGACAACGGGACAGCTAAACATAGCCGAGCTTTCGAGAAAATCATAAAGAATAGCCGCTTTGGCTTCGTTGATCTTCTGCATGGCACTTACCCCACCCTTTTGAAGCAACCATTTAAACACGAGCCCTGCCATATAGATGGAATAGGTCGGCGGTGTGTTATACATCGAGCCTTCGTCCATCGTGACTTTATAATTATAAAGAACGGGGGTAATAGGCATTTCTTTACCCAGCAGATCTTTGCGGATAATAACGATCGCAACACCCGCTGGCCCTATGTTTTTCTGCGCGCCTGCATAAATACAAGCATAGTCTTCAATATTCATCTCTTCAGAAAGAATAAAGGAGGACATATCACTAATGATAGGAAGCGATGTTTTGGGTAATGAGGTAAAACGCGTACCCTCGATAGTGTTATTCGATGTAATATGGAGATAGTCGGCATCCTTTGGAACGTTCAGATCCTTCATGTCAGGTATATAAGAGAAGTTCTTATCTTCGCTCGATGCGATCACCGCCACTTCGCCATAACGCTTAGCTTCTTTAATGGCTTTTTGTGACCAAACTCCCGTGTTGATATAGAGTCCTTTTTTGTATTGGCTCATTAAATTAAGGGGAACCATACTAAACTGGGCACTTGCTCCGCCTTGCATAAACAAAACGGCATAGGTGTCGGGAATATTCATGAGTTTACGGAGGTCAGCTTCAGCCCCTTCAATAACAGCCATATAGGTGCTTGATCGGTGAGAGAGCTCCATGATCGACATGCCTGAATGGTTAAAATTAAGCATTTCTGCTTGAGCGATTTTGAGAACCTCTAAAGGTAAAGCAGCCGGACCAGCACTAAAATTGTATACACGTTCCATAAATGGGGACCCCTTTCGTCGATTAAATCTGTCGGGTATTATCCCGCATTTAAAGGGGGCTTGCAACAAGCTTACGACATACCGAAACAACAACACCCCCGATACTGAGATGTTCTTCAGGATAGATAGGCGGATACGCTGGATTTGCCGCTTCTAAAAAGACGGTATGACCCTCTTTCCGATAATATTTAAGGGTCCATTCGCCATCTACATTAGCAACAACGATATCACCCAGTTTGGCGACACGTCCCCGCTCGACAAGAACGCGGTCTTTAGGCAAAATGCCCGCATTGATCATTGAGTCACCCTTGACTTCGAGCATGAAGGTTGATTCAGGCTTATGGATAAGAAACTCATCAAGAGAAAGGGTGTCACCCAGCTCTTCCTCTTCTGGAGAGGGAAAGCCAGCGGCTATGGAACCAAGGATGCGAATACGAGGCTGAAAAAAAGCCCCTGTCATCAAATGTCCACGTTGCCCCTTGCGAACAAAGTTGCGCTTGATGAGCTTGTTAATGACATGAACCGCAGAACTACGCGAAGAATAACCAAAAAGATCGGCAATTTCGCCTACACTAGGAAGCCGATCATTATGCTTATAAAACTGACGAATGATCGTCATGACATAATCGATATTAAGGGTTGTTTGCCTAGCCATAGTACGATTGTACTATTTTTGAGATATTTGGTCAATCCATTTAATAGGCCAGCTATAGAGAACATAATATCCCAAAAATTTGGACTGTTCGCGCTTGAACGACGCATAGCGAGCTGACGCTGTTGGAACGGTACCCTCATCCCAATACGAAGCGTCGTAGGGTACCGCTGCGGACATAATATGGACACGAGGAAGAATCTGCTTAAAGATCCACTGAGCACGATAGGTATGATACGGTGAAGTGACAAGGATAATACGCTTAACGTGATGATTCTTTGCAAATTTGGCGGTATTAAGTGCCTCACCATAGGTTCCATTCGGGACGACATCAGACATAACTAAGCTCCCTCCCTTTAATTGAGTGGTTTGTTGATGAATGTGCCGGATCATCCACGAAGATTCGCCCCCTGGGCTATAGAGCAAGGGGGCATAGCCTTTACGAAATAATTCGACAGCATAATCAAATCGATCGCGCTCACCCGCTAAAAACACGATGGCATCGGCCTTTCTTAAGGGATCTTCTTTGATCAATGCATTAGGGGTTTTGGGGTAGGCCACATACAGAAGAGCCCCATAGAGAAACATAACGACAATTAGCACTCCAAGAAACATAGAGAGTGCACGGAGAAATAACCGGATGAACCACATAGCTGAACACTTTATCATAAATGGGTCGGTACTTTAATGTCTAAATAGCCGTTTTTCGTTCAATTATTTGATAAATCTTGCTATACTTTAGTCAATAAGGGGCTAAATTGTTTCAAAAAAATTTAATACTTATTTTCTTCAAATGGATAAACACAGTTATTGATCGGCAATCTCGTTGGGGTTATCTAGTAAGCCTTGTTTTTTCGCTGCTGATTATCTTTATGATCTTGCCCTCAAAAATTACTCCCTTTATTCGATATGGTCTTTCCGTTATCGTTTTAGTGGCCCCCCTTGCTTGGTTGCACAAAAAAGAACAGACCCATATCAATAAACAACTAGAGCTGATTACGGATACACTCGAAGCTATATATAAAGGCGAACACCAAGCCGATATATTGCTTCCAACATCCGCTAGATGGCACAACACGAACGAGGCAATCCTCACTCTTTCTAGTCATCTTCACCAGATGAGCGAACAACATAATGAAATGACCCAAAAATTAAGTTCATTTGCACAGAACCTATCCCTAACGACCAAAAATGCGGAACGAGGAGTCCAACTCATTAGTCGGATCATTCAGGATGTTGCCAGGGGAACCGGAACGCAAGAGGAAAACATCTATGATGTTAGCGTGGATGCTCAGTCGATGATGAATATGATCCAAAACATGGGGATCGCAGCTGGGACACAAGTCGATGCCCTACAACAAACAGAAAAGGTCATTAAATTAAATGCGGAACTAATGAAAGAACTGACTGTCCAAGCCGAATATCAGGCCAATGAGATCCAGAAAACACGGGTAATCACCGCTCAAATCTCCGAAGCCATACATGAAGTATCCAAAGAGACGTTCGAAATTGCTGAGTTCTCTAATGAAACGCGAAAAGTCGCAACACATGGAGAGGAAGTCGTAAATGAAACCTTAGATACGATGGCTACTATTCAAAAAATGGTTATGGAGTCGGCAGATACAGTCAGAGAATTAGGTGAAAGTTCACACCAGATCTTTATTATTATCGAATTTATCGATGAGCTATCAAAACAAACCCATTTACTCTCCATTAATGCAGCCATAGAAGCGGCTCGAGCTGGAGAGCATGGTCTAGGGTTTGCCGTTGTAGCAGACGAGGTCAGAAAACTGGCGGAACGTTCAACCGAGGCAACCCGAAAGATCGCCCGCCTTATCGATAAAATACAGGAATATACCGAAAAAGCAGAAAGTACGATGCAAAAAAGTTGTACGGTTGTTCTAAAAGGCGAAAAACATGCACAAGCTGCGCGTGCAGCCTTGTCAAATATTATTGCCGGCGTAAAAAACACGGTTTCCCAAATTGAGAACATCTCGGCTTCGGCTGAACAAGTCACGGCCTCTAGTGACGAAGTGGTTTCAACGACGAATAATATTGCGAATGTTATCGAGAATAACAGCAAGTCCATTCATAATTTTACGAATAGTTTTAAGGAGGTTGAAATTCTTATGCAACAAGCAAAAGATATTTCGATCATAAATCAACGAACAGCTACAGAGATGGTCGATAAATATGAAGTGACACAAGAAAAGGTTCGAGCTGTTCAAGAGGTTGCAAAACGTAATTCAATGTTGGCAACCGAAGCCAATAATGGCAATCAAAAGATGGGCTTTTTAATGGCGAAATATGCAAAGCATGTTATTGAAATAAATGAGCAGATCCTACATAACGATACATCCACGACTGCAAATACGGCTGACGATCCACTATTGACGGTCTAAATAAAGTTTCCTTGAAGCCGTCGTTAAGCTCTCGGCTCCTGTCTCGGTGACGAGAAGTGTATCCTCGATACGACAACCAAACTTGCTGGGGAAATAGAGTCCGGGTTCTATCGTGACGATCATACCAGGCTTGGGAATAAGCTCTGGCTTCGTTTTGGGGGAAATGCCCGGAAACTCATGTATCTCTTGGCCAACACCATGACCTAGACTATGAAGATAGTTATAATCCAGCCCTTTTTGTTTAAAGGACTCCACCATCCACGAACCGATTTCATTAAAAGAATCATGTCGTTTTAGACGATCCACCCCTTCGGATTGAAGGGCTTTAATACATTTCAGCATCCTTCGCACCTTCTTTGGCGCATCCGTTTTGCTTCCCATAAAAACAACCCTTGAGAGGTCAGAGCAGTAGCCCTTTATCCGCACCCCAAAATCAAATTGTACGATATCCCCTTCTTGGATTACCCGATCGGTTGGGGTGCTATGAACAAAACTGGAGTTTGGACCAGAACCAACAATGGTATCGAAAGCTAATTCTTTATCAGCGAACATATCTTGGGAATAGGCGTAAATCGTCTCCGCAATCTGTTTTTCTGTTTTTCCCACACATAGATCTTTTTCGAGCAGGCAATCAAATATTTGACTGGTTATCGCACAGGCTTTTTTGATATGCTCGATTTCATGAGGCTTCTTAATTAACACATAGGCATCATATTCTTTGATGATCCGACGTTTTCGAGCAAGCTTTGATTCAAAAAGCACGGTGGACTAATCGAGAAGAAAATACTCAACGGCGAGCATATAACTTTTCACGCCAAGCCCACTGATCTGCCCTATAGCCGCAGGAGCGATAACCGATTTTTGTCGGAATTCTTCTCGAGCATGAATATTACTAATATGAACCTCGATAACGGGAACCGAGATCGCTTTGATCGCATCATGGATCCCAATCGCATAATGCGTATAGGCGCCGGGGTTAATGATGATACCCGATAATTGAAGGGCGTGTGCCTCATGAATTTTGTTAATGATCTCACCCTCGACATTGGATTGAAAAAACTCAAGTTCTGCACGGTGGGGATGATATCGTCCCGATAGGATCGTCTCAATATCATCAAGCGTTTGTTGGCCGTAAATATCGGGTTCTCGTTTGCCTAATAAGTTAAGATTAGGACCATTGATGATTAGAAGCTTCGGAACACGACTCATGGCATCACCTCTTGTAGAATTTTATAAATCTCGCCTTCGTCGATATCAGGCACTATTCTAACCGTACCGATTTTCTCTGGCAACACCAAGGTCAACTTACCATTCTTAACTTTTTTATCTACTTTTATGATATTAAATAAATCATTTATCTCAAGACCGTCTGCTTGGACAGGCAATCCAGCCAACCGAAGCAATGCTTGCTGTTCCAAAACAAGAGACTCCTCGCATAATCCCATACCACGAGCGATAAGCGCCGCCATATTCATTCCAATAGCGATGGCCTCACCATGTGTATATTGGGAATATTGGGTTGCTGTTTCGATGGCATGGCCAAACGTATGTCCATAATTTAGGATCATGCGGAGCCCTGACTCTTTTTCATCTTCACTAACGACGGTAGATTTGATGTGGACACATTGCCCCAAAATGGATTCCCAAAAGGTTTCGGGATAGTTTTTCGCCTCGCTAAGTGGGTTCTCGTTTAACCAACCATTGAGTTGATTGAATAATGCTTGGCTTTTGATCATGGCATATTTGATGACCTCTCCAAATCCTGTACGCATCTCTCGCTCCGGCAATGTTCGGTAGAAATAAGGCGAAACGATGACTTGTTTAGGCTGATAAAAGGTTCCGATCAAATTCTTTCCTTTAATATGATTAACGCCGGTTTTTCCGCCAATAGAACTATCGACTTGGGCTAGAAGTGTCGTCGGCACTTGAATAACAGGGATCCCTCTCAAACACAGAGAGGCAGCGAAAGCGCCCATATCACCCACGACACCACCCCCAATGATCAAGAACACGTCATCCCGATTAAAATTCTTTTGCAAGGCAAAATCGACCAAACGAGTCGCTTGTTCGAGGGTTTTGTTTTCCTCGCCTGCAGGAAAGACAAATTTTATCGGAGAATGACAACTCGCGTTAAAGTGGGACATCAATATATGGCCAAAGATGGAATCCACATTTTCGTCCAAAATCATCATAATTTTTTTGCCTTGGTACGGATAAAGAGCCGAACCTAGTGATACATAGGGATCAGACGAATACTGAACGGTATAGGACTCCGCCCCTAACTCTACACGCTCTTTGAACATTGTTTCAGCCTTTCGATTTCGTCGTGAATCGCTTCAGCCACTTGAATGGGCGATAAGCCCTCGGTGTTGATCATCACATCCATGATCTCACGGTACAACTCAAATCGTTGATGCAGCATCAACCGGATTTGAATGATGATGGCCTCCATACTAGAGCCTGTATTGATCAACGGACGTTGTTGTTCATCTTTGATCCGCTCATATATCGTTTCTGGGGAAGCGGCCAACCAAACCACCCAACTATGAGCGTGAATAAACGCACGATTCTCCTCGCGAAGGATCGCACCACCGCCGGTAGCAACGATCATTTTGGTTTGAGATAAAACCTCTTCAATGGCCGCCGATTCGAGACCTCGGAAAACATCCTCGCCCTCGTCGTGGAAAATATCAGCAATGGACTTGCCGGATCGATCCACGACCAAGCTATCACAATCGGCGACATTATAATCGGGATAAGAGCTCTTTAAAGCCTTCGCAACGGACGATTTGCCCGTCCCCATAAATCCAATGAGCGTAATATTGTCAGGACGCATTAGGCCAAAGCTTGACGCTGTCTTTCAAATAATTCCTTCAATCCATGTTCTGCGACCGTTAAAAGCTCATCAAGCGTCTTACGATCAAACGGTTCATGCTCAGCCGTACCTTGTAGCTCGATGATCTTGCCCGACTCGGTCATGACAACATTCATGTCTACATCTGCGGACGAATCCTCGATATAGTTAAGATCAAGCACGGTCTTCCCCTCTACAACACCCACACTGACCGCGGCGATCGCTTCTTTGAGGGGGCTTTTTTTGATCAGCCCTCTGCTTAGCAAAGATCTGACGGCTAACTCAAGGGCGATATAAGCGCCCGTTATGGACGTTGTGCGCGTTCCACCATCAGCCTGAATGACATCACAGTCGATTAATAAAGAACGTTCACCTAACAACTTTAAGTCGACGGCCATACGCATGGCTCGGCCGATTAATCGTTGAATTTCATACGTGCGACCTGAGACTTTAAAACGTTCGCGCTTAATTCGATCGGGCGAACTGGCTGGCAGCATATTGTATTCGGCCGTAACCCAACCTTCTCCTGAGTTTTTCTTAAATGAAGGAACGGACTCTTCGATCATCACCGAGACAAGCACTCTAGTCTTGCCGCAGGTAATCATAACAGAACCCCCTGGATAATCGAGCACCTGTGTTTCTATCGTGATGGGGCGTAATTCGTTGTACTTTCTTTTATCTACTCTCATATGTCTTGATCCTCCTCTGTTGGAAAAAATACGCTTTTTTCAAGACGATCGCGACTCATATCGAGGACGTTATCGAGTTTGACCAGTTTGCGTTTAAATTTGGTGACCGTCAGTTTAAGGTTCAGTAAAACTTGGTCGGCATATTCATCGATCTCATTTTTTATAAGCTGAGCCTCGCGCTTGGCTTCCTTGATAATATCATAGGCTTGAGGATCTTTAGCGAATTTATCTTCAGCTGCTTTCCGAGAGGCAGCCGCTGTGGCCGCTTCATTATCCTGTGGCGAATCGGAGTCTTCATCAAGGCGAAGCATCTGATATTTTTCGTCGATGACCTTGCGAATGGCTTCGAGCAGGTCGAGCATTTCATGCTTATCGACAATGGCTTCGGTTTTCTTCATAAGCACCGTTTGACGTCCATTGAGGATGCGGCGCTCTAGCTCATCAAGAAGATCAAGAATATCCATTTATTTAAATCGCTCCTGTAATGCTATTTTGACATGCTCAGGTACTAATCCGTCAATACTACCGGCATAGCGAGCCATATCTTTTATCATGGATGAACTGAGAAAAGAGTACTTATAATCGGTCATTAAAAAGATCGTTTCAATGTCACGGTTCATCCGGCGATTAGCTAGTGCGAGCTGTAATTCATATTCGAAATCTGACACAGCTCGAAGGCCACGGATCATCACTGAAACGTCTTTTTCCACACACAGATCGACAAGAAGTCCTTTGAAAGGAATCACTTCGATACGGTCTAGATTAAGCGCTGTGACCATCGCCACCCGCTCTTCCAAAGAAAAAAGCGGCCCTTTGGCATCATTCTCTGACACGGCAATGATGACCTTATCAAAAATACGCAATGCCCGTTTAATAATGGAGACGTGTCCATTGGTAATGGGATCAAAACTACCGGGATAGATGGCCGTTGGTTGCACAGACAATATTGTACCAGAAATTTAAACTCGATACACCGTTATCTTTGATTGACCGTAATCATATCGGCGATAAAAGATGAGTTGATTCAGCCTCTCGGGGAGATGTGTTTTGTTGTCATGCTCAACGGCAAAAACTCCGCCCGATAACAATACAGATGACTGACTGACATTGTCGACAACGTCCTCGATCCCCTCATAGGCATAGGGAGGATCAAAAAAGATAATATTAAACGTCTCCCCTTTGCGTTCGAGAATCTCAAGGGCTCTTAGTACATCATTTTTATAGAGGGTTAAACCTTCAACCTTCAATTTAGTCGAATTTTGTTTTGCTAATTCAAGGCGGGCATCGATCCCTACACTGGCGGCAGCGCCTCGACTAAGCGCTTCGATGGCCATAGCCCCTGTTCCCGTACATAGATCGAGAAATCGAGCCCCCACGATATCGTCACCTATTGAAGAAAAGAACCCTGCCCGAGCCATAGAGGTCGTCGGGCGGACCCACGGTTTATCGTAGGCAAGCGACATCCCTTTGTATTTTCCAGCGATAATATGCATTATTAATAGACATCTTTCCGATGACCAATTTTTAGGATAAATAGTTTTCTGTTATCAAAGTCCACATCGAATAAAACTCGATAATTTCCTACTCTTAAACGGAAATCAGCAAGAGGATGATTCGTGAGTCGCTTAATATTCTGTACTAAGGGGAAAGCAGACAACAACTCAATTTGTTCTTTTATTCTAATTCGGTCCAAAGAATGAATTTTTTCAACATCTTTGACTACACTTTTTGCATAAACAAAACTGAAATTATTTCCAGACGTCATCGTGGCTTAGAACTTCATTATTATGAATTTCTTTCCGTCTGAGATGAAGCTCATTTCGAAGGTTAGTGTATTGATCTTTTTGAAGGATAAGATCAACCATATTCTCGATGAAACGTTGATCTGTTTTTGACAGGCTATCAATTAATTTCTGTTTTGTTTTTTTCATAGCTTACATTCTAATGCTTTTCTTTCAGACAATCAATTTCCCGAATGACATAAAAAAAGGGAGACCTCGCGGCCTCCCTTTTGATGAGACACTTAAAGGTTGTCTATTTCTTCTCGACTTTTGGCATATCAGGTGAAGCTTGATTCATCGGACAAGGATGATTCATTTCACAGGGCGGGCTCATCATCTTTGATCTATGACAAATCGGGCAGTTCTTCTTAAGCCCGCAGCTCATCGCAGCCAATATAACAACAACAACAAGCCCCCAACCAATGATCTGACCCGCTAGTTTGAGAGTCCCTGACTCTTTGTTGGCAACCGTCAAGATCACGTACGCAAACCCTAACAATAACAAACCTGGAACAAGATGAGCCAATGCAATTCCTACCATAGACTTCACACTCCCTCTCTAACTGGATAGTCATATTATACTGAGAATTTTGTTCAAATCAAACAATCCGTCAACCATCATCCCTGCAAAGGACGATATTCGTGTATAATACACATTATATCGATATGCTTAATCCGTCCCTCCCTCCCAATGAACCTGTTCCTAATTCACCGTCAACTTTTTCGGAACTAGGCTTAGACGACACGCTAGTCCAAGTCCTCCTCAAAAATAATATTGTAACGCCCTCGGCTGTTCAGGCTTCATCGATCCCCTTAGCGCTTCAAGGCAAGAATGTGTTCTGTTCGTCAGAAACCGGATCGGGCAAAACGCTTTCCTTTATTTTACCTATGCTACAAAAGTTAACCACCAAAACCATCGATCAAGCTCTTGTGATCTGCCCTACCCGTGAGATCGCCATCCAGACCCAAAACGTCCTTCAGCTTTTCTGCGACTTTAACATCACCTCGGCGCTGGTCATTGGCGGTACCAATATGGCCGAGCAAAAGAAATCCCTACAGAAATACCCGAATGTCTTGGTCGCAACACCTGGGCGACTGCTTGATATGCTCAATTCGGGGCTTATCTGGTTACAATATACCGAATATGTTGTATTAGACGAAGCCGATCGAATGCTCGACATGGGATTCGAAGATGAGCTACTCAAAATCCATCAAGAACTGACAGGCCCGCATCAAACCCTTCTATTTTCGGCAACCTTGTTCCCTGAGATAAAGAAAATGGCCAAACGCTACGCCTCGGATTTTATCGAGGTGATCGTCGGTAGTCCACGCAGTATCGCCGGCAGTGTCGAACATGTGATGCTCGATGTCAGCGAGGCAGACAAGATCGAAGCGCTAAGAGAATTAATCGACGAAAACACAGGAAAAATGATCGTGTTTTTTAACACCATCAAAAAGACCGACCAGATCACCGAACGCTTGAAACGGATGCGCATACGCGGCGTAGACTGTCTTCACTCCAAACGAGACCAAGACACACGTGAACGACTGATTGGCAACTTCCGAGGCACGCAGCTTAATGTCCTCCTTGCCAGCGATGTCGTCGCTAGAGGACTTGATATCCCCGATGTTGAGCTAGTTGTAAACTTTGATGTCCCTAGCCATAGCGAAGACTTTATTCATCGACTTGGCCGAACCGGACGTGCCGGCAAGTCGGGACGCGCGATGAGTTTTTATACCCCCCTCGACAAGCTCAAAGTGGCTGCCATAGAAAAGCTGATCAACAGCACCATCCCCATTTTTAAATATCAAGGCCGAGGCCGAACAAAGAGATAAAGGCTAGGAGTCTGTCGGGATTGAATCGACTATTCGCCATTCCGTCCTGAGATTTTCTTTTTAAGCTGTCAATTTGTCAAAAAACAAGCGAATTTGACCTATAAAAAGGATAGTTCCCTTGTTATTTCCTCAACTTGCGACA
>CAIWAN010000045.1 GCA_903910705.1 uncultured Candidatus Marinamargulisbacteria bacterium
TAAAGGCATCATCATACCTGCTAAACCTTATGCTAATTGGTCTTTATGAAAGTATTTGCAAATTGCCTCTTGACAAGGGTTGCTCAACCTCAATATTTAGGCTGATGTTTGCCGCCGCCACGGACTGTGAAGGTCTTACACAACCACTTCAAACCAGTAGTCTCTAAGTCGCTCGATGGCCTCCATAAAGCTACTTAAATTGACGGGTTTATGGATATAACTATTCGCACCGTCATCATAACAATGCAAGATATCCATTTTGTCCTCGGAGGTCGTCAACACGATGATGGGGATCCTTCGGGTTTCGGGATCACTTTTGGCTGCCTTTAGAATGTCGCGTCCATTGGTGCCTGGGATGTTTAAGTCGAGTAAGACAATGCCTGGGGCGGGGTATTTGTCCTTGTCAGCATAGAGGCCTCTTGAGAAAAGGTAATCTAAGGCTTGATCCCCATTTTCACAGCGAAAAACCGGATTATGAAGCTGTGACTTTTTGAAGGCACGAATGGTTGCCTCGAAGTCTTCATTGCTGTCCTCAACTAATAAGATGGTTTGGTTACTCGTTATTCGCATGATCGTTTCCTCCTAAAGTAAAATAAAATACGGTTCCCATTCCAAGACTAGACTCAACCCAGATCTGACCACCCAGTGCATCAATCTTTTTTTTCACAATGGTTAAGCCCGCACCTGATCCGCCACCGTACTTGTCTCGTCCGTGAATCCGTCGAAAGATTTTAAAGATCTCTTCGAAATGACGCTCCTCGATACCGATACCATTATCTTTTACATAAAAGACATTGTAAATATCTGCATATTCATCTAAGTAGCCAACCGAAACAATTTTTTCGTGGCTATTATTATACTTTAGAGCGTTTGATACAAGGTTCATTAATATTTCTTTGACGAATTCGGGATCGGTTCTAAGCGTTGGAAGCGGTGTCTCGATGACGATCTCTGATTTTATGGAAGGATCCTCATGAAGGAGGAAGTCCAAATCTTGCCGGATGACCCCCACGAGCTTATTCATGTCGACATAAACACTCGAGGCTTTTTCTCGTCCAGCCCGAGAGTAAGTTAGGAGCGCAGTCAAGAAAGCTTCGAGTCGGGCGCTTTGGCTAATGAGAACGTTTAACATGCGAATGCCTTCTTCGCTGAGGTTATCTTTGTTGTCTTCAAGGAGAAACGAGGAGAAATTACTGATGGATCGCAGCGGTTCTTTTAGGTCATGGGAAGCGATATAGGCAAAATCATCCAACTCAAGGTTTGAGCGTAGGAGTTCGTCCGACAATTCGGTGAGTTGAGCATTTTTCTCTTGCGTTTTCTTCAAGGCAGTTGATAGTGCCTTTGTTTTGACTTTGATCTCATCCTCCATGTTGATATATTGCGAGAGCAATTTTCTCCGAGCACCATCCACAATACGAGAGAGCTCACCTATCTCATCTTTTGAAGGCGTTGCTATAGGATGGTGAAGATTCCCCTCGCGAATTTTTTTTGCACCCTTACAAAGATTGAGAATCGGCCGAGAGACAAATCGAGCGAGGATATAGCCAAAAAGTGCGACTGCGAGGAGTCCGCCAAGCACGGTCAGCAATATATAGGATTTTAATTGAGCAGAGGGCTTTTGAACCTCGCTTAGACTCATTTCTGCGATGAAGCCCCAAGACGTCATCGGAATGCTTTTCCAACACGCTAAGACGTCTTCTCCACGATAGTCTTTTGCGACCAAGTGATGGGGGGTGGGCGTGGCGCCTGACCTCGCTAAGACTTTCTCTTTTCGATAGTCTGTGGCGACCGCTAAATGAGTGCCTTCGCTTAGCTTGTTTTGGACCAGATCCATCAAGTCATCTTTCTTGTTATGGGTTTGAGTCGGGGGAACCAATAAGGGCTTATGATCGGGCAATTCTTGAAAAAGGAAGGTTTCTCCCGTTTTCCCAAGAACGGCGTGATCGTTTATGATGTTGAGGATGTTGTCTATGTCTACGTGCAAGATGATGGCACCGAGGGGAGCCCCCTTAGGGCCCTTAATGACCTCGCAAAAAAGCAGTGCATAGCTTGTCTTGCCTGCATGGGTCAAGCGTTCGGTCAGGATTTTGTTTTTTGCTAGTGGGGAATAAGCATTAGGGCCGTAAGTTGGAGAATATTGTCCAAGGATATGAGGGTGGCGTTCACAGTTTGAATAGATGATGCGCCCGTCTTGATCCAACATGACAACGCCAAAATATTGGTTTGTATCCGAAGGGAGATTGCTGAGATGTTTGTTCCTGTTGTGTTGATGGTCGCTCAAAAGAGGACTGAACTGCTTATCAAGGGACAAGGTTGCTTGGATAAAAACAGGGTTTGATCGATTCGTGCGGAAACGATCTAATTCGGCTAGCGATGATCGGATTGTCGGGTTGTCGCTATAAAACCCAAGATCCGTTTGGCAGTCGTCAAGAAACGACTCGATCATGCCTGTTTTGAGTTCGGTAAAGACTTCAAGGGTTGATCGTGCGTCTTTTTGAACGATGGCATCAACCTTTTTAAAAAATAATAAAGCAATGATAAAGAGGGGAATGATGCTTATCGCAAAAAACGAAAGAAGTAGTTTATAGAATAGTCGCATCCCCGTGCCCCCCGATAGTATAAATTACCCTAAACGATTAGAAAAAACAATGTCAACGCTTGTTGCGCTTTTATTGACGACAATAAAGGCTGTCATATACCATGAAGCTTAAGAAATGGGTAAGAAAGGGTGTCCTCTATCATGACAAATGACCTCCATGAATCAGATGCTTTTCGCGGTCGTATTGAAGAGCTAGAAAGAGACCTTCAACACAAAAGCGAGAAGCTTGAACAGGCTCTCGAATCGCTAGAGGCCATGAATCAAGAATTATTGTCAACCAATGAAGAACTCACGGCCTCAAATGAAGAATTGCACCGGACGAACAAAGAACTGCAATTCGTTAATGAGGAGCTCTATAAAGTCAATGCAGCACATATTCGCAAAATCGACGAATTAACCCAGCTTAACGCCGACTTTGATAATTTACATCGAAATACGTTTATTGG
Source organism: uncultured Candidatus Marinamargulisbacteria bacterium (assembly GCA_903910705.1). Lineage (GTDB taxonomy): Bacteria > Margulisbacteria > Riflemargulisbacteria > GWF2-35-9 > GWF2-35-9 > CAIWAN01. Next base: position 3,046 of record CAIWAN010000045.1, read on the forward strand.
TGATCTTTATCTGGACAGACATTTGGCTATCCGTAAAATCAATCAAGTGGCAGCATCCATCACGAATATTTCGGTCGCTGATATTGGAAAACCCCTTCGTCATGTCACAGGGAACGCGCTATACGAGCATTTTTTCCGTGATATTGAGAGCGTGTCAGAAACGCAGGTCGCTATTGAACAAGAAGTGTGTGATTCGCAGGGGAAGTGGTACTTGATGCGTGTCGTGCCCTATATGACCAAAGAAAATTTGGTGGATGGTGTTTTGATCTCGTTTATTGATATTTCAAATCAGAAGCGGGTTCAAAATATTGCCTCTGACTTAAATATCCGCTTGGACAATGCGCTTAAAATGGGCGAAATGTCATGGTGGGAATGGGATTATGAAACTAATCATGTCAATACAGGGGTTGGTAAATATCGGATGCTAGGTTATGAGAAAGAAGAAATGGGCGAGGGCTATGAGTCTTGGACAAAACTGATCCACCCGGACGACTATGGGCCGAGCATGGAGGCCATGCGTGCTCACTTGAAAGGTGAGGCGACAACCTATTTTACTGAATTCAGGATCCGTCACAAGTTTGGACATTATCTATGGTACAAGGACAATGGAGGAATTGTTACTCGAACGGCCAGCGGGAAACCCAAACTGCTGATTGGCATTGTTCAGAATATTTCCAGAGAGAAGGCGCAGGAACAAAAATATATTGATGCCCTAAAGCAAGCTCAGCAAAAAGAAGCCGATTTTTCGTTTCTTTTCAATGAATTGCCCCAAGGTGTTCTGCTTCAAGCTGCGTCAGGAGAAGTTCTGGACGCCAACCCTGTCGCCCTTGATCTCTTTGGTTTGGCACTCGATGAGATTAGGGGGCGTCTCTTGAGCCGCCTAGGGTGGACCTTTTCAAAGGAAAATGAGATGGCGCTTCCCAGTACCGAATTTCCTGGGTTAGTGGCCCTTCGAACCGGACAAAAACAAAATACCGAGATGTTTTGGGCCTATGATCCAAAAAGAGAAGAGAACCTCCGCTTAATGGTGAGTGCTGTCCCTGTTTTTAGGGAAAACGAATCCACGCCGTGTCAGGTGTATTCAATGATCTCGGAAATAAAATAATTTTATGCTTTTAGAGAACCTCGCACTTTTTCTTGGGGTGATATGTCTTGCGTTGATTGGCACGGGTGTGATGATTCACGTTATTTGTCGCAAAGGGGCCGCTCTAAAAAAGATCAAGCTGGGATTGAAACAGCTTGAGTTGGGGCGATTGGATGGGGTAGACGGCGAGCCGATCCTAGCCGAGTTGGTTCAAGGGCTGCGGTCTAAAACGGATTATTGCCAGCAATTGGCGTCGGGGGTGCTTTCAGCGGAGGAGACCAAATTTAACCCTGAGGACAAACTTGGGCGGGCCCTTCAGTCTATTCGCGATCGTTTATCCCAAATTGTCCTACACATTGAACGGATCTCTCAGGGAGATTACACGCAAGACTTACCCCTCCTGTCCGACCAAGATGAGCTCGCCAGTATGTTTAATGCGATGACGAGTGCGTTGTGGCAAGCAAAAAAAGAAACGGAACAAAATGAATGGAAAAAGAATGGGCTGGCCTACTTAACGCTTCAGCTTCAACGAGGAGAGAATACGGATACTGAAATTGCGGAACTGAGTGTTCAACACATCGTTAAGTATATCAAAGCAAAAACAGGGTCTTTCTATATTTTGGATGATGAGGGGTTCTACTCGTTCCGAAAAGGCCATATGTTCGCACCCGTCGAAACGAACCGATTGCGATTTCGGATCGGTGAAAGTTTTGTCGGCCAATGTGCGGCCGAGCGACGAATGTTGATCGTTTCCGACATTCCCCCCGATTACTTTCAGATCAAGTCCTCCTTGCCTTCAACGATCCCTCGTCAACTGGTTTTCTTGCCCATTAAGCATCATGATTTTGTGATAGCGGTGATGGAGTTTGGGTTTCTCCAGCCGATCGGAGCGGTGCAGCTATCATATCTTCAATCGACGGAATCCTACATTGCTTTAGCGCTTTCATCGGCCTTAGCTCGCAAAAAATAATTCCCAAAACCAAGAAAACCCGATAGAATGGGTTTTCTATTAATCGTACACTTGAATTGATTCGGGTTACAAATATCATGAAGGACTAAATCAGCATGCCCAGACAAAGTAAGATTCGTAATGTCGCTATTATTGCCCACGTTGACCACGGGAAGACCACCTTAGTGGACCAACTTTTTCGTCAGAGCGGTCTGTTTCGAGAGAATCAAGAGGTCGCTGTTTTCCTCATGGACTCGATGGATTTAGAGCGTGAACGGGGCATTACGATCATGGCAAAGAATGGTTCTTGTACCTATAACGGGCATCAAATCAATATCATCGACACACCCGGCCATGCTGATTTTGGTGGTGAGGTGGAGCGAGTCCTTAATATGGCCGATGGGGTCGTCTTCTTGGTCGATGCTGCCGAGGGGCCTATGCCGCAGTCATATTTTGTTTTAAAGAAAGCCGTTGCGCTGAACTTACCCGTTATTGTCATGGTCAATAAAATCGACAAACCCTCTGCCCGCATTGAATGGGTGGTTGACCAAGTGTTTGACCTACTGGTTGGATTGAATGCGCCGGATCATATTTTGGATTTTCCGATCCTCTATGCCTCGACGAAAAATGGCTATGCTATGCTTGATTATCACCAACCGAGCGACAATATTTTTCCTGTCTTTGATGAAATTATTCGCTATGTGCCGCCACCCAAGGGTGACTCGCATGGTCCGGTTCAGATTTTAGTGAGCTCTTTGACGTATTCGTCCTTCTTAGGTCGAATTGCGGTCGGGAAAGTGACCTCCGGCAATCTCAAGATCAATCAAGATGTGGTCATCGCAAAGCATGATGGGACGTTTGTTCCTTCTCGGATCACCAAACTTTATAAGTTCAACGCGAATCAACAAGTCGAGGCGCATTCCGCCCATGTTGGGGATATCATTGCGCTTGCGGGTTTGACCGATATTCGTGTGGGCGAGACCATCACCGATCCCACAAACCCTATTCCCCTTGCCTATAAACCGGTAGATCCCCCGACAATCTCGATGAACCTGATTCCGAACGATTCACCTTTCGCAGGTAAAGAGGGCACGTATGTGACCTCGCGTCATTTGCGAGATCGACTGATTCAAGAAACATTGGCCGATGTGGCGCTTCAGGTGGAAGAGCTTTCGGATGCGGTGGGGTTCAAAGTCTCGGGGCGAGGTGAGCTTCACCTCTCTATTTTGGTTGAAAAAATGCGCCGAGAGGGCTATGAATTTCAGGTCTCAAAGGCCACGGTTATCTACAAAGAAGAGAACGGTCAAAAGCTAGAGCCGTATGAAGAACTTACGGTTGATGTCGCCGAAGAGTTCATGGGACGGGTTATTGAAAGTTTGGGTTCACGAAAAGGTCAATTGATCGAAATCAATCAAGATGGCGATCTAACGCGCATTAAATATATCGTTCCAACGCGGGGACTGCTTGGGTATCATGACCAGTTCATGACCGAGACCAAGGGGCTTGGCACCATGAACTATGTTTTTGATAAATATGGCCCGTACGCGGGTGATCTTAAAACACGCAAAAATGGCGTCATGATCGCCAAGGACACCTGTGTGACCGTTGCGTTCGCGTTATTTAATATTCAAGAGCGGGGCGAACTGTTCCTCGGGCCAGGGGTTGATGTTTATGCAGGTCAAATCATTGGCGAATGTTCACGTGAGGGCGACATGGTCGTCAATCCCGCGAAGGGCAAGAAATTAACCAACATGCGTGCCTCAGGGACGGATGAAGCCGTTAATCTGGTGCCCCCACGGTTGATGAGCCTTGAGCAATATATCTCCTATATCAACGACGACGAACTGGTTGAGATCACGCCTAAAAGTATCCGTATCCGCAAACTCTATCTCGATGAGAATGAGCGAAAGAAGCGCGAACGGTAAAGCCTCAACATTTTGGGCACGTGCCCAAAATCTCCATCAGGAGAATAAAAAATTTGTTTAATACCCTGATATTGCGGGCATAGTAGCGTTATGACAAGCTTTGCCTTATTAAGGAATACCCCCCCCTCGACAAAAAGTTTGTTAATAGTTCCGAAAAATGTAAGTTTAACTGAGGTGGCTATCGTAAGAAACACTCTAAATAGAGTCCCAACAAGATTCCATTTGCCGGAGATAAATAATCAACAATGCTTTTGTCGGCAAATGGAAAAAGAATCAACGGGTGATCCTTTTGCGGAAAATATAGTCACAGGGGCTCTCGGTCGAATGCAGATTTTGCCACCAACAGCAGGAGAAATTGCGACGAATCTTCTTAAATCAAATTCACCGTTATATCAAGCTGTTTCGCGCACACTTTCGCCAAAAGAGCGTCATCAAATTGCTGCGATAAAAAATACCCCTTCTTTGGTAAAAAATAATGTAGCCATGAATATATTTTTGGGGATAATTTATCAATTGGAACTTAATCGAAGGATTTCTGATAATCCAAAGTATGCAAAACTCTCCAACATTGAAAAGTGTGCAATTGCTCTTGCGTCATACAATTGGGGAGGAAAACATGTAAATGATTTAATAAAAATTCATGGGACGACGCAGTGGTCAGGACATTTGCCTCTTGAATCAAGAGACTATCTAGCCAAGATCATGGGACAAACCTCAGCGGAGCTTGTTTCACTAGCTAAACATAGACCGGTATCGTCGAAAAATGAAGCTAGGATTAAGATAGCACACTTAGGGATTATACCCGCCAAGCCGATTGCTTACAGTGCTGCTACTTTAATGACGAGTGTCGTTGTTGATTCGAAGAACAAAAAACATGCGAACATTTATAGTATTGCAAATACCTATAAAGATCGTTTCCCTGGGCACTTTCGTGTAGTAGATGCATTAATCACTTATAACGCCGATCGAGGGAACCATATTCCGGACGTGTTGAAGTCTGGCTTTAAGGTTTTGATTCCCCCTCGTCAACCGAGTTAGCTTCCTGCCTCTCCCGTTTTCCCCATAACTTTGATACGATACGCCTATGCTTAAAAAATTCCTCCATAATCAATCCCGTTCATTGGGGCTTGAACCCGGTGCCCCTGTTTATACCGGCGAAAAGTCGGCGGTCAAGGTAGCCGTCTCCGCGGTACGATTTAATGAAGCGACCTTTGAAGAGAAACCCAATCTTACTTTTGATGAGGCGCTCGGTCTTATTGAGGAAGGCTCTTTGACGTGGATCAATGTCGATGGATTGTCCGACCCAGCTATTACCGAAGCCCTTGGCACCAAAATGTCGATCCATCCTCTGGTGGCTGAAGATATCTTGAATACCTCGCAACGTCCCAAATTTGAGGCCTTTGATGGCTATTTCTTTGTGGTCTTGAAAATGCTTTATTATGGGGCGAACAAGCGAGAGTTTAACGTCGAACAGGTTAGTCTGATCGTTAAAGACAATGTCATCTTTTCGTTTCAAGAGGATATCGAGGGGGATGTCTTTGACCCCCTTCGTGAACGTATCCGTAGTAATAAGGCGGGCGCTCGAAAGATTACGACCGACTATTTGGCCTATCTTCTTATTGATGCGATCGTGGATAACTATTTCATTATTATCGAAGAGGTGGGTGAAAAGATCGAAGCGCTTGAAATGATGGTCATCAATAAGCCAAGCCCTAAAGCCATGGCAAAGATGCATTATTTGAAGCAAAAGATGATCTTTTTGCGTAAATCCATTTGGCCCTTGCGTGAAGTCGTCAGCGGAATGCTTCGAGATGAGGGGGGGCAAATTAACAATAACACCAAGATCTTTTTGCGTGATGCTTATGACCATACGATCCAAGTCATCGAATTGATCGAGACCTGTCGGGATATGGTCTCGGGGCTACTCGACATTTATCTTTCCAGTAACAGCAACAAGCTGAATGAAATCATGAAAGTGCTAACCATGATCTCGACAATATTTATTCCTTTGAGCTTTATGGCTAGTTTTTACGGAATGAACTTTCACTATATGCCCGAACTTTCCTCGAAATGGGGCTACCCAGCCCTTATTTCGGTCATGGTAACCGTTGCGATCTCAATGCTTTTTTACTTTCGCCGCCGTCGTTGGTTGTAGCGCAGCTATAGCATCTTGCCTGAAATCGCCTCTTCCCCTACACTATGAAGGGGTTTTCCCAATTTTTTATTCGGAAGGAGCAGGAGTATGAAACGTTTTAATGTGATGTTGGCCACCGTTCTTGGGTTGGTCATGACGAGCTCGACATGGGCAGGTGAGGCTAATTTGGTCTTGCCGGATCTCAATACGGGTAGTTTCTTTGGTTTGACAGGGAAGAGCTTTTTGGTTTGGGGGATCTTGATCTGTGTTGTGGGTTTTCTGTTTGGGATCGTGCAATTTCTTCAGTTAAAAAATATGAAGGTTCACAAGTCGATGTCCGATATTTCGGCCCTCATTTATGAAACCTGTAAAACGTACCTTATTACACAAGGCAAGCTGTTGATTTGGCTTGAATTGCTGATCGGTTCGATCATTTTTGCTTACTTCTACTTCATCGAGGCGCTCTCTCTTTCCAAAGTGGGGATCATTCTTGCGTTCAGTGTGGTAGGGATTCTGGGTTCGGTTGGCGTGGCGTGGTTTGGTATTCGTATTAACACGTATGCCAATAGCCGCACGGCGTTTGCTTCGCTAAAAGGCAAGGGATATAGCTGCTATGCGATCCCTCTCAAGGCGGGTATGTCGATCGGCACTTTGCTAATTAGTACCGAGCTTATTATTATGTTGACCATTCTGCTTTTTCTTCCTAAAGAATTAGCGGGTCCTTGTTTTATCGGATTTGCCATTGGGGAATCGTTGGGTGCGTCAGTTCTTCGTATTGCGGGCGGTATTTTTACAAAGATCGCTGATATCGGTTCCGATCTCATGAAGATCGTTTTTAAGGTTAAAGAAGATGATGCTCGGAATCCAGGGGTTATTGCGGATTGTACTGGTGACAATGCGGGCGACAGCGTTGGTCCTTCGGCCGACGGTTTCGAAACGTATGGGGTTACGGGTGTTGCGCTGATTACGTTTATTATGTTGGCGATCAAGAATCCTGAGATCCAAGTACAACTCCTTGTTTGGATTTTTGCTATGCGCGTTGCCATGATCTTGACTTCGGTAGGCAGTTATTTTATTAATGACCTCTTTATTGCTCGTCCTCGTTTTGGCAACAAAGTTAAGTTCAACTACGAGATCCCTTTAACGACGTTGGTTATTCTGACTTCGGTCGTTTCGGTGGGCGTTACCTTCCTGATCTCTCGACTTCTTGTTCCCAGTATCGCGGGCAACCTCGATCTTTGGTGGCAGCTTTCTTTGATCATTTCTTGCGGAACAGCAGCGGGCGCGCTTATTCCAGAAGCGGTCAAAGTGTTCACGTCGACTAATTCAAAGCACGTTCGTGAAGTCGTTACCTCCTCGAAAGAGGGTGGCGCTTCGTTGAATGTGTTGTCTGGCTTGGTTGCGGGAAATTTTTCTGCCTATTGGTTAGGCTTAATGATCGTGGGCTTGATGACGGTTGCCTATTATGTTTCAGGTCTTGGCTTAGCCGGTGTGCTTGCCGTCGGAACGACGCCTTCAATTGGTGGAACGATGGCGGCTGTTTTTGCTTTTGGTCTTGTCGCGTTTGGATTCCTTGGCATGGGTCCTGTGACCATCGCGGTTGATTCTTATGGCCCTGTTACCGATAATGCTCAGTCCATTTATGAGCTTTCTCTTATCGAAACCCTTCCCAACATTAAGAACGACCTAAAGAAGGATTATGGGTTTGATACCGATTTCGAATTGGCAAAAGAACTCCTTGAAGAGAACGACGGCGCAGGGAATACCTTTAAGGCTACCGCTAAGCCGGTTCTTATCGGTACGGCTGTTGTCGGTTCAACCACGATGATTTTCTCGATTATTATGGAACTCACGGATAGTTTGGCGAATACCCCCGAGGTGTTAAAGTTGTCCCTCACGCATGCTCCGTTCTTGCTCGGGCTTGTCACGGGTGGCGCGATGATCTATTGGTTCACCGGTGCGTCGATGCAAGCTGTTGTGGCAGGTGCGTATAAGGCCGTTGAATATATTAAGAAAACCATGAAACTCGATGGCGAGCAGACCGCTTCGACAGAAGACAGCAAAAAAGTCGTTGAGATCTGTACCCTTTATGCCCAAAAAGGCATGTGGAATATTTTCTTGGCGGTGTTTTTTGGTACCTTGGCGTTTGCCTTTATGGAAGCCTACTTCTTTATTGGCTACTTGATTTCCATCGCCCTTTTTGGTCTGTATCAAGCCGTTTTTATGGCCAATGCCGGCGGAGCTTGGGATAACGCCAAAAAAGTTGTTGAGACAGAGCTTCGCGCAAAAAATACCCCCCTTCACGAGGCGGTTATTGTGGGTGATACAGTGGGGGATCCTTTCAAAGATACCAGTTCTGTGGCGATGAATCCGATCATCAAATTTACAACGCTTTTTGGATTGTTGGCGGTATCGATGGCGGTCGGCATGCGCCATGCAGGGAATGGTGATCTGGCGACCGGTTTAGCCGTTGGATTCCTCCTTATTTCCATGTTCTTTGTGTGGAGAAGCTTCTACGCGATGCGTATTGAGGAAGCCGTTATCGCTTAGTCTTTAGCCGCTCAGTTGCTTTACAAGGCCAACGTCATCGGATAGAATGACGTTGGCCTTTTTAATTATGATACAAAACTTAGTTCTCTTTCTCATCGGTTTTCCTGCTCTGGCTGCGCTTATTTTAGCGGGCGTTCCAAACAACAACTTTCGGAATCGCTTAGTCTGGGTCTTTGGCCTCATTATTTTAGTGGTTTCCGTTGTCTTGGTTGTTGGGTTTGGCTCGATCAGTTCAGAGATGCTTTCTTTTCACAGTAAAGCTCTCGAAAAAGTCATGTTCTACGGTGAATGGGTGATGTCGCTCTTGATCTTGGTCCTTTCGATAAAGCACAAGAAATTAGCCCCCCTGTTCTTGGTTGTTATTCAAACATCCTTGCTAACGTGGTTTGAGCTGGGTTATGGTCATCAGCTTGAGGCCGCTAACAATCTTTTTGTCGACAAACTTTCCTTGGTTATGGCGCTTATTATTGGTGTCATTGGTTCCTTGATCTGTATCTACGCCGTTGGCTATATGAAAGAATTCCACGAAAAACAACACCCCGAGATCAAAGATCGTCGTGCCCTTTTTTTCTTTATTCTGTTCTTTTTCTTGTCGGCCATGTTCGGCATTGTTTTCTCTAATAATTTGATGTGGCTCTTTTTCTTCTGGGAAGTCACAACGCTTAGCTCATTTCTTCTTATTGGCTATAAGCAGAACGAAGAATCCATAAATAATGCGTTCCGAGCTGTCTTTATGAATTTGTTCGGCGGCGTTTTCTTTGCAATGGCGATCATTTACCTGTTTCTGACAACCAATACGATCGAACTTAATCAGATGCTTGGTTTGGGTGGACTGGTCATGTTGCCCGTGGTCTTTCTCAGCATCGCAGGGATGACCAAGGCGGCTCAAATGCCTTTTTCGAGTTGGCTATTAGGGGCGATGGTGGCACCGACCCCTGTTTCAGCGCTGCTTCATTCAAGTACGATGGTCAAAGCGGGTGTTTATTTGCTGATCCGGGTTGCGCCACTACTTGGCGGAACGTTGGCGGGTCTATTGGTTGCGTGTGTGGGGGGTGTGACTTTTATCATTACGAGCTTTATCGCGATCTCTCAAAGCGATGCCAAGAAAGTCTTAGCTTATTCCACGATCGCTAATCTGGGTCTTATCGTGATGTGTTCCGGTATCGGAACCCCTGCCGCTATCTGGGCAGCGATTCTTCTCGTGATCTTTCATGCTATCGCGAAAGGCCTTCTCTTCCTTAGTGTCGGTGTTGTTGAGCACAAACTGCATAGTCGTGATATCGAATCGATGGATAATCTCATCATCAAGATGCCGCGCTTAGCTTGGATGCTTTTGGTTGGCATGGCGGGTATGTTCTTGGCACCGTTTGGTATGCTCATCAGTAAATGGGCTGTGTTAAAGGCTTTGGTTGATGCCAACCCGGGGCTAACGGTTGTTTTGATCTATGGGAGTGCTGCAACGTTGTTCTTCTGGGTAAAATGGATGGGAAAAATACTGGCTGTTGTACAGCCTGAAAAGACCGACGAAACCGGTATTAGTCGTAGCGAGTGGACAGCCCTTTATGCTCTCGTGACGGCAACTATCGCCGTTTGTTTAACTTTCCCGCTTATTTCTAGATTGATGATCGAGCCTTTTGTGTTTGGTTCTTCGACCGCAACGACCATTCTAACTCGTGGAAATAGTCTGATCATGATCATCATGATGGGGTTTGTGATTCTCTTTCGATTTAGTCTTCCGAAAAAAGATGAAGGGGAGCGTATCGTCGAAACGTATCTCTCCGGCTTAAATGTCGATCAACGCAATGCTTACTCGGCTCCATTGGGTGCAACCAAATCCTTTATCTCAAAAAATTATTATCTTTCCAAATATTTTGGAGAGAAGAATCTCTCTAGCATTGGTGTCGCGACTTCATGGCTGATTGTTATGTTATTAATCGGGAGCTCATTGCCATGGTTAGTATAATAATGGGGTTGTTATATTTGGTGTTGGGGCCTCTTTTTGGTGGGCTCGTGACGGGGCTTGATCGTCGAATTTCGGCGCGTATGCAAGGACGTTTTGGCCCCCCTATCCTTCAACCGTTTTATGATGTTTTAAAGTTATTTGAAAAAGAACAGATCGTCGTTCGTCGTTCGCAAAATGTGTATGTTTATTTCTATCTCCTTTTTATTGTTTTTACAGGGGTTCTTTTCTTCATGGGTGAAGATCTGTTGCTGGTCATATTCTCTTTAACCTTAGCGGCTATCTTCTTTGTTTTGGCAGGATATAAAGGCGGCTCGCCGTTTAGTATAATCGGTGCTGAACGTGAACTGCTTCAGATGATGGCCTACGAACCCATGGTATTGATGATGGCCGTCGGAATGTACATGGCAACCAAGAGTTTTTATGTGGGCGATATCGTCACCAGTCCTGCGATGCCGATCATGCTGCTACCGGGTATTTTTATCGGATTAACCTATGTCTTGACCATCAAACTGCGCAAGTCTCCATTTGATCTTTCAACGTCCCATCACGGGCATCAAGAGCTCGTCAAAGGTATTACTACTGAGTATTCAGGGCCGGCTCTTGCTCTGATTGAGATCGCTCATTTTTATGAAGTTCCTTTTCTCGTTGGGTTTGTTTTTCTTTTCTTTGGTTCGCATTGGCTTTTGGGTTTGTTAGTATGTGCGGCGGTTTATTTCTTGGAAATATTGATCGATAACACCTTCGCTCGAACAAAGTGGCAATTTATGGTCGCCGCCTCATGGGTTGTGGCGGCTATCTTTGGGTTTGGTAATATTATTATTCTGAGTTTATTGGGGTAAACATGACTTATTTAGCAAAATCACCGTGGATTATTCATTATGATGCAACGAGCTGTAATGGTTGCGATATCGAAGTCTTAGCGTGCCTTACACCCATGTATGATGTCGAACGATTTGGTATTATCAATACCGGCAATCCTAAACATGCGGATATCTTTTTGATCACGGGATCGGTCAATGAGCAAAACGTTAAAGTCGTTGAAAATATTTATAATCAAATGCCCAACCCCAAGGTTGTCGTTGCGATTGGTATCTGTGCCACCTCCGGTGGTATCTTTAGAGAGTGTTATAACGTCCTTGGTGGCGTCGACAAAGTGATACCGGTTGATGTCTATGTTCCGGGATGCGCGGTTCGACCTGAGGCGATAATCGATGGCGTTGTAAAAGCGATCGGGGTCCTAGAAGAAAAGCATACCCAAATGAAAAAGGGAGCGGCTAAGTCATGATAGAAGAACAAAAGCTTATCGAAATAATCCCTTCCGAGCTGGTTGCCAAAGTACGGGATATGTTTGTGGAACAGTATCGTTTGGTTCAGATCGGTTGTACCAAGCTGCCCGATCGTATTGAGATCAATTATTCCTTTGATAAAAACTACCAGTTCATTAATTATCGACTCATCCTTGCGAATGATAAGGTAGAGGTTCCAAGTGTTAGCAGTGTGTATTGGAATGCCTTGTTTTATGAGAACGAGATCCATGATCTATTTGGACTCAATATTGTCGGTATCGTGCTCGATTTTAAAGGGACGTTCTATGAAACGAAGGAAAAATATGCCTTTGCGACGTGCCCCCCCCCAATTGAGCCTGTTATTAAGACGACGCCTGTCGTAAATATTAAAGAAAAGGGAAAACCCCAATGAGCAATAGAACGATCATTCCATTCGGTCCGCAACACCCTGTTCTCCCTGAACCGATCCACCTCGATCTTGTCATGGAAGACGAGTTGGTTGTCGAAGCTATTCCACGTATTGGTTGGGTTCATCGCGGCCTTGAAAAGCTCGTAGAGAAAAAAGATTTCCTTGAGATGACCTATGTAGCTGAACGCATTTGTGGTATTTGCAGCTTTATTCACGGGTTGACGTATTGTCATGGAATTGAGCAAATCATGAATATCGAGGTGCCGATCAGGGCGCATTTTTTAAGAACGCTATGGAGTGAGCTGAGTCGTATTCATAGTCACTTATTATGGTTAGGTCTTGTGGCTGATGCGTTTGGATTTGAGAGCTTATTTATGCACAGTTGGCGAATCCGCGAGAAGGTCCTTGATATTATTGAAGCAACAACTGGTGGACGTGTTATTTTTGGTTCGGCCAAAGTGGGTGGAACGCGTCGCGATATCGACAATGAGATGTTGAAGCGGATCATCGCCCAAGTGACGGAGATCGAAAAAGAAATGAAAGAAATCAGTCAGACATTTCTTAACGATTACAGTGTTCAACAGCGTCTAAAGGGTGTTGGGATCTTGTCAAAAGCGGATGCAAACATGCTGGGTGCAGTGGGGCCCATGTTACGTGCGAGCGGGATCAATCAAGATATGCGGAAGTTAAATTATGCGGCTTATGGGCATATCGACTGGGAGCCCGTCATGGCTCAAGACGGCGATTGTTTCGCTCGGGTGGAGGTGCGAGTAGGCGAACTTTTTCAAGCAACCGATATGATCCGACAAGTCATCGAAAAAATGCCTGAAGGCCCTGTAGATGTTAAAGTGACGGGTTCCCCCAATGGTGAATTCTTCGCTCGAACTGAACAACCTCGCGGCGAAGTGATCTATTATCTTAAGGGGAATGGTAGCAAAAACTTAGAGCGTATGCGTGTTAGAACCCCCACCTTCGCTAACATTCCGGCTATTACCAAGATATTGCCGGGTATCCAGTTAGCCGATGTTCCGATGATGTTGTTAACGATCGATCCGTGTATCAGTTGTACAGAAAGGTAAATGATGCCAAGATTCTTTACATTAAGCAAAATGGTTCTGAAGAGCTTGTTCTCAAAGCCTGCAACGTATATGTACCCCCTATTAACGCGTGAGCCGATGGTAGGAAGTCGTGGCAGCATCGTTAATCATGTTGATCAATGTAGCTATTGTACGCTTTGTCAAAAGAAATGCCCAACGGATGCGATCGTTGTCGATCGCGAGAAAAAGACATGGGCCATTGATTCTATGAGATGTATTACCTGTAATGCTTGTGTCGATGTATGCCCCAAAAGCTGCCTTGAAATGCTCACAACCTACTCAAGTTCAAAGACTGCGGCCGAACTAAGTCGATAAAAAACCCCACCTTACGGCGGGGTTTTTTAATCAAATTTACAAGAACAGAAGTTACTTTGTTGCCTCAGGTTTAACGTCAGTTTTAACCTCTTTAGCCGCTTTAACAGCCTTTGCCTTTTTGGTTTTAACAACTTTAACCGCTTTAACTTCTTTTGCAGCCTCAACCTTAACAGCAGCTTTATCAGCAGCCTTAGCTGGAGTAACTTCAGCAGCGAAAACCGTAGCAGCCATCATTAGAACGAGTGCCATTGCGAGTGTCTTTTTCATAATATATTTCACCTCCCCTTAAAATGTTCTGGTTTAATTTTAGCAAGGTCAAGATGAAAGGAAGATGAATCGAATATTAAAAAACGTTAATCAAACAGGGAAGTCCAGATCAAAAGTAGTTCCTTCTCCGAATTTACTTTTAACGTTGATTTTGCCATGATGGAGCTCCATAATTCGTTTACACATACTCAGACCCAATCCAAACCCCATCCCATGTCGAGAATTGTCTGCCTGAAAGAAGCGATCAAATATTCGGCTTAAATGATGACTGAGAATACCGATTCCCTGATCTTCAATAGAGAAGTGCAATCGATTTTGATTGTACATTGCGGAGAGTGTGATGGTTCCTCCCTTTGATGAATATTTTATCGCGTTATCGATAAGATTAGAAAAAAGACGTTCGAGATAGGTCGGTTCACCATCAATCATACAGTTTTCTTTAAGGGTTGATGTTAAAGTTAACTGTTTTTCTTTAGCAATTCGTTCAAATCGGTTCAGGATTTGATTAATAAGAGCAGTCAAATCAACCGACATCAGACTTATCTCGTTATGGGCGTTATCCAGTCTTGCAAGTAGTAGCAGCGATTCAATAATGTGTCCTAGCGTGTCAATTTCTTCTAGGGTACTTGATAGTGCAAGTTGGTATTCATCAATCGATCGCCGTTTCTTTAGCAGGACATCTAGTTCTCCCTTTATGATGGTGAGGGGTGTGCGGAGTTCGTGAGAGGCATCCGAAATAAACTGGGTTTGGACAATAAAGGCATGGGATGCCTCTGCCAAGAGCTTGTTAAACGTCTCGGCAAGGTGTTGGAGTTCGTCGTGGGTTTGAGGAACGGGAATATGTGTGCTTAGACGGTTAGGATCCATGGTTCGAATCGTTTTGGTCATGTTTCGAACGGGTCGAAGGGTTCGTCCTGCCAAGAAAGCCCCCATAATCCCTGTTAGTAAGACGATCGTTGGAATGAAAATGAGCAGCAACCATTGAAGGTTTGCTGCCTCAAAATGAACGCGATCAAGGGTGCAGGAGATTTGAACGATATACCCCAGATGATGTTGTTCTTCTACGCCCACCGTCAATTGCCTCATATGAATGGAGGGTTGATGGGCGGTTTTTAAGGTTGCTGTGTTGTAGAACCAATTTCCTCGATCGATGGATGCTCGTGTGGTTTTTGGTAGATGCATAAGCCCTTCATACGCTTTTGATGAGGCGATATGCCGTCCTTTTGCATCAAAGATCTGAACCAGCAAATTGGGTAAATGAGGATCTCGAAGTTGAGCTGGCTCTGGGCGTTTGATAACCCATTTCTGCGCAATATGAACGAAATTCAGGTTGTTTCTTATAGTATATACTTGATAGGGGCGGCCGTCTTTGATCGCTTCCAGCCGTTCAGCATCCCAATAGGTGTTGATCGAGTCCGCAATCGCCTCAGCTTTGTAAAGAAGTTGATTGTCTATTTGCTCCATTAATAGATTTTTATATACATTGAAGATGAGCAGGCTAAATAAAGAAAGGGTAACGAATAGTATAGCCATATACCAGAGACTAATCCGAAAACGAATGGATTTAAGACTTAGCACTGGCTTCGTAAACGATATCCCCGCCCACGAATGGTTTCTAAATAGGCAGGTGAGGTTAGTTTTTTGCGAAGATGGGTCAGGGTTACATCGATGACATTTGTATTGGGCTCAAAGTGCAAGTCCCAGACATGCTCGGCTAGCTCCGTTCGGGTAATCACCTCGTTGGGTTTTCGCATAAAATAGGCAAAGACACTGAATTCTTTGCTAGATAGATCGATAATATGATCATTTTCCGTGGCGACATGTCGGAGTAGATCCATATGAAAGGGGCCAACTTGAAGATGGTTTGGACTGACTTGAGCGGGTGTTCGAAGCTGGGATCTTATTCTGGCCAAGAGTTCTTCGAAGGCAAATGGCTTTGTTAGATAGTCGTTTGCCCCGCTATCAAGTCCAAGAACACGGTCATGGATACTATCCTTTGCGGTTAGCATGATAATGGGGACAGCCCTTCCGTGCTTCCGTATCTCTTTGCAAACATTGACCCCATCAAGTTTGGGCAACATAAGATCAAGCAATATAAGGTCAAAATCATGACTATCGGAAAGGAATCGCCCTTCTTCGCCATCAAACGCCGGTGTCACGGCGTACCCAGCTTCTTTTAAGCCACGGCAAATGAATCGCGAGATCTTGGGTTCATCCTCCACAACGAGAATGTGCATGGCTCTATTTTAGCCCCACGGCAAGATTTCAACAAATAGGGTTTTAAGGTATTGTCCTTCGGGAAAAGCGAGTCGCTGCGTATGGCAGCTTGATTGTCCGAGTCGCTTGACGATGCGAATTTGTTTGTTGGCTTGTGTCGCGGCTGTTCGAAGTATCTTCTCGAAATCAGTGGCGGAAATTCGACCGGAACAAGAGGAGGTCAAGAGCCTGCCGCCAACCGGTAAATGTTCAAGACATTTTTTGTTGATCCGGATATAGGCTTCCGTTGCCACTTTGGCTTGGGCTGCTGTTTTAGCAAAAGCCGGTGGGTCACAAATAATGAGATCATAGGTTTTCTTCGCTGCCTTATCGATAAACTTAAACGCATCGGTCGCAATAAATTCGTGTTCAGTGAGTCTCAGTTTGTTTAGGGTGAAATGATGCTGCGCTCGGTTCAACGCCTCTTGGCTAATATCAACGGAGGTGACCTGTTTTGCGCCTCCAATGGCAGCAGCCACACTGAATGCGCCCGTGTATGAAAATAAGTTCAAGACCTCTTTCTGGTTAGACTGTTCACCAATAAGCATGCGAGCCTCTCGTTGATCAAGGAAGAAGCCTGTTTTTTGACCTTTCATCACATCAGCAGAAAAAGAAAGGTTGTTTTCTAAGAAGCGTGCTTCGTCGGAATGGCCTTGATGGACAAGGATGGGGAAAGTCGAAAGACCTTCTTCTTTGCGAATGCCGACGTCTGATCGTTCGATGATGTTAGCCCCACCTATGTCTTTGAGGATGTTGATGAGCATGTCTTTCAGTCGTTCCATGCCAGCGGTATGGATCTGAAAGACGGTGGTATCTCCAAATTGATCGATGATAAGTCCCGGAAGGTTGTCGCTCTCGGCATACACCCAACGAAAACCGGTCGTCTGATCCGGTAGACGACGAAGCTTGGCTTCTTTTAGATCGAGCAGTCTCGTCTTTAAAAAGTTGAGGTCGATCGTGTCGTTGGGTTTTAGAGAGAGCATTCTTACTCGGATTGATGATTCGTCATTATAGAAGCCGACTCCAATGGGTTGGTTGTCAGCATTACTGATGTTGACGAGGCTGCCATTTGGAATGCTTCGACTGGGTGATTCGACACCATTTGAGAATATCCAAGGATGCCCGGCTAAAACAGGGATATCTCGTCGGGGAAGGATTTTCACGATAGGGTAGCTGTTCATGATGAGGGTTACCCTACCGGACTGACAAATCTTTGTCAAATCATTCATAAATGAGTATCATAAAAAGATGCAAGCTTCGTTTAACAAAACAAAAATTGTCGCAACACTAGGACCCTCATCACATTCCTTAGAAAAGGTTCGAGCATTAGCGCTCGCGGGTGTAGATGTGTTTCGTCTCAATTCATCACATGGAACGGTTTCCGATCATGAACAAGCAATGGCTTTTATCCGACAAGTTGCGCTCGAAGAGGATATGGTGTTGGCTATCCTGCTCGATCTTCAGGGACCCAAAATTCGACTTGGGAACTTTGATGGGGTAAAACTCGTCAAGGTTGGAGATGAGCTGGATCTTACGGTGTCGAGCGAAGAAAGCCATGCTCTTTTCGTTGACTATAAAGGGTTAATTCATGATGTTGCGGTGGGCGATCCGATCATGATCAATGATGGCCGAATTCGATTGCGTGTGCAAAAGGTGTTGGGCGATATCGTCCATACGATCGTCGAGGCAGGGGGGGAGTTAACGGCTCGAAAGGGTATTAATTTACCCGGAGCCGATGTTGCAGTTGAGGCAATGACGCCTAAGGATCGCGAGTATGTTGCGTGGGGCGTCAAACAGGATGTCGATTTTATTGCCCTCTCTTTTGTTCGGAAGTCCGAGGATATCCTCGGGTTAAAGCAATTATTACAAGAGCTAGGCCGATTGATCCCTGTGATCGCTAAGATCGAAAAACCGCAGGCGATCGACCATTTGGATGAAATTATCGACGCTGCCGATGGCGTGATGGTGGCGCGAGGGGATCTGGGCGTTGAGATGAACCCCGAACAAGTTCCAATTATACAGAAAAGCATAATCCAAAAAGCCAATATCGCTCAAAAACCAGTGATCGTAGCGACACAAATGCTCGAGTCGATGATCCATGAACCGGTGGCGACTCGTGCCGAAGTAGCGGATGTAGCGAACGCCATTCTAGATGGTACCGATGCGATTATGTTGTCGGCGGAAACCGCCTCTGGCGATTTTCCTGTTGAGGCCGTGACCATGATGAGTCGTATCGCCAGTGAGGTCGAAGCAAGCAAGCTCTATGCGTCACAATATCTATTTCTATCACAAGACCATAGCCCTGACCTCAATATTCAAATGACCCGATTGCTCGATCCGTTACCGATCAAAGCCGTGATCGCCATGACCCAAACGGGGCGAACGGCTGAAAAACTCTCCAAAGCCAAGGTTCGTCACCCCATTATTGCCTTGTGTCCCCAGCTTCACATGGTGCGTCGATTGTCTTTATTGTGGGGGGTCTATCCTCTTTTATATGAGGGGCCTCTTGAGATTTCAGAGGCGTCTCTTCGAAAGGTGTTTGAGCATGTCATGGCGCACTCTTTTCTTAAGGCAGGAGATCAGGTGATGATGGTCACGGGGTTACCCTATTTTACACTGGGAAAGACGACCTCTTTTCGGCTCTGTTCAATCTAAATAGGGGTCGCTATAATGCTGCAGCCACAAAGCATGGGAGGATATCTATGAAGGGTTGTTCGGTGACGATTAAGGGGGTTAATAAATCATTCGGAAGTACCCCTATTCTTAAAAACATCGATCTTGAAATCAAAAAAGGCGAATTCTTTTCGATGCTCGGTCCCTCAGGTTGTGGCAAGACCACTTTGCTTCGGTGTATCGCTGGATTTGAACCCCTGTCTCAAGGTGCTATTTTTCTCAATGACCGAGACGTGACGACGCTACCCCCCAATGAGCGACCTGTTAATACCGTGTTTCAGAATTATGCCTTATTTCCCCATTTATCGGTTTTTGATAATGTGGCTTTTTCCCTTCGGATCAAAAAAATTAAAACGAGCCTTATTGAAGACAAAGTGAGGCATTATCTCGAGTTAGTGAAGTTGTCTGATCATCTTTATAAAATGCCCAATCAACTATCTGGCGGGCAACGACAACGAGTGGCGATCGCGCGGGCCTTGATAAATGAACCGGAGGTTCTTTTACTGGATGAACCCTTAAGTGCGCTTGATGCGAAGTTAAGGCATCAATTGTTAGTTGATCTCGATGCGCTTCATGATGAGGTAGGTATTACCTTTATCTATGTGACACATGATCAACAAGAAGCTCTTGGGGTGTCGGATCGAATTGCGGTGATGAATCAGGGAGAGATCTTGCAAGTGGGTACAGCGTTTGAAATTTATGATAAACCCGTGAATGCCTTTGTGGCTGAATTTATTGGTGAAACCAACCTGTTTAATGGGCTTGTCGAGAGCGTCAGCGGGACGAATCTTATGGTGAATACAAAACAATTGGGCATAATCCCCGTTAACGGGGCTATTCCCGTTCGAACCTCCTCTCAGGTTACCGTATCGCTTCGACCGGAGAAAGTCAAACTCTTCCATCAGCGACCTGTTGACTCGAAGGGGCCTGTCTATGAGGGCATTGTTGAAGAGATCGTCTATGCGGGTTATCAAAGTCGAATTTATGTGCAGGTCGAGGGGGCAATAATAAAGGTTCAACAACCTCATATTGTTGGAGCGGGAAGCGATCATTTTTCATGGAAAGAACCGGTTTATATCACATGGGATCCGACCTCTTGTTGCCTTGTTGAGGTTATATCGACGTGAAGTCCCGTTCGGGCTATGCCTATATTGCTCCGCTCAGCTTATGGATGGGGTTGCTCTTATTAGCGCCAATAGGGATCATTCTTAGTTATAGCTTTTTAAAGCGTGGACTTTATGGGGGCGTTTCGAATCAGATCACACTGGAAGCCTATCAGCAATTGTGGAGTCCCCTTTATGCCAAAGTCTTTCTAAATACGCTTCTATTGAGCGGTATCGCAACCGTTATCATGATCTTGATGGCCATCCCAACGGCTTATTTTATGGCAAGGAGTAAACGCAAGACCTTGTGGTTGTTCCTTATTATTATTCCCTTCTGGACCAATTTCTTGATTCGGATCTATGCTTGGATCGCAATTTTGGGGAATAATGGCATCGTGAATCAATGCTTGTTGCGGGTCGGGTGGATCGATCAACCCTTACGTCTCCTCTACAACCCCTTGTCGGTGATTTTGGTCCTTGTTTATACGTATCTACCTTTTGCGATCCTTCCTTTGTTCTCGACGATTGAGAAATTCGACTTTTCCCTCCTCGAAGCGGCACGAGATCTTGGGGCCACTCGATTTCAAGCGTTTTACAAGGTGCTGATCCCTGCCATAAAAAGTGGGATCTTTTCCGCGCTATTATTTTGTTTTATTCCTGCGTTTGGTCAATACGCTGTGCCTGCGCTTGTTGGAGATAGTCGGTCATATATGATGGGCAACATTATTGCCAGAGAGCTAACCATTACACGAAACTGGCCCCTTTCCGCTGCGATATCGACCCTCTTAACTTTAGCCACTCTTTTTGCATTGATGGTTTTTGTGATCCAAGGTAGTCGACCTGCGCGAGTGAAACCGATCGAATGAGCCCGCAGAAAAGAGGTCTCTTTACGTGGACAATGGTGCTGGTGACCCTTGCCTTCTTTTATTTGCCGCTTCTTTTATTAACCTTTTTTTCTTTTAATCATTCTAAGTCGATGGTTTGGGAAGGGGCGTCTTTTCGGTGGTATGCTGCGTTATTTTTGCACTCCCCTGACCTGTGGGCCTCGTTTGGAAAGAGTATCATGATTGCGTTGTCAGCGTCTTTAGTCGCAACTTTGATCGGAAGTTTGGGTGCGATAGGCCTCTATTGGTATGCGTTTAAATCCAAACGTGTTATCACGGTCTTGACCCTTCTGCCCCTCTTATTGCCGGAAATTATCATGGGGGTTTCGTTTCTCATCTTCTTTTCAAAGATCGGCCTCCCGCTGGGGCTATTTTCAATCTTTATTGCGCATACCACGTTCTGTATCCCCTATGTGTTTTTGATCATGACCGCAAGGCTTGATGAATTTGATTATTCGGTTATTGAAGCAGCCTATGATCTGGGGGCGCAGGAGTGGGTTGTCCTGACCAACGTCATTCTTCCGATCTGCCGGCCTGCGATCATGGCGAGTTTGCTCATGAGCGCGACCCTTTCGCTTGAGGATTTTGTCATAACATTTTTTGTTGCGGGCCCCGGCTCCACCACCTTACCGCTCTATATTTACTCTATGATCCGCTTTGGCGTGTCTCCGGTGATCAATGCTTTATCCGTCGTGTTGATCGTGGGTACGGCGATCATCGCGGTCTTGACCAGTCGATTATTTAAATACGTTATACAAAAGTAAAAAGGGGGAGTCAATGAAGAACTTACTGCTGGGCTTGTTGCTGTTGGGTTTGGTTGGTTTAGTCGGGTGTGGGGGACGAACGTTGTATGTCTACAACTGGACGTATTATATTCCTGATGAGGTGGTGAAGCAATTTGAGCAAAAATTTATGTGCAAAGTCGTCTATGATGTCTATTCCTCCAATGAGGAGATGTTCGCAAAACTCAAAGCGGGTGGCCGAGGATATGATGTGGTGTTTCCCAGTGGTGACTTCGTTAAGATAATGATCCACGAGGGGATGCTTGAAAAATTCGAGAAGTCAAAATTGACCAACGTCAAATATTTAGATCCACGAATTCTCGAAAAGATCACCTTCGATAAAGGGAATCTTTATAGCGTTCCGTATATGGCTGGGACGGCCGGCATCGCTGTGAACAAAAAATGTGTTAAGGATTATGACCACAGTAGTTCCATTTTTGATCGTTCGGATTTAAAGGGCCGGATGACGCTTCTTGATGACATGAGGGAAGTGCTCGGAATGGCGCTTAAAAGTCTTGGATATTCGGTTAACAGCACCGATCCCTCCGAGCTTGAACAAGCCAAAGCGGTTGCACTACGTTGGAAGAAGAATATCTTAAAGTTTGATGCTGAATCGTTTGCAAAAGGCTTTGCTGCGGGTGAATATTGGGTGGTTCAAGGCTATGCCGAGAATGTGTTTCTCGAACTGGATGAGGAACAACGGAAGTCCGTTGATTTCTTCATCCCAAAAGAAGGAACCACCATGTATATTGATAGTATGGTCATATTAAAGAATGCACCGCATGTCGATCTTGCCTATGAATTTATCAATTTTGTCCATGAACCGGAGGTTTATGCTAAGATCGCTGATTATTTGCAGCTTCCGGCTATCAATACTGGCGCCGTATCTTTTATCAAGCGCCCCCCTCATTATCGTATCGAGGATCTTGATAAGTGTCAGCTTAAAGAGGATCTTGGGCAAGGGGTTATCCAGTTCAATCAGGCGTGGGAGTCTATTCGGATGTAGCTTTAATGAGCCTTCGGATCTGGGCTTCCGCTTCCTTCAGTGAAAAGGCGTTCAAGTTGTCTCGAATTTGTTTTGCGATCTGATTGATCTCATCCAGATTGTGTCGTGTTGAAAATTCCAGCAACGTATTCGACCAATTAGATAATTGGGTGACGGACATCGTTTGTATGTATTTGGTGGCGGGTGCAATAATGTCCTTTTTCCACTCTGCTTTGATATGTGTGGGAATGGCCTTATCCAAGACGACATATCCATCATGTGAGGTTTTGCTTTGATCGTTTAGGTCTTGAAAGGATTTCTCCGGATCCCCACTGCGAACACAGGGGATCTCTACTGTGAAACGGGAGCCCATCCCCATGGTACTGGTTAAGGTCATCTCGCCGTTCATCGACTGAACGAGTCGTTGCGAGATCGCAAGGCCAAGCCCCGACCCCCCGTAAGTCTTCTGACTTTGGTTGGCGGCTTGAACAAAGGGCTCAAAGATTTTAGCTCGATCTTCAAGAGGGATTCCAATTCCGGTGTCTTCGATAGAAATAATGAGTCGAGATTCGAGGCTCTCAACCCATGCAACTTGGACGGTAATGCTTCCTTCATGGGTAAATTTAACGGCATTTCCGATCAGATTAAAGAGGATCTGTCTCAGTCGGGTTTCGTCGAGCATCAGGCGTTCAGGTACACTGCGATCAATGCCCAGTTTAACGAGGATATCTTTCTCTCGGACCTTGAGTGAAAAAACGCCAATGAGATCATTGACAAGGACTCGGATCTCAACCGGCGAAGGTTCGAGTTTTATGGCACCCATTTCAAGCTTGGAGAGGTCGAGGATGTCGTTGATAAGCCCCAGAAGGGCTTTGCCGCTGATCTGGATCGATCGCAAGTAGTCGAGATAGACTCGATCGTTGAGCGTTGATTTTCGAAGCAAGTCTGTAAAGCCAAGAATGGCCGTAAGGGGCGTTCGGATCTCATGGCTGATATTGGCCAAAAACTCGCCTTTTGCTTGATTTGCTTTGTCGGCCTCATTTTTTGCGATCTCAAGCGAGTGGGCGAGAGCCATGGCTTTATGGGATTCCGCGGACAGGAGTCGAAACGCGATACTTAGCAGCGTAATGGATAAAAGAACACCCAAGACGATAATAAAAACTAGTAATTGAGCGGTTCGATTGGATCGTTGGTTGAAATATTTCAATTCTTTCGACTCCGTTTGCTCGATCATCGCAAGATAATTCGTCGATAGATCAATGATGTCGGAAGTATGTTTCTGGAGTGATTTAAGGATGGCGGGACTATTATTTCGGATGCGAAATTGTGCAATAAGTTG
The DNA here is from genome assembly GCA_903910705.1 of uncultured Candidatus Marinamargulisbacteria bacterium. Lineage (GTDB taxonomy): Bacteria > Margulisbacteria > Riflemargulisbacteria > GWF2-35-9 > GWF2-35-9 > CAIWAN01. The sequence goes on from CAIWAN010000045.1 coordinate 27,047, forward strand.
TTTTTGAGTGGTAAATCGTGACGCGAGGAATCGTTGAAGGTTGTCTAGTGCTGTGGCTTCAGTGAGCGCATTAGTCTCAATGAGGGTCTTGAGATGATCAATAGAGGTCAGGATATGGATGCTTTCATTTTCAAAGACTTGGAGTTCGATTTGAGCCCCGTAAAGAAAATAGTCTTTAAGGGAGACTTGGGAGGAAAGCAGATCTGATTTTATTCGACGAAGCCAACTGAGGGACTCGTTGGTTTCTAAGATCTTGTCGTTAATTCCCACGAGCGAATGGGTGAGCATTAAGGTGCTGATCATTAAACTGAGTAGTACGGCGATCGAAACCCCAAAAAAGATTCGAATGGGCACTGAAAAGCTTTTAAATCGAACCACGGGACTTAAGTATTCTTTCCGCTTCTAGGGGATAAAGTTCTTTCAGACAATCATCACAGAGCCCATGAGACACTTTTACATGCATCGTGTTGGCAAGGTATTCTTCGAGCTTCATCCAATAACCTGTATCATCTTTTACTTTTTTACAGTTAAAACAAATAGGGAGCAAGCTTTGCAGTGTTTTAATCTCAGCATAGGCACGTTCCAGCTCGGTATGTTGTCTTTGAAGATCTTGATGGGCTTTACGCAGCGAGCTATGGGTGTGAACCCGAGCAATCAATTCGTCCGCTTGAAAGGGCTTGGTTACATAGTCTACCGCACCCAGTTGAAACCCTTCAACCAAACTCTCATGGTCCGTCTTGGCCGTCAGAAAGACGACAGGGATGTCTCTCCAGACCGGGGTTGTTTTTATTTTCTTTAACACGTCAAATCCGTTCATCTCAGGCATCATGACATCTAAAAGAATAAGATCGGGTTCCGTGGCCGAAAGGATCTCGAGCGCTTTTTTGCCCGACTGAGCGACAAGGACGTCATATGTCTCTTGGCTGAGCAAGTCAAAGAGGATCTTTAAATTATAAGCCGTATCATCAACAACAAGGATTCGAGCTTTTGTCATCATCCTATAGCCAATGTTGGAATTTAGAAGGAAGCAATGTTTTTAACGGAATGTGGATCGAAATCGCTTGATAGGACTTAAACGTGATGGATTTAGCGGTGTAGAGGCGAAGGTCTTTAAAGGGGAGTTGCATTAAAATGGCTGCGACTAACCACAAGAGCAATATCCATTTGGATATATTGAGCCCCAACCCTGCCCACCGATTCCAAGACCCCAAATACGTGCGTTCAAAAAATCGGGTTAAAAAGGTGCCGGCCAATTTGAAGAGAATAAAACAGAGAATAAAGGTCAAAAGCCAAACAAGAACGTTGTCCCATGTATCGACCTTCGTCCAACCTAAACGAATGTGTAGGGTATTTTGAAGAACAAGACCGACGCTTCGGTAGTGACGGATCGTAAACCAAAACGATAGCCCGACAGCAAGAACTTCAAAAACCATATGAATGAGACCGGCACGAAACCCTTTATAGGCACCATACCCAAGAACCAGCACGGCAATAATATCGAGAATGCTGATCAAAGAATTATTCCTTTAGTTCTTCTTTAAAGGCTTCAAGTTTTTGTTGAAGGTCAGGTTGATGAATCCCGAGAATCTGCGCGGCAAGGATCGCAGCATTAGCTGCCCCGTTGATGGCAACGGTCGCGACAGGGACGCCTTTGGGCATCTGCACAATGGAGTATAAAGAATCCACGCCCCCGAGATCGGAGGTTTTAATGGGGACGCCGATGACAGGGAGGGTGGTGTGACCCGCAAAAACGCCCGGAAGATGGGCGGCTTTCCCCGCTGCGGCAATGATCACGCGGTAGTGTTGCGAGGCCGTTTTGGCGAGGGCTGACACTTGGTCAGGGTTTCGATGAGCCGAGGCGATAACTTTGTCATAGCTAAGTCCAAACTTTTCGAGGTAAGGGATCGCGTCGTCTAAAATGGGTTCATCCGAACGACTTCCCATAATGATCAAGATATCTTTCATGAAAACCTCCTATTTAATGGGCTTACCTTTGAAACTGAATTTGGCGGTGATCATTTGTGTGGCGGTTAAGTCCCCAGGGAGTGCGGTGGTAGCGTTGTCGGCGCTCTGGATCGACATGAGCCGAGGTTGAGCCTCAACGATGAACGGTGTTTGGGCTGGCGTGATTTGAAGGTCAATGAGCTCAACTTGGCTAAGCCCAAGGGTCTGTGCGATGAGCTTTGCTTTTTGGGTTGCATCTTTTAAGGCAAGGTCGAGGGCATTCTTTTGAAAAGCTTCGGGTTGGGTGTGGCTAAACGAAACGCCATTAAGCGAATTGAGGCCGCACTTCATGCTGAGGTCAATAAGAGTACCCACAAGTTCGAGGTGGGTGCAATAGATCCGCAGGGATTGTTTGATATCATAACCGGTAAAGACGGCTCGACCATCGCGGTAATCGAACTTTCTGTTGACTTGAAGGGCATTGGTCTCCATTTGCTCTTTGGGTAAATACCCCATGGCGCTTTTAATAAAGTCATTCATCTTTTTGTTGATCTCTTTTTGTCCGGCGGCTGCATCGGAGTACGATTCTTCGATCCCTAGTTGAATAATAGCCATGTTGGGGCGATATTTAACCGTGCCTTGGCCGGTCAGCGTCATGGTGGTATCGAGGCCAAAGACTAACGAAAAAAGAAATACAAGGATAATTTTCTTCATAACATTAAGTATAATATAAAATCTGGGTAAAAACGACCTTCTTTGTATTACAATAAATTGGGGTGGTTATGATCAACAGATTAACAGAAATGATCCGGTTGTCTCGATACCGAGGTAGCCGGGTCCAAGCACATGATGAGTTCTATTTTGATCCGTCAGAGCAAAAATCGTTTTTTTTGCAGGTTATGTGGGCGATGCTTGCCCTTGTGGGGGCCAAGCAGTTTTTCCATCGCACACTGAAGGCGAGTCGATGGGATTACTATAATACATGGTTTCTTCCGTTTAATGATCTGACACCTTATCAATGGGTTCTTCGTGACTATCCCCATCATTATCATGTTTTTCGTCAACGTTTGTCGGGTTATTCTGAGTCGCTTTGTGTCAATCTTTTAGTCACTCAAACCAGTGGGTTGATGATGCTGATTCTGTTTTTTCTGGCCTATGCGATGGAGGATGAAGCGGATGCCCATTTTATTGTGGTGTTGCCGCAACGATGGCAATTACGGATCAAACAATATTTAGATCTTGCTTTAGCTGCTTCGTGCCACGATGATTTTAAACGCCGCTTTGTGGTTTGGCGAGCCAGTCAAAATGTTGTTTTGCCTACGATGGTCGAAGGGCGACAAAAAATGAGAGTGCTCGTCGTAGCAGATCGTCCTTATGTCGAGAGTCGAAGGGACATCCCCCAAAACATCTCCATAGGTTCAACCTTTTCGCTTAAATTGGCCGCTTGGTGGCCCGACTGGTTGACGCGTTCAAGCCCTAGTCCACTATTGATGATGATGCCGACGTTAGGGCTTTTTACGTGGGAGCAGGGGCTTATCCTCGAAGCCGAACGGATGCGAGCGACACTCGAAGACTCGGCCTTGATGACGCGGGCCTTTGAGTCTTTATTAAAAAATCATCCCGAGCATTGGCTCGGTTGGCAAGAGCTTGAAACCTATTCTCCCCATGTGACATTATCGACAAGGTTACCCAGACAAATAAAGCGACGATTCCAAAAAAGAACGATTACGGTGGACATTCCTTCATTGAGGGTAACTGTCGAGTAGAGCCTAAACCCTTCGCTAATCATGACAAAGTAATTGTCGTATCTCATTCGCGCTTACCTTAAAGGGGGTGCGCAGTGTTAGAAGTGGCTGGTCGTCCTTAAAGTAAACAAAGAAATAGAGTCCTTCCCCCCAGCGCTGAAGATCATGACCATAATGCTTTTGATGGGTAATGCTATCGTGGAGTTCATCGCTTTGCAGCCTACTGTAGTGGGCGTTGAAGCGAAAGAAAATCGTAGCCGTTCGAATGGATGCATCGTCTTGATAAGCGGGTGGAAGATTGTTTTGTTCAAGAAGTGAGAGAAAATGAACCTCATGGTGAACATAATGTTGCAGCGTTTCGTGAAGCGAGCTGGCGAGGGTTGCATTATTTTTTGACACATCGAGGAGGAGGGGGCGATAATCCCCAAATCCCCCAATGGTATTTACAAATTGGTCATGGCTGAATCGTCGGCAGTCATCAACCATAAAAAAGGGAATGATCTGCATGGGCAGATGGGCTCGCAAGAACGCTGCGAATATATGAATGGCGATCTCCCATTTTGTTAAGGGTTTACATTTCTCTGGTACGTCGATAGGAATAGAAAAATGAGCGAATGTTTGGCCGACGGGATAAGCCTGTAAATGTTGGCGGACTTCCATAAGGGCATCGACATGTTGTTGGAACTTAAACAGGTTATTCAGCTCTGTTGATAAAGAACCCTTCGACTGTAGATGTTTCAAATAATCCTCATAACGAGGTTGTGGGGTTGGGTTTCGCGTCTGAGAGTATAGGTCTTGTAACGTTTGGCAAATAATATCCTCACCGAATGTATCATGTATGGACTCATCCATTAAGAACAAGATCGAGTGGGCTTTTTGGGCATGCTTGATGAGGGCAAAACGAAAAGGAAGCTTTCGGAGGGGGTTGATGTCTTCATAATAGGGGGTCAAAATGTTTTGCCAAAACGATTTTATCCAAGCCGGGGAATAGTCTGAGAGATCGAGGAACGGAACATGGGTCAGATTCTGATGAAGGTATTCGGTCCAAACGTATTCGTCGTTTTTCTTTGTGAACGTGCTGCGAAGAAGACTTTGTTCCATAAGGAGCCCGTTGATGGCGTTTATTAAACGTAAAGGGTCGGCGTTTTCAAAGATGAGATGTTTGGCAAAATAGACCTCGCGGGCAAAAATGCGATGATCGTTTTTGTGCAATAGGGGTGAAAAAACACGACTGACTGGACGTGATAGGAGCTGTTGATAGTACGTGGTTTCTTGTTGAAAGAGTGAATGAATGAGCGGTTTGCTGGTTTGGGCGTCTACGACATCGCTTTCGAGGATCGGGGCCTCGAAATCGACTCGGATGGATGTTTGGTGTCGGCCTGCAAATTTTGCTAAATCGGCCACCGTGCGATAATGGTATAAATCGGCCAAGGTGAGGTGTCCCCCTTCTTTATTCATCTGGCTCAGCACGTTAACGCAGTCAAGCGAATCTGCACCGCGTTCGAATACATCGTCATTTAAATCGATGGGCCGTTGATGGAGAACCGTTTCCCAAAGTTGTTGTATTCGGATTTGTTCAGGTGTCATCTCTGTGGGGGTATCGGGATGTTGATGCTGATTGGCTTTATCGTGAAGAGTTTTACGATCCACCTTTCCGCTCGCGTTTAAGGGAAGGGATGTGTTAAAAATATATCGAGTTGGAATCATGTGTCGAGGGAGTTTGTCGCTTAAATACTGGCGAAGGGTTTCTTCTGCTATGGAGGTTGTTGACACGAAAAACGCCGTGAGGGTTTGTCGATTTGTGTCTTTGTTTACGCCGACAACAAGGGCTTCTTCAATGAGGGGATGTTGCCGGAGGGTGTTTTCGATCTCTTCGATGTCAACACGATACCCCGAGATCTTTACTTGGAAGTCACGACGACCCAGAAATATCAGATTTCCATCAGGCGACCATTTAGCCCTATCGCCGGTGGCATAGAGTCGCTCGTTGGCATCAAAGGGTGAAACGATGAACCGTTCTGTGGTGAGGTCTGGACGGTTTAAATAGCCTCGGGCTAAGCCGTCACCGCCAAGGTATAGATCCCCTTCAACACCTAAAGGGAGTAGCGTTAAGGTCTCGTCAAGGACGAAAAGTTGAGTGTTACAAAATGGTTTGCCTATGGGCGTGGCTCCATTAAGGGGGATCTCGTTGAGTGGGGCTTGATATTCACAACTATAAATAGTGGCCTCGGTGACGCCGTAGGTGTTGATCACCTGAGCTTGCCCCTTAAAGGTCTCAGCCAGTTTTCGATAATCTTCGAGGTGGCACAGGTCAGAGCCGAGAAGAATATGCGTTAATGTCGAGGCGCTTTCTAGTCTATTTTCTTCGATATAGGCGATCAGACGAAGAATAATAGCGGGGGTGGTATCGAGCATACTTACCCGATTCGAAGACATCAACTGAGCTAATTTTCCAATGTCTTTTCGTTCTAATCCTGTCGGAATGATGAGCGTGCCCCCTGTAAGCAGCGTTTTAACCCAATTGCCGGTGAACACATCGTGGGTGTAATCCGATAGCTGAAGGAGTGTCGCAGGGTTCTGGGCTAGGTCATAGGCGTTGACCCAATGATGGAGGACATTGATGACCCCTTTGTGTTCGAGTAGTACGCCCTTGGGGTCTCCAGTAGAGCCAGAGGTGTAGATAACATAGGCCAAGTCGGATGGCTTATTAATGTGGGGCGGGTTTTGGGGGTTGCCATGAACAGGCAGCCTTCGAAGCACGATCTTTGCTTGGCTATGGTCGATGCGATGGGTGATTAGGGTTTCGGGGTCGCTGGGATTGATGGGCAAATACGCCCCTCCTGCTTTAAGGATACCCAATATCGCGACGATCATTTCGAGGGAATAATCAAAGAGGATGGCAACGAGGGTGTCAACGCCAACCCCCTGTTCACGGAGGGCATGGGCAACCCTGTTGCTGCGCGTGTTTAACGCTTCATAAGTATAGGTTTGCTGATTAATGACAACGGCGCATCGATGGGGAGTGCAACTAACTTGATGCTCAAAAAGGGTTGGGATCGTATCGTGATGGCCGAGAATGATCTTGCCGTTGGATATTCTGTCTAGGAGCGTTTGGCTATTGAGGGTGGAAAGGGGGCTGTAAATGAACCCCTTAAACGAATCTGTGAGGGCTTGCCTTTCTAAGGGGCTAAATACACAGGCATTGTATTCAATATCTACGTCTACATTATGTGAATGTGAATAGTATCGAACATGTATATCTATTTTGCTGCGCATCATGCCAGAAGAAACCGCCCTGCTTTGTGTCGCGAAATGATCAAAATCGGCCGCATAATGGTGATGTTCATAGGAGAAGATGATATCGAAAAGCCCTGCATTGTTTATCATCGAGGCCATCTCTCGACTGGGGAAGCGAGCATGTCGATAATCGCATCGAAGGGTTTTATGAATGAGGTAAATGAGCTTTTCAAAGGGTTCATCTTGTTGAAGGGAAACCTGTAGTGGGAGGGTATTAAAAAACGTGCCAATGGTTTGCTTTTGTCTTTTGTCAAAACGGTTCAGGAGGTTGATCCCGACAACAAGGTCTGTTTGTGCGTAATGCTGTGCAAGGCAAAGATAGAGGGCTCCAAGAAAGTAATGAAAAACAGTTGCGTCGTTGCGATGGGCAAACGCTTCGAGGTCATTAAAGGTTTCGCGAGGGATAGAAAAACTATTTCGAATGGCTTCGGCATGTTTGGGTTCCTTTTGGTCGAAGAGGGGGGGGGGTACAGAGGAAAACTTCCCGAGCCAATATGTTTTATCCGCTTCATAATGTGTGGATTTTGCATAAGACAAGATTTGTTCTATGCAGTCGCGGTAAGGAATTCGCCCCGTTGAAGCAGGAAAAGTCTCGAACTGACGGTAATGGTTATATAGCATGGATATCGTTTGCAGAAAAAGCGATAAGCCCCATGAATCGGTAATCAGATGATGAACGCGTGCAAAGAAGTAGGTGTGGGCGTTGGAATAGAGTAAGTTGACCTCAAATAGGGGGTAGTGCCCGATGTCAAAGGGTTTGCGCATGGCGTTTTGCATCCATTCCAGACTGTCCTCGTCGGATTGATGAAGGACCTTAACCGTGTAATCGGGAAAAGAGTTGATGTTCGCCATATCACGATGAGGAAAGTATCGGCAAAACGCATCGTTATTCATTAAAAAGAACATAAAGGATTTTTGGAAAATAGAAGCATCAATATGCCCATCGATTTGTGTGTATCCGCCAATGTTTAGAGCGGGGCTTTCGGGGAAAAGTTGTTGTTCGTGCCAGAACTGCTGCTCAATCGGAGAGAGAGGGATGTTTTTCATTTACGCTTCGTTTCAGTATAACGTACAATATTGCCCATGAACAATAAATCGATTTCTTTTGCCGACGCCCTTTCAATTTTAAATACGCCTGACGATCAACTCGATGAATTATTAGTGCGCACAGAGGCCTTAACCCTCGAAACAGTAGGGAATGCTGTGCTTTTGTGTGGCATCGTTAATGCCAAGAGTGGACAATGCAGCGAGGATTGTTCCTTTTGTTCGCAATCCGCCCATCATCAGACCAAGGCGGAGGTCTATCCGTTAATGACCCAAAAAACCTTGATCGATGCCCATCTTCGGTCAAAAGACGATGGGGTGAGTTGCTTTTCGATCGTCACCTCTGGGAAAGGGGTGCCGGTCGGAAAGGACTTTGAAACCATTCTTGCGGCGCTAGCTGACTTTGACGGGACCTATCGTTGTACGTCTCTGGGGATCATGACGAAAGCACAGCTGCAACAGCTCAAGGAAGCCGGCATGGATAAGTATCATCATAATCTTGAGACCGCACGGTCTTTCTTTGATGAAATGTGCACAACGCATACCTATGATGACCGTGTCGCTACGCTGCGAGCGGCCAAAGAAGTGGGCTTGCAGGTGTGTTCGGGTGGGATCTTTGGGTTAGGTGAGTCCTTAGAACAGCGTGTCGAACTGGCGATGGAGCTGCGCGACCTTGATGTGGACTCGGTTCCGATCAATATTTTATACCCCATTGAAGGCACCAAAGTCTTTGGTAAAGTCGACCCGATCCGTCCCCAAGATATTTTAAAGCTGATCGCCATGTTTCGATGGGTGATGCCCACCAAGATCATTGGTCTCTTTGGGGGCCGTGAGCGAAACTTAGCTGAGTGGCAGCCCAAAATGTTCTCGGCCGGTGCAAACGCCATGCTCGTCGGAAACTATCTAACAACAACGGGCAATCCTGTCGACTTAGACTGGCAGCTCATCGAGCAAGCCGGTCGCGTACCCATGCGAAAAGTTTAGTTCTAATTATATTAACTATAATTCGGGATTGAATATCCATAAAAACTATGTAAAATAGGATTATGATTCCAAGAATACTTGAAGAACCTTTAAGCAATAATCAGAGTTTTTTTCTGTTTGGTCCGAGAGGAACCGGTAAGACGACGTGGATAAAGTCACGGTTCAAAAACGCGTTATATTTGGATTTGCTTGATAGCACATTGTCCCAGAAGTTGTTGTCAAATCCAAGTCGACTTCGAAATTTGGTGTTAGCAAAGGTACAAGATTGGGTGATTATCGATGAAATTCAGAAAATCCCTGAACTTCTCAATGAAGTGCACAAAATGATCGAAGAAAATCATTGTCGATTTATTCTTACAGGATCCAGTGCACGAAATCTAAGAAAAAAAGGGGTTAACTTGTTGGGTGGAAGGGCTTTGACTTTTCATATGTACCCTTTAACGGTGGAGGAATTGGGAGAGCGATTTGATTTGCAGCGATCATTAGACAGTGGACACTTGCCCATGGTGTATTCTGTAAAGTCCCCGACACGATACTTGTCGAGTTATGTAAGCACCTATTTGCAACAAGAGGTTCAGAGTGAAGGGCTAACTCGCAACCTGAGTGCCTTTTCGCGATTTATGGAGATTGCCAGCTTCTCACAAGCGCAGGTGTTAAATGTTTCTGAGATTGCAAGAGAAGTGGGTGTCGACAGCAAGACGATCGAGAACTATTTTACTATTCTGGAAGATTTGTTAATTGCGGATAGAGTCCCTGTGTTTACCCGAAAAGCCAAGCGTCGAATGATTACCCATTCGAAGTTTTTCTTTTTCGATGTGGGGGTTTATCGAACATTGCGACCGATGTCACCCCTGGATAAGCCAGAAGAGGCAGCGGGGGCGGCTCTTGAGACGATATTTTATCAAGAACTCAAAGCGATCAATGACTACTATAACCTTGGATATCAAATTTTCTACTGGCGTACAGCGAATAACGAGGAAGTCGATTTTGTCATCTATGGTGAAAAGGGTATTATTGCGTTTGAGATCAAACGGTCGAACCGTTTCTCACAGAAAGACCTTTCAAGTCTTAAGTTGTTTTTGAAAGATTATCCCATGGCTTGTGCGTATTTTCTTTTTGGTGGCGATATCTCAGAATGTTACGATAAGGTAAAGGTTATTCCTTTTGATGTCGCCATTCGTCAGCTGAAGGGTATGCTTACAAAGCAATAATTCCCCCGCCTAAAACGATCTCCCCATCATACAAGACAATAGATTGCCCCGGGGTGATGGCTTTTTGTGGTGAGTGGAACGACACGTCAAAGCGACTTTCATCAATCGGGGTGACATCAACCTCGACATCGGGGCTGGCATAGCGGATCTTGGCCGAGCAGGTAAACGGTGCCGTTGGGGCGGCGATGCTTGACCACGTGCAGTCGGTCGCGGTGAGATGATGACCAAAAAGCGAGTCGCCGGTGCCCAATACAACGGTGTTCGTCTGCGCATCGATACGGACCACAAACAAGGGCTCAGTCCAAGCGATGCCGAGACCTCGACGTTGTCCGATGGTGTAATGGGCGATCCCACGATGGGTGCCAAGGACGGTGCCATCGTCAAGGACAAACGGCCCCTGAACGGGTGTTTCTTTTAATAGATAGCCATAATCGCCGTTGATGAAATTTTGACTTTCGGGCTTATCGGCGACGGCTAGTCCAAGGCTTCGGGCGATGTCTTTGATCTCGTTTTTTTCATAGTTGCCCAAGGGGAATAGGCAGCGGCTCAATTGGTCTTGCGACAAGCGATAAATAAAATAGGTTTGATCTTTGCGTCGGTCAACGGCCCGACGAAGGATATATCGGCTCGAAACAGGGTCAAGCGAAACTTGGGCGTAATGACCTGTCGCAAAATGGTCAAAAGGGATGCCGGCTTTTTCCACTTCGCGAAGCAGTGCGCCGAACTTTATCTTTTGGTTACAGGCAATGCAGGGGTTGGGGGTGCGACCGGCGGTGTATTCGCTGGCGAAATAATCGAGCACATGGGTGGCATAATCCGCGCTGACATCAAGGAGATGAAACGGGATGTTGAGGCGTTTGGCGATATCGGCTGCATCTGCTTCATCGCGCGTATCACCAGGGCAATAACACGCCTCTCTAGCTAGTTGGTGTGGCGTTGGACCCTGCGGGTGAGAGGGCGACCAGACACTCATGTGGACACCGATAACCGAGTGGCCTTGTTGTTGAAGCAAATATGCGGTGACGGCAGAATCCACCCCACCACTTAGGCCCACAATAATGTTCATAAATCCCCCCTACCCATATTTGACCATTTCTTCGAGGGAGTGGCGGGCACGATCCATGATAGTGGCGTCGAGGTTGATCTCGGTGCGTCCTTTGAGTAGCGCGAGATAGACATCTTGGAGGGTAGTTTTCTTCATATTAAAACAGCTCTTGGCATTGCCAGCGGCATAAAACTGTTTGTCAGGGTTCTCACGGCGAAGACGATGGATGATGCCTTCTTCGGTGGCGATGAGGAATTGCTTGGCGCTTGAGGCGGCAGCGAACGTCACCATCTTATTGGTAGAAAGCACCTCGTCGGCGAGATCGACTACGTCAGCGGGGCATTCGGGGTGGACAAGCAAAACAGCGTCAGGGAATCGAACGTGACTAGCCGCAACCTCGGCTGCCGAGAAACGACTATGTACATAGCAATACCCGTCCCAAGCAATGATCTTTTTTTTGGTAAACCGTTGGCACCATGAGGCTAGGTTTTTATCGGGGAAAAAGAGGATCTCGTCGGTTTGCAAGTGTTCGATGATGGTAGCGGCATTCGCAGAAGTCACACAAATATCGGCTTCGGCTTTCACCGTTGCCGGTGTGTTGACATAACAAACGACGGTGGCGGCTGGATGGGCAGCCTTCATGGCGAGGACATCGTCCGCAGTCACCATGTCGGCCATGGGGCAGCCCGCATTGTGGTTAGGCAGGAGAACCGTTTTCTGGGGAGCGAGGATTTTTGCCGTCTCGGCCATAAACCGAACGCCACAAAACACGATCACCTCAGCCGAGGTGGCTGCTGCGCGACGGGATAGATCGAGCGAGTCGCCGACGAGGTCAGCCAGTTCTTGGATCTCGGGGCGCTGATAATTATGGGCTAAAATGATGGCGTTTTTTTGTTGCTTAAGCTGCCTAATCGCCCTGATCGTGTCGATGTCTTTCATGGGGACAGTTTAACATGTTAAGCGGATTTCAAAAAAGCAGGTTTAAGATCGCAAAAAGTGGGCAGAATAAAGATGTAGTTGAAACGAGAGGGGGAGAGTATATGGATTTAGACAGTACTTTCGTTCTTGCTGGAGCCGGTCCAAAGATAGAACCAAAAAAACTCAAGCCAAATTCATTTGTATTGGATATGGTTACGATCAATAAATCCACTGAAGGAAAAGGCACAGCCTCATTAACCCTTTCTGGTCAGCCCATTCCTATTACTTTTGTTTTATCGAAACAACAAACCGATAAGCTTATGGCGAGTACGTCGAAGGGCGAGGTAGCCATTGAGGAGTTCCTTAAGTTAATGGGGGTTGATGAGCAAGCAATAAAGACTCTTCAGCAAATGGGTGTCACCGAATTTGAAAAGAAAGATGATGGCACGATCAGTCTAAAGTTAAAAGGCGGTAACGCCTTTAAATCCACAAACTTTATAGGTTTGTTAATGTCCCCTGATAAGGCGGTGCAGAAGTGGTGTCATGAGCTTTTGGCGCAAATTCTTAAGATGCCGATGGAAGTGCGGGAAGAAGCCGTCAAACAATTCGTCAAAACCATCGAAGAAAATTCAGCTAAAGACAAAGAAAACTTGAAACAGATGGCAATACTGGCTGAGAGAAAAAACCAAGAAAAGAGAATGTTTGAAGCCAAAAGGAATGAAAAACAAATAAATTCAATGGGTCTAGCGGAGAAATCGTTGCGTGTGGAATATCTTGTTAATCAGATAATCATTGATTATGCTAACAAGAATAACGAGTCAGCAAAAGAACAAAACCCGTTAGATAAGAACAATTCGGCATGGGAACGTAACTGGCGACAATGGATGTTGTAATACGCATGATTCCCGTCGACCTCGATATCCAATCATGGCTCATGCAGGAGCGCCTCAACCAGATCAAAAATCCGGTTCACCCGCCTGAGTTGCCACCCATCGTCTTGCAACTAGCGGACGCAGCCGGGGAATATTGAAGGTGGGTGAAGATACTCTCATAAACAAGGGTCTAGGACCGAACGGCACGGTTCAAACCCCTACCAACGCTGCCGCTGCGAATTCAGGAACCACCGTTCCGGCCAAGGATCCCACCCCGCTCAGCTCATTTATAAATACCCAATATGCTAAAGATGTGATGGCTGTGATTGGTGGGGCCAACACAGGGCTTAGCCAAGACGATAACAAAAAAATGTGGCTTCTAATGGAACATATAAGTCCAGGCGGGCTCAAAGATATAACCGAACCCCAGTGGAAAGCGATTGCTGCCGAGTTCAAAAATTGGGTCGGGTGTAGTGGGGGGTTGCATTTCTTCGGAATGGGTGGAGGCCGAGAAGATGAGGTCAAATATTTAAAGAGTATGGCAAAAATAGTGCTATATGGCTCCACAAGAAAGGAGCTAACCGCTACGGAGCAGAAACCTCTTGATGCCCTTGCCGGAGCGGGCAACTTCTTTAAGGCCTTATTTGATGAATTGGATTCTAAGATCTCCAAGGCAAATGCTGGTGCGGCGTATGCCGAACTGGCTCAAATTGTGCTGAATACCATCGTGTTAAACTATGGAGATTTCAAGGACATAACCTCGAATCCATCCAAGAACGTGATTGAAAAGGCCCTCGCTAGCTTTTATGGAAAGATGAAAGAAGCAGACAGTGCAGATCGTCATTTTGAGTTTGATAACAAATCGCGAAATAAAGGTATCGCTCGGGATGTGAACGGTGCTGCCGTCTTTAATAATAGTACAAACCCATTAAACAACTTTCTCGACACACTGATTCCTAGCAACGTGCCCCCAGACGAAAAAGAAGGCGCAAGAGTTGGCGCGTTTATTGCCCTATTAAAGCGGTTTCCTTTCTTGGAACACGTTCATTTCGATAAACTAGGCAGGAAAGAGCTGGCCATTTTCCTTCGCTATGCGGCACAACAGATTAAGGCTTCACCTGTTACAGGCGCTTTAATTGAAAAGTTAGAAGAAGATCCTTCATTAAAAAAATTAGCGAAACAACTTGAAGAAAGCTATCCCGATCCTAACAAAGATAAAACATCATGGGTTTTGGCTGGAAATGATACGTCGCAAGATCAGGTGATTAACATTGATGGAAAAGACTACCTATTCCAACCCAGCATCCCCAATCTAACGGTAAACGCCCCTGTTTCAGAAGAAGCGCCTAAACCCGATAATGCCCACCCAGACAACCCCGCAACCAAATAATCCAGCCTAGGAGTCTGTCGGACTTAATGGGTTAAAGTTTTGCCCCCCCCCTGTCAATAGGCAGTTTCAGCGATCACCTAAAACCACCGACACATTGTTGCTGAGCTTGGCGCAGGTTGCGTCATAATCGCTGCAAAACTGCAA
>CAIWAN010000046.1 GCA_903910705.1 uncultured Candidatus Marinamargulisbacteria bacterium
CCGAAGAGTTTTCCACATGCACTCAGGCTCGACTACTCTGAAATGAAAGGAGCCCTAATTGCAAAAGTGACATTTCTACTTTGCACAAAAGGTGACATTTCTACTTTGGCTTGACAGCCTAAAGAAAACAAAACAAAAAATAATGCAGGATACAATTAAGAGAGAGTATAATGCATCAGCAATACATAGAATGGGAGCGACAAATGAAGAATATTAAACAATTATTAGTTAAACTATTCACAACACAAAGAAAGTACTTCGAGGAAAATGGTGAAAGAATATTTATTGACTCCAATCAAATTGATTTCAATAAATTCGATATGTACCAAAAAAACCATTTCCGTAGATACGAATTTGCTGAAAACATTATATCCTCGGATGATATCGTAGGTGATTTTGCTTGTGGAACAGGATACGGAACCATATTACTTGCCAACAAAGCAAAAAAAGTTATAGGCATTGACATCAATGCCAAAATTGTTCGTGAAATTAAAAAAAAGTATAATACAACAAAGAACGCTGAATTCCTTCAATCAAATCTATTAGATATCAAGTACTCAAACATTTTCGACAAGATTATCTCTTTTGAAACGGTGGAGCATCTGGATCCAGAGAACATCCCCGCATTATTTAAATCGTTTAGTTCGGCACTAAAACCAAAAGGCATGTTAATTTTCTCGGTTCCCTATAAACAGGATGACTCTGAAATTGCATTAAAAATGGGGCACCATAAAACATTTCATATAGATGAAGATAAAATATCAATTTGGCTAGGGCTATCAAGTTTCGAACTAGAAACAATTTATTATCAAAACTATAAGAGCCATGAAATTGTTCCATCATTATCTGAAAAAGACTTCATAATTTGTATTTGCAGAAACACAAAAATTTGAGTTCTAGCTATTCAGTTTTTCATCGATACAATCATCGACCCTTTCCCAAAACTTAATGTAGTTCTTGGCTTTCTCAAAGTTCGCCTCTATCGCCTTTACTTTTTCAAAATATGTGTTTTCTTCAATCGATAACAATACATTTTCAAGATCGTTAAGTGTTTTAAACAAAAACACACCATCTAAATTAAAATAGCTCCCTAAATTAGGACAACCATAATATATCGGAATTGTTTTCGTCACAAAACAGTCAATTAGCTTCTCGGTAAAATAGTTATTAACTATGCCATTTTCAATAATAATCGAATACTGAAAGGGTTTTAATGTTGTGCCCTTATCTGAAATTCGAGGAGGCGTTATATATTTTGTAATTGCAAGAGTGCCTACATTTTGGGGCAAGCGTTTAAATATTTCATGTCTTAATTGATGCCCTGAGGTTAGTTTCTTTCTTGATATCAGAAAAGAAACTGCATACATCTTTTGATTAACATTGACATTGAGATCTTGGATCCAACAGGTTCCGAAGGGAAATAATACAGCATTTCGACAGGCACGAAGAACATCCTCATTCCAAGCCAATATTAGATCATAATTGTCTTGAGCTTTAATAATATCATCAACAATAGATAATACTTCGGGGGGCTCTAATTGCAAGAATACTCGGTAATGAGAACTATCCTGTTGGACAATTTTATCAACCGAGATAGCAACCTGTCGCTTATAATTTGAGAAGTTATTACTGATACTATCTCCATGTACAATCGGCTTATACCCGTGCTTTAAATGTACATATTTCTCTTCCTCTTGTATCGTTAATTCTGAAGTATGACTGGATACGGAATCACCCCATAACCGAATACAAGCATGGTTCGAGGGAATAATGTTTGGCAAACCATATAAGCGAAACAGCAAGTAATAAAACTCACAATCCATAAGCCAGATTAATTTTTCATCAAAATATGTGGCGTCCGTTTTATAAAAATAAATAACAGAGGGGCAGCCGATTGTATTTTTACCCATGAGCAAATCCTCATTCCAAAAGGGAACTTGTTTATTGAAATAACGGGACTGATCTTGATTTGTATGGATAAAACTTGAAGCGCCCCAACCCTCTTCACAACCCGCCACCTCTAGAAGAGCAAAAGAATTTATTAAGAAATCATCTTGAAACAAAGGTTTGATAATCTTATGTGAAGCGCACTTAATCGCATTGTTCATATTTGATGATGAACTTGCCCCGCTATGCTTAACATAAACAATATTTAGCTTCTTAGCATATTCTTTCACACATTCCTGAATATCATCAGCGGTCTTGGATTGGTCTGAAATAATAACCTCAAAATCCTTAAAACTTTGATCGCATAATGAATCCAGTAATCGACGAAGATATTCAGCACCTCTTCCATGCATTTCATAACAGGGGACACAAACTGAAACAGGTTTTAGTTCAGATTTATTGAGAGGGAATCTCATTCTATCAAGCATGATAGAGAGTCGGAAAAATGGTAAACCTGAAAACAACTTTGAGATAATGGAAGAAGGAGATTTCATTGCCTCGTATTTTAACATGTGGTCTTAGGTTAGTTAATGCTGATTTAGATAGACACCCATCTCGCTGGAATCAGATCAATCGATGAAAGTCCGCTATTAGCAGCAAACCAATTCTTAGGACAAACCACGATCGTTTCTAACGACTCTCCGAGCCATGCCCCCCACCAACTAAATGAGCTATTCGCTATGATGTGATGTTTACATTGAGACATTAACACCAGATCTTCATAGTTTGCATCCTTTTGAACATGATCAACTACAACTGCCTTCTTTAGCCATGAGAAGTTCTCCCGAACCCAATCATTATCATCAGAAAAAAGATAAAATATTGGAGCAGGAACATTGGCCTGGATATATTGCACGGCATTATTATAATAATCTAACCCTTGGACACCATGTGTTTTATTCGCCTGAGGGTTCGTAACATAGTCTCCCCTTCTGATATGGATAGAAACCGAGTTCCCCTTTTTCATTTCACTCGAAAGCTGAACGCTTCTGTCAGATAACGGAACTCTCAACGTTATGTCGTTAAGCAACTCATATTTTACAGATAGAAAATATTTTTCTGACTGCCAATATCCATCGAAATATCCACTTGAGTCCATATTAAAATACTCAGGATTAAAGGCTAATCCATCTTCCTCAAAAGAGGAATCGACAGCTGGAATATTCTTCAACCAACGGAGGAGTTTAGAAACAAATCCAAGCCCACAAAAAAGAGGCTTTGAGGCATTCCTTACACAACGCCCCTTAATATTAAATTTATGGAGGAATAACTGATGCAGTTTATAATCTTTAAACGCTGAAACATCAAGGACCAACTCAGTACCATTATGCTGTGATACCGCTCGCCCAAAAGCATATTGGAAAAGTTGGTTACCGAGACCACCGATAATCTTAATAACCGTATAATTCATGGTTACGTATATATGCTTCTTCGTTAAATCAGTCAAGCCAGCCTATCGTTTATTCCCTTATGATATAATTCTAAAAAATGCCGCCATTGATTAGCATCATTCTCCCAGTTTACAATGCGGAACCTTATTTAAGGCAGTCCATTGATAGCATTATCGATCAGACTTTCCCTGATTTTGAACTTATCATCATCAATGATGGTTCAACCGATAAAAGCCTTAATATTATTAATTCTTACAACGATAGTAGAATTAAAGTAGTTTCAAGATCAAATAAGGGATTAATCGATACTCTTAACGAAGGGATTTCGATCGCTCGCGGTAAATATATCGCAAGACAAGATGCTGACGACTACTCCGCTCCGAATCGACTTGAGAAACAATTGTATTATTTGGAAAACAACAACAATATCGATATTGTTGGAAGTTTCGCAACTGTCATCGACGAGAATGACCAACGCATACGAACGCTTTTTGCTCCACGAACACATGAACAAATTATTTCGTTTCTACCTCTTGGAACCACATTCATACATGGAAGTGTTCTTTTTCGGAATTCGGGAATATCCTACGATAAGAACTACAAACATGCAGAGGACTATGAGCTATGGACCCGAATTTTATCTAAAGGGCAAGGTGCCAATATTGCAGAGAACTTATATTTCTATCGCGATCATGGGAACAATATTTCTCATCAATACGCTAAAATTCAAAGCCAAACAGCGGCCAAGATACAAGATAATATTTGGCGTGATATGTTTAGTCCATCAAACAAAACCAACTCTATTTCATTTATAAATTTCCTAAAAGATGAATATATAATCGATCTTGAAGAAAAAAAGTTTTATTCAGAATATGCAGAGAGTTTTGCATGGAAATTATTTAGTTATGGTTTAAGCGAAAAAGCGGCTCGAGAATTTCGTTATGCTCATCAACTTTATCCACGACGCATCAACAGTTGGCTCAAATTATTGATTAAATTCCTCAAACATCCAAGAAACAATAAACACCTTGTATAATTTTGACACTCAAGTCTATGGCATTAGCGAAATATTTCGCATAGAATAGGGCAACATATCATTAATTTAATTCATCGATCAGACAACAATAAAGGGAATCAAAAATGAAAATTTCTAACGGTAAAACATTAATTTTAATGGCGACTTACTTCCATAAAGAGAGGGCTATGACAACCATTAAGTCCTTGTATAATGTTATAAATGGCAGTCAAGATTTTGAAGTGATCATCATTGACAATAATTCAAGGGATGGGTTGAAAGAGGAACTCCAAAACCTCAAATATGAACAAATATCGACAGTCTTTTTAAAGAAAAATATTGGTAAAGCAAATGCAATGAACTCGGTAGTTGAAGAGTGGATAAAATCAAAGATTGAATTTCCAGAGATCATCATTTCGATGGATTCAGATATCACTTTCTCGCGAGAAAGCTTAGACCTACTTTGTAACTCAATTAGAAACATTCCTAATGCCGGAATGATCGGCATGCGATACATTGATAATGGGTATAATCCCGAAAAAAACCTTCCCAATAGTCCAACAAAAGTTTATGGGGAAAACCATATTATCTATCCAATTCTTACACCTCAGAATATGAATGTAGCCGGCGGTGTGTTTGGTATAAGGGGGTCCATTGTTAAAAGTTTACTTGAGGGGAAGTTTTACCCTAATACTCAAGGAAAAGTCTATTGTGGTGACGATGCGTTCCTTTATCATAAACTGAAGGATGCGGGGCTTGTAAATGGGTACCTTGAAGGAACCTTCGCGACACACCATGGAGAAGACTCATATCTATACAGTAATTCTAAATATGGAAACTGGAAAAGGCAACAACTCACGCGTGGGGGGAGTCGTAAGGGGTATTTTGATCGAAAATCATGGAATATTTTCAATAGATAGTGCCTTCAATATCTCCTTACCTGAACATTTGAATTTAATCGAAACAAACGGTTGGCGAAAAAACAGGTTCACAAAATCACTATAATTTGGGGCTATGATAAAACACTCTTTTTAAATGGCTGGTTCAATCCATTCATATTCAAGATACACCAAATTATGTTATTCTTTCAAAAATGCAATACTCGGTTATCTCTATTGTTACCCCTTCATTCAATCAAGGGAGATTTATCGAAGAAACTATCCTTTCGGTGATTACTCAACAGGGAAATTTTTATATTGACTACATCATCATGGATGGAAAATCTACCGATAATACAAGTGATATCCTCTTAAAATACGAAAATATCATTAAAACCAATCCTGAAACTAAACACATTCAAGGTCTTGATTTTCACCTACCCACCGACCACTCACTGATTAAATGCTTAGGCGTTAGCTATCGATGGTTTTCCGAGAAAGACGATGGGCAGGCTCATGCCATAAACAAGGGGTTGCAATTAGCAATTGGCGATATTCTTTGCTGGCTCAATAGTGACGACACATATTACTCCAACTGCCTGCGTAATGTATTAGAAGCACCTTGGGCTACGAGCGACTTTGTATATGGAAAGGGAATGTGGGTAGACATTTCAGGAAACGATCTGCTCTTATATCCCACTTTTAAGCCCACCATCTACAGCTTATTTTACAAATGCACCTTATGTCAGCCCGCTGTTTTTTGGAAAAGAAAAGTGTATGAAGAACTGGGGGAACTTCGTGAAGATTTACTTTTAAGTTTGGATTACGAATACTGGCAAAGAGCTGTAAAGAATAAACTGACCTTTCAGTCCACAAAACACCTTTTAGCCACTTCAAGAATGTACCCAGAAAATAAGACATTGGCCGCTGAAAAAAACAACACTCCCACTGAGGGCTCATCTTTGAAGCAATTTTATTACAAAAATATCAAATTAAACGTTTTTAAAAGACTATTTACAGAGTTTTTTGTTGATCGTTTTTCAAATCTAGCCGAATGGAAATTAAGAAAGAAACTAATTAAAATATATTCATCGCCATCTATTATCTCTTGAATACATCCGACTATTTTGATCTCAAAGCCAGTCGTATATAGTCAACATATTCATCTTTACTAAAAGATAAATTATTTACTATCAAGAATGGATACATTGAAACAACCTTTCGTGTCACATACAAGAGGATTTTATTTAATATTGAAGGGGTACTAGCATGAATAACCCAAATATTATCCGAAATTATTAGCTTTATGACTTTAATAAAATTATGAAAATTAATGGCGCTCACATGGACAAAGTGAACATCAGTTTGTTTATCCATCGACTCGGAACCTATTTTCAACACAGAAAGCACGCTCGCTTGAATGTCCGTTGAAGCGTCTTTTCGAACGATACGGTCAAAAGCTAAAAGAACATCCTTTGCTTCAATCGAAGAAAGACAATCCGAATGCTTACATTTATCAGCATTACAAATATACGGACATTGTCCCCATGGTTTAATTAATTGGAAATCAACACCCCTTGGATAAAAGCGACCCGGACATTGATGCTTGGTAATAAAATAAACAACAACCTTTACACCAAGTGCAGCAGCAATATGCATAAGACCTGTATCATGTCCGACATAGAAGGTTGACTCGTCTATTCTATTTATTGTTTCTAGCAATGATAACGTCCCCGTTAAATCAACTAGATCATCACTTATCACTTCATTCGATATATAGGAACCGATGTGGCGAGATTGTTCATCTCCAACAAGATCAACCTGATACCCTTTCTGAATAAGTTGCCGCACAATTGAAGCGATTTCTGACTTATCCCATACTCTATTGAAAGGGCGTCCATCTAACGCAACCGTGACCCGATTATTAAGTCGATGTTTTGAATCTGAATATATACGAGGTGTCTTGTCGTCATTCGAAAAACTATTTATTTCCAATAATTTCAAGAGTTCAAGGTGACAATCAACTTGATGATTAAACGGATCTTTCCATGGGAATCTGCAGCTCTTTGTGTATCCCATCCAAGAAAAAGGGCTATTGGCAAAACCGACCCTTGTTTTAATTTTCGCGAAGAATCCAAGCCACATATAGTAAGGATGCTCATAAAGAGAAATATATAAGTCAAAATTATAGGAACGCAATCGTTTACTCTCAGTCAACAATGATTGATGTTCTTCAATAATTATTTCATCAACATTTGGATTCGATTTAATAATATCTGCGCAATATTTTCGACAATAAACATATAATCGTGAGGTTGGGTAATTTCGCTTCAAGATTTGAAATATGGGTGTCGAGAGCACCATATCACCAATGGCATCAGTTCTTGTTACACATATTTTAATTCCTCTAGTATCTTTCATCGCCGAATTTAATTATGTCATAAATCCATATTTTGAAATATACTTATTTGCCATAATGAATAATCCCATGAATGTTGCGATCGACTGTAGGCCACTCCAAGAAGATAGTTCCCTCGGACGAGGAATAGGCAGTTATCTGATCAATCTTCTGGAAAACTGGCCAGAGGCTAACCAGCTTCGCCCTGTTTTTATGAATAACAAGCCGATCCCCGACCTTCCGGTGCTGAAGCGCTTTACACCACTCCTTTACAAACCAACATGGATGATTTGGCGCATAGCGACGGATTTCTCGCAATTTCTTTCCCAGAATGGGGTTGAACTTTTTCACTTTAGTGGACAATATAATGTGACACCTCTCGCCATTCCCTACACCGTCACCGTCCATGACATTATGTATTTCCCCCTTCGCAAACTCGAAATAGAGCAAGCGACATCCTTTTGGAAGCGTCTAGAATGGACGCTCGATCTATGGTGGATGACTCGTCGAGGGAAAAAAGAACTGGGCCAAGCGGCAGGCTTGATCGCGGTCAGCCAGTTCACCAAAGATGATCTGTTTCAGCACTTAGCTATTCCGCTTGAACACACCACCGTTGTTTATAATGGCATCGATACCGACTTTATCAATGCAGCTCCCCCCACAACATCAGACGTGCTAGAAAAACACCAGATCCCGCCTCGATATATTTTGACGGTTGCCCCCTTTGAAACACGAAAGAATCTGGGCAATATGATCAAAGCTTGTCTGGCCCTACAAGAAGACATTCCCTTCGTCATCGTCACCAAAGATCACCCTGCCCCTTCATTAGAGCTACAAACCCTTATTGATGCAAACCCTAAACGTATCCGGCTTATAACCGATCTACCGAAAGCTGATCTGGTCGCGCTGTATCAAGAGGCCACTGTTTTTCTGTTCGCCACGAATTATGAAGGCTTTGGGTTGCCCGTCCTTGAAGCGATGGCGGTTGGCACCCCCGTTATTACGTCGACAACCACGAGTCTTCCCGAAGTGGCAGGCGACGCAGCGGTGTTGGTTGACCCAAGCGATACAGGGGCGATCACTAGCGCACTTTCAACGCTTCTATCGGATGAGAGTTTACGGGCATCGTTGATAAAAAAGGGGCTTGAAAGAGTTAATGAATTTTCTTATCAAAAAGCAGCGGAAGAAACGCTGACATTCTTTTCTCGACATATTGCATAAATCCCCCTCTTTTCTAAAGAGGGGCTAGGGGAGATTTTGCATTGGCCCCCTCCATGCCGAGGGGATCTCTAAAACTAATCAAAGAGTGAGGGACTCATTACCGTCCCTCCTCTTTGGATCTCCACCCGCTAGTCAGTAGCAAGGGCTCACCTTGTTATCCTTGTGAAAAAGCTCAATCAGCTTGCTACTGACGAAATGCAGGGATACAAAAACCCGAATCCCCCTCTTTTCTAAAGAGGGGCTAGGGGAGATTTCAGGAAGAACAAGAACCGCCTATAGAAAAAAATATACTTACCAAGTTAAGATATCAATATGCTTCAAGATATGGAAATTAAATCGATTGTTTCCCAGATCGCTTATCAATTTAATCCCAAGCAAGTTATTCTTTTTGGAAGCTATGCATATGGCAAGCCAACACAAGAGAGCGACCTCGATTTACTCGTAATCGACGATCATCATCCAAATAAACAGCATCTTGCAACAGAAATAAGTCGAATGTTGTTTCCTCGAGAATATGGTCTCGATATTGTTGTTACATCACCAGAAGATATCCAAGAGAAGTCATCACGGGGCCTTACTTTTTGGAAAGAAATCCTTGCCAAAGGAAAGAATCTATATGAACGATAATGTCAGAGAATGGCTGCAAGTTGCCAGTTATGATATTGATACGGTTCACCTGCTTATAAAAGAAAAAGGGCATGCATCTATCATTATTTATCATATGCACCAAGCTCAAGAAAAACTACTCAAAGCATTGCTCTCATTAACCGAGATTGAGGTTCGAAAATCACATAACATCGACAAACTATTATCCGAACTTCTTCCACATTTCCCGACTTTATCATCAATAAGTCAAAGTATTTTATCAATACATGCCTATCTTCCAAAACTCAGATATCCCTACGGTGATGAGATTGTTTTTGAAGAGGCAATCGGTCTCTTAACTGGATTTGAAAACTCGATCGAGGAACTCAAGAGTTACTTTAAGTAAAACACACATCCCCCTCTTGCCTAAGAGGGGCTACAACAGTGCTATAGGGATAACCTTAGTAAAGTTATTAAAGTCTTTATCTAGGAGTCTGTCGGACTTAATGGGTTAAAGTTTTGCCCCCCCCCTGTCAATAGGCAGTTTCAGCGATCACCTAAAACCACCGACACATTGTTGCTGAGCTTGGCGCAGGTTGCGTCATAATCGCTGCAAAACTGCAAGC
>CAIWAN010000047.1 GCA_903910705.1 uncultured Candidatus Marinamargulisbacteria bacterium
ATCGGGAGCGACAAGAGGATGAAGAACAGAAAGATTCTTTTCATGGATATGGAAATTATACGCTTGGATGTTGAACCCGTCATCAAACCCGCCCGCCTTCGGGCATTCGCCCTCGGCGACCTAGACTGTTCAACATGTTCCGGTAATGGTTTTTTGAGCCCCCGTATCCTGATTTTCATGTGAACATATTCCGACTTGGCGTAACCTAACCCCTTCGAAGTTGCTGTACGTTTTCAAAGGAACTTTCCCAAGTCGCTGACCGTATCCTAACCCAGCCAGCTTCGCACTGCGCGCTCGCTGACTTAGGCTTTCCGTGGATGACCAGATTCCTGTTTCCTGACACCGCCCTGCTCAGCGAGAAATCGCTTCGCAGACCTGCTTTTCAACAAAGCTGCCAGCAACCCGACAACCTCCCGCCAAAGGAGTGCCCGCCTCAGTTGAGTCGAGTGGAGATGAGGAAGGGAGCCAGAATAAAATTCCCCCCTGTTTATGAAGGGGACGTTATGGTTCAAGCAGATTAATTATATCTTGATCAAGATCTGGGTTATCTTGTGCTAAGTCTTGAGCAGTTTGAAAACCAACGTCTCTCAAAAAGCGTGATCGCAAAGGATTGCCTCTTTCATGAAGAGGAATATTCTTGAACAGCTTTGGGCTTATTCCCTTATTCGCACCCGCCTTGACAAGAATCTTAATAATTTCCGGATTGGTTGTATTTCTCGCGGCAAAGTGAAGCGCAGTTCGATATTGTCCGGCTTCTGCATTTAACTCTGCCCCGGCTTTTATAAGTTGACTGATTACCTTTGAATTAGGGTTGCTTGCCGCTGCATACATCAGGGCGGTTCCCCCGGCGCTATGTAAATTGACTTTTGCTCCAGCTTTAATAAGCGTTGAAACAACAATTTCATTTAAATTATATTCTGCCGCAAACATGAGCGCAGTTCGACGATTTTTGTCTACTGCATTCACCTTCGCCCCCGCGTTTAGAAGAGTGATTATCATATTGTTGTTTGTATTGTTCTTTGCAGCAAGCATTAGTGCTGATTGTCCATCTCTAAGTCTAGCTATATTTACATCTGCTCCTGCTTTAATTAGTTCGATTACAACCTCAGGATTGTTGTATTGAGCAGCACAATGAAGAGCGGTTGAATCATCCCTCTCTCCAATTGCTTTAAGGTTTGCACCAGATCTGATTAGTTCATTTATTACAAACGGATTTGGATTGTTAGTGGCAGCGATCATTAGCGCTGTTTTCCCATCAAAACGCCTCTCGATAAGGTTTCGATCAATCGAGTAGTTCTGTTCAAAAACTGAATAAACAGGGGCTTTATTGAAAGCTAACCGGCTATTTGGATTAGCTCCCATATTAATAATTTCAGTTATCACAGCCGGCGAGGGGTTAAATGCCGCAGAAATGACTAAAAAAGTGTCAATATCAATATGCTTTCTACTTAAAAGTGCCATGTTGGGCGTATCTGATAGAACTTCCATTACTTGTTGAGCCGTGCCCATTTTAAATATATCAAAAAGGTTCGAAGTGAAAGCAACCGAGATTAGAAAAACGATACAAACCACAACGTAATATTTTATTTGCATTTATCGCCTCATCTTGCTCTCTTAATTTTCAGGATGATAAGTTGCTAGGAGTCTGTCGGGATTGAATCGACTATTCGCCATTCCGTCCTGAGATTTTCTTTTTAAGCTGTCAATTTGTCAAAAAACAAGCGAATTTGACCTATAAAAAGGATAGTTCCCTTGTTATTTCCTCAACTTGCGACA
>CAIWAN010000048.1 GCA_903910705.1 uncultured Candidatus Marinamargulisbacteria bacterium
GCCCTTTGCCAGCTAATCGCTGACAAGCGCTCGCAGACTTAGGCTTTTGAACCGGTTCAATCTGTCGTCTTCAAAGTTACATTCCCCCCCAACCAACACCCCATCTCCAACCCCGCCCGCCTTCGGGTATTCCCCCTCGGCGACCTAGACTGTACAACCGGTTCCGGCTGTCATCTTCTGCCCCCAAAAACAAGCGGTGCGTCTCTCCCCCCGACCGGCTCTGCGCCTCCCGATAAAGTCGCAAGTCCGGCAAATCGCCGATCTAGGCATTCCGTTCTAAAAAGCAAGTCGTACCCTCAGCAACGCCAACGAGTCGAGTCTCCCCGCCCCGAGTTGAGTTGAGTGGAGTGAAAATTCGATTTTTGGTTTTAACATATCTTATTTTGGGCATAACTAGAGAAGATGTTATATCAAAAACTAATTTCCATGGCAGAGCCACATACATCGGAGTCAATGGAAGAAAGAGGACTTCTTTCTCCCGATGAGTTGACGATATTAATTAATACGGAACAATCGAGCTTGGAATTGCCTCACTCATGGGATAAACGAGCACTAGTCAACCAAGCTTTCTCAAACCTAACCTCAGGACGGTTAAAGGTCAGACGAAACGACTCAGTATTCAAGCAGCAGGATATTGTGAGATTAGAGCTCGTAAAGATTTTTGCTGAAACCAACCCAAATATATTTAAAACAATAATTTCAAAAGATATTCAAACATATGGGATATCTGATCCAGATGTTCTTTATGAACTGGCTCAATTGTGCTTTGAGCATTGTCCATACTCCACATGTGAACATTTCAGAAAATTTGGGATTGTTAACCCTGAAAAAATCAACAATATATTTGACAAAGCAAGTCTGAGATTTGGGATATCATTTCTTGATTACATCCGAGAATTCGACGTTGAATACGATAAGAAAATCCGTGCTATTAAGCAGATAGCTTTAATATATGGGGATATTATCTTTGCCTCACATTGTTTTTCTTCGGACAGTAGATTTGATAGACATTTAATATCGATAGCTAAACTAGCAGCTAGAATAAATGTGGGGCGAACATCTTCCTTTTTATTAATTTCAAAAACTACTAATTCATTAGGTATAAACGATCTCAGAGAAATGTATTTCTATCTGCACGCTTTAAACTATCCAGGAACGGTTGACAATAATTTGTTTCATATTCAAGATAATTCTGCTCAGTCAATTCGAATAACAACTTTACTCCAAGAGATGAGAGATGATATTGCACTTTCTCAACTAAGAAACACTACTGAATTATTTCTAAATCATTGGTTGGCATTATTGCAACTTATTCAAGAAGATACATTAATTGAAAACATGCCCATATTTCAAATGCTTGGTAAAGGATTGTTTAATCTGCCAGATCCTACATTGAAGAATCAATTCCTTCACGCAATATATACCCAGTCTCAGGATCAGGAGAAATTTTCACAATTACAAACGGACTATACTGAAATCATGAATGCTGGGTGGAAAGGAGAAAGGCCTGAAACTCAACTATTAATTGCCGTCGCAGGCCGATATGCTGAAGTTCCTGAACCCTTGTTCTCCAAATTGATCAAAAACAAATTTAAACGGAATGAAGCCAAAAATCTAATGAGTTTATTATTAACCATTGGCAGAGATCCCTTGCTAGATTTAAAGGAAGGGTGGAATTCAATTCCTCGTTCTCAATTATATGCCGGCATACTTCTATCTGAGGACATTAATTTTGAAAAACTATTCAAAGCCCTAATAACAATGGCTTCACTCATAAATTTGGGGCAAAGTGATTCGATGCTTCTTGTAAAATCACAGGAAGACTTGTTGTCATTATTTCAATCTGTCGTCATGACACGATTCTGCATAGATGACGTTCCAGATATTACGAGAAAATATGCTGAAACGATTGGCAAACTAAGAAAGAGTGATGCCTTTGAGTATTATTGTTCTCGGCTAGTATTTAACCCTGCTGCAAAAGAATATATTGCTATGCTCATCAAAGGCATCACAACAAATACTTTCTTTGATTTGCGCTATAGTGATCCTCATCTTGCAATTGCCTTAAAGGAACAACCAGACATTCTTAACGGATGGAGAAAGGGAAAGGTTGAAGATTTGCAGTCATTTATTCGTCGGCAGGGTCAATCGGATGAAAGCACAAACAAGGAATTTAACCGTTATACAATTGCTGATACCGATAATCTAAATGATCTTCTTTTATCTGGCACAGAAGTTGACAAAAGTTGTCTGCATTTAATGAAAGATAGTATTTATAGCATTGGGTTGCTTGGATTAACATTAAATGGGAAAAATCGACTTCTCACAATAAATAAACCAAATGGAGAAATCGTAGCACGTATGATTTTTCGCATGATGTTTGATTCAACGAAGAAAGTCCCCGTCTTGCATATTGATCGACTCTATACGCATAGTTCTATCTCTCGATCTAATGCACAACAATGGTTAGTGGCTTTTGCAAAAGAAAGGGCAACGGAACTCGGACCAAGTCTTGCCGGAGCTAAAGAGTACGGTCAAGAACAATACAATGGCACTCTGCTATCTCTTGGAGGGATATCTCCATTTGAGTACGCAGATGGGGGTGATGTTGGATTGACAAAAAACGGACGTTATTCGATTAATGAGTCCAAAATAATCCAATGATGATAATCCCTTTTGAACTATAAACATAGCCACTGCCTTCGGAACGTACTCCATAAACGCCAAGAATCAACTCGTCGTGAATAAGAACGTCACCCTCGATGGCACATGGTCGCTCACCAACGACCACGATCTTTGCCTAACCTTTGACGGCACCCAAGATACCGATTTTGGGGATAAAGTCATTCTTGAGGGAACGATCAAGGACGTCTCGGCCAATGAGTTGTCTTTTGAGATCACCAACCGAACCGACCCTGACAAAGTGAAAATCGAAACCGTTGCCCTCTCGGGTGTATGGGAAGCCGACGAAAACAATAAGCTGATTTTCAAGGTGAAACGAGAATCGGGTCGTCATGATATCCTGACCTTCAACAACACCTGGGTCATTGATGAGAAGAACCGAATTATTTACAACTACGAAAAAGCCAGCCTCATTTTCAAAAAGCAAGAAAAGACCCAACTGGTTTTCAAAGGAACATGGGATATCACCAAAGAAAACCGCCTGTACTATGAACTTTCACAGTCTACGGACTCAGGGTTTGATTTTAAGTTGGGCACATCCATTCTCGAAAAGAACCAAATCAAAGGCAAGATCATGGTCGGGCAAAGTGAACAGGATATTTCTATCACCGGACAATGGAAAGTTTCCAAAGATGTCGGTCTCAGCTTTGAGGTGAATTATGCTGATGGCCAATTTAAGCCCATTATTTTTGGTGGTGATATTGCGCTAAACGACAAAGACAATCTTTCCCTCAAGTTCGGCAACGGACTCGATATTAAATTAACCCAAGATATTTTGGATGGGAAAGCGGACTTCTTCACAGCCGCTCATTCAGGGAAAGATGAAGACCGGGCCGAGTGGGGATTGGATTGGCGATTTTAGCTTACTGGTTAGTATAACGAAACAGAGTCTATTTGCCACAACTGTTTACAAAATCAGAATAGATTTTTGGAAGAGTCTTCACTAGAATGTGCTCATCGGTTGTATTTGGAGAATAATTATCTGGATACCCTAATAACCGATTATACAATTGAATTCGTTCCTTTATATTTTCAATTCCCTCATAAATATTATGTTCAATAAACGGACTGCTGTCTTTCCTGACACTTAATAAAGCTAGTGCAAGAATTTCAGCTATTCTTTCATGTTGTAATAGATTCAGATTCACTATGTCGTCGTTAATCAATTGGAAAACTGCAGCATGAACAGCTTCATGTGATATATCATCGAGAAAGCTGAAAGCCACCACGTCAGCTGGATACACTTTTAGGTAAACTTTATATGGATCATATTGAAATGTAACCCCACCTACATCCTCAATTTCCCCAGTATTGAACTTAACTTGTAGACAGCTTGAAAAGTAGATCTCTGAAATATGGCGTTTAATGAATGCTAATAATTGTCCAGTGGGGTCCGTAAACGTTATTTCTTTTTCAAGATCTTTTGGTAAGGAGCTAATTTGAACGACAAATGCATTATAGGTTTTGATGAGTGTAGATAACGGCCTAAAATCATTAGCCTTTATGCAAACCCCATCATCGTCATCCCAAGAGAAGGCGACGACTCTTTTTTCACCGGTATACACGCTAAGATTCGGATTAGTTCCTTTATTTAAAGCAACGATCTTGTTCAACATGAGACATCCATTCCTTTGTTATAGATAGTATGTGGCGGATATACCCACATCGTGTGCAACATATTGACAGGAATTGGTGCTATGTCCGAGATCTAACGAAATCTCTCAAGCACCCCCTAACAATACGGGAGGCACAGATGATATTAGCAGAATCAGAATCAATACCGAAAA
>CAIWAN010000049.1 GCA_903910705.1 uncultured Candidatus Marinamargulisbacteria bacterium
TTAGAGGTATGTGATTTACCCCTAAAAAATTTTGGGGGCCTTTGCCCGCTGTCAAGTGCTTTTATCTCGTTGTTTGTCTGCGCTCAAGCCCATTTAGCTCTCCGGTTTTACTCATCTACCCGACTAAATTTTATGCGCCCGATGCGCAGATTTTCTTAGCCATGTGTCATCGATCTTGTCTACCAGAATAGCCAAGTCGATATCACTATCTGGGCGTTGGGTACCATTTGAATACGAACCGAAAAGAAACACCTCTTTCGGATGAATATAGTTTTCGATAAGCAGCTTGTACTTTCTTGCAATGTCTATAATAGTTGCTTGATCCACTGAAGCAGCTCCTTTGTTTCGTCAATCATTGTCCTGCACGTTTTCAGGTCAAGCGATTTGGCCAAAACATCTTTTGTACTGGGATATCTTGCTTCAATATTGAGAGGGTTTAACCTGCTTAGCAACCCGGCATGATCGTCACTAAACTTTTCAAGCAGGCCTGCTTTTTCTGCTAGATTTAACAGATTGTGTGTATACGGTGGAAATTCATCAGAAATTGAACAAATAGCAGCCTTTAGCGACTTCTCAATGACTTGTTGACACATAAACCCAACGTATAAATATCGGCGGCCATCCAACATCACGTTTGCTGTTTCGATGTCATAGTCGGCAAGATCTAACCAGTAACTTACTTTGGGATTGCTCATAATCACTCTAAACTTAGCATTATTTTAAGAATGAAGTCAATGCGACCTCTCCCCCGTCCCCTCTCCTAAAGGAGAAGGAGGGGAAATTGGAAGATGCGCCGACGGATATTTCCTCGCGATCTCATCCCAACGGATGTTTGTTCCCATGTAGGGATGCATTTCATAGCCTGCTTCTATTCTTAAATCAAAGAGAGACGCTCATTGCCGTGTCCCTCTTTGAAACTCCCAGGCTAGTCAGAGGCAAAGACTCGTTTCGTTATCCTTGGGAAGAATTGCGGCTACCCCTCAGACGGGGAGCCAATATCCGCAATTCTTCGACAGGCTAATCTCAACTCAAACATTCGCCTCTGACGAAAACTATTCTCCCCTGTCCATCGAGAATGATTGAAGAGAGCCCCTCTTCAACAATTAAGGAAATGAGAGCTGGTTAATTCATAGATTGGGCTTAAAAGCTCCGATTCAGTTTAGGGAAGAATTTGAGAAACAGAAAGCCTTAATTTGTGCTTGATTAATTGGGGGCAATACATAAGGATTTTCCCTGCATTTACTTTCCATCGAGAATGATCGAAACGAGATTTCCCTGTAGAAAAGACGAAAAGGGACCCTGTTTTCAGGCCCTTTGAGTTTTTTCCCAAGGGAAACGAAGTAAGCCTTCTCGATGGAATAGGCGGGGTGAAGGGGGGGGGCTATGAGCCCCCTTCGATAAAGACAATGAGACCTCTCCCCCGTCCCCTCTCCTAAAGGAGAAGGGAGTAAGGCACGACCAGATGAATGAGAGAAAAATCCTAGATTTTCTTGTAAACGTCACCACGTTTATCAATGAGAAGAATCCCTACTCGTTTGTTATTTTTATCGATGTCATAAATGACTCGATAGCCACCGATTCGGTATCGATAGAGGTCTTTTGACTTAAGATATTTGATGTCTTTACCTCGAAAAGGGTTTTGTTCGAGTTGTTCAAAACAAGTACCTAGCTGCAAAGCCAATTCTGGTGAACAGGATTTAAAGAATTTTGCTGATTTGGACTGCAAAATAACGTCGAACCTATCCACGTTTTATGTCTCTCCAGTTAGTTCCTTTCCCATCATAGAAGGCTTTCCGTTGGGCTTCAATTTCGGCCGATTGTTCTGAGCTAAACGAGTCTTGGAGCTTGTCTATCAATGTTTCACGAATCACCGCAGACATCGACTTGTACTCAATCTGAGAAAAATGCTTGAGTTGTGTATAAATATCGAGAGGCAACCGAACGAGCACTTCTTTATTCATGGTTTTTACCATTTCATCCTCCAATCGATGTGATATACATTATATGCCACATAGATATCGATATCAAACATGAAAATGGGTACAACACATGAAAAATGCGACCTCTCCACCACCCCCTCTCCTAAAGGCGAAGGGGGAATTTATTGTAAGAGCGGATCGGGGATGCCGGCGGCGAAAAAGCCTTTAGCGCGGAGTTGGCAAGCGGGACACTCGCCACACGGGGGGCGTTTGCCTTCGTAGCAGGTGTGCGAATCGGCCAACCAATCTAAGACACCGAGTTTAACGGCCAACTCGACGGTTTTCTTTTTGTCGAAATAAATAAGCGGGGTGTGGATGACGAACGGAAAATCCATCCCAAGACGAAGCGTTTCTTGCAAGGATTTGATGGTATTGCCCCGACAATCAGGGTAGCCACTGTAGTCGACTTGGGAAACACCAATGACGATGTTGGGGGTTTTACTTTGGTAGACCGCTGCTGCCGCGAGCGTCACAAACAACAAATTACGTCCCGGCACAAAGGTTGTCGGAAGGCCATTGTCTTCGTTGATCTCGATCACCGAGTCTTGGATCATCGCGTTATGGCTAAGGGTTGAAAGGAGCGACAAATCAAGGATACGATGAGGCACCTCGGCCCGAGCCGCAATACGCGTGGCACACTCTAACTCGACCCGATGACGTTGACCATAGTCGAAGCTGATGGCCGAGACGGTCTTGAATTGTTGTTTGGCCCAACCGAGCGCCGTTGTACTATCTTGGCCCCCACTGAGCAAAACCACCGCCGCGTCTTTATTCACTTGCATATTAAGAGTTTACTGGATTGGCGATCTTGGTGCAAGTTAAAGTTAAGAACATGAAAGGACCAATATCTTGCCCCATGATGGGTACAAGGTAAACGGCTGGTTGGCCTCGATACTCTCGTCGTTATTAAGCACATCGAGATACGTCCCTGACAATCCGCGGGCAGAAAGGGATTCCTGTACCGGATGATCGGCCATATTTAGCAAAATAATGACAACGGACGTCCCTGTTTGTCGAATAAAGCCGAACTGTTCACTCGCAACAAATAATTGACGATAATCCCCTGTTGAAAGAACATCAAAACGCTGACGAAGCGCGATGAGTTTTTTGATAAACGCATATTGGGGCGAGCCTTGAACGGTGGCCGAAATAGCCTCGATATCGACTATCGGTCGTAGCGCATGGTCATCATGCATCCCCTTTTTGCCCTCTATCCCCCACTCGCCTCCATAGTAAATGGACGGAGTGCCCGGCATCGTAAACAACAGCAAATATAAGGGATAAAGATGTCGCGCCTCGTGTAACGTACTGGCGATCCGATCCACATCATGATTGTCCACGAAGTTTAATAACCTTTGACCTTGGTAAAGACCGTGCTCTCCAAAAAGACGATTCAAGGAAAAGGCGATCTCGAAAAAGTTTCGATCATTGAAGCTCGAAAAGAGTCCTTTGTAACATTCGTAATTGGTTACACTATTCATATCCAATAGAAACGGGCGATAGTCACCATGAATGGCCTCGCCGACAATGAAAAAATCGGGATCGATGGCCGTACAGATGGCTTTCAACTCTCGAACAAACGCTGGCAACAAGGAATACCCTACATCAAGCCGCAACCCTTTTATCCCCCACTGGTGCATCCATTGCCGAACCGCACCAAAGAGATGGTCTCGTAGCGATTGATTTTGAAGATTGAGTTTTACCAGAGAATCGTGCCCTTCCCAATTCTCATAGCTCAAGGCATCGCCATACCCATTATTTTGATCGAACCGAAGAAAGAACCAATCTGCATAGAGCGAACTTTTACGATTTTTAAGGACATCCTGAAAAGCGAAGAAGTCGCGCCCAACATGGTGGAAGACGGCATCAAGCAGGATGTCGAGTCCCTTTGCTTTCAAATCCTTAGCGACCCGCTCAAACATCGCGTTATCCCCCAGACGAGGGTCAAGGTGATAATAGTCAACGATATCATATCCATGAGACATCGACGTCAAGACAGGACCAAGCAACACCGTGTTAACCCCTAATTGTTGAAGGTATTCGCCCCAAGCGGCCCACACTGACGGGGCACTAGATCCCCCCATCGCTCCAAGTGGAAAAAGATGATAGATGATTCGCCCAGTCATAGCGCGTAAATCCCGTTCATATACTGCTTGCCGACCGAAACAACAAAGGAACCGCTCATCTGAAACTCGCTATTTAACAAGGAAAGCCCGTAATGATTGAGAAGCCCTAATAGCGCATTGACGAGGAAGAGCTCATGCCCTTTGATGTTGCCATGGCCTGAACCCGCACAGATAAACAAATTCAAAAGAATGTCTTTCACCTTTTGAGCAAAGGGCGCCATTAATTCGAAGGTCCGATTGGCTTTTGGCGAAAAAATCAGGGCCAAGTAAAGTCGAAAATATAGCTCGTTTTGAAGAACGAACGTTAAATAGGTTTGAATGAGTTGCTCGATCGATCGAACCAAGTCGCCGTCATATTGAGTGGCCTTTTTAAGTTCGCGCTCAAAATCAAAGAATCGAGGCTCGATGATCGCCATCAGCAACCCCTCTTTGCTGCCAAAGTAGTGATAAAGCGTGGGCTTGGTGACCCCTGCCTGACAAACGATCTCAGCAACACCCACCGCCTCATACCCTCGGTGAGCAAAGAGATCCAAGGCCGTTTTGAGTAGATTATCTTTATTTTCCATCATGCGCCCATCGTATACCGTTCGGTATAGTCCGTCAAGAGGCTACGATTAAAGTCAGTTCTTTTGGGAACTTTAACCTTCTTCTGTATTGTTATATAAGATAGAATGAACACAATGAGACGATTTACATTATGCCTTGGACTATTATTGGGACTGTCCTTCAGTGCCACTAGCCCAACGATATATTCCTTTAACGATCTATGGACGATGGCCCTCTCCAATAATGTGGGACTTCGTATTCAAGCCGAGAAAGTCATTCAAGCCAACAGCGATATTACCCTTGCCAAGAGTGCATTGGCGCCTGCGGTCGATCTCGGAGGCAGCCTTCGAAGTAGCGTCACTTCATCAGGCCTAAAACCCACGGCTGGCCTTTCTCTCAGCGCGTCCCTGCCTCTCTATGATGCAGGTCGACTCGGCAGCAAAGTAGAGGCCTCGACGCTTTCCAAAAAAATGGCGGACATTCAAGCGCATACAACCCTCGTTGACATTGGCTATTCCCTTAAGGTTCAGGCCCTAGAACTCCTTCGCCAAGTCAAGCTCCTCGACCTTAATCAGCTCGTCGTCAATCGTCGACAACAGCAAGTCGATCTGGTTCGGCTGCGCTACAAAGCGGGTCTAGAAAATATCGGCTCGGTTTACACGACCGAAGTCAACTTGACCGTATCACAAGAAGAACGAAAAACGATCCTTCGAAAGATCAACGAACAACAAGAAGCGCTTCGAGCCATGGCCGGCCTGCCTGCTTCTGCCCCCTTTACGGTCTCACTGAATACCGCAACGCCCACCACGCTGGCACCCCCTTCTGAAACCATACTGAGTCAGCATGACCGATTAACCTTAAAAACCATAAGCCTTGAACAAGCCAAACTGGACCTCGTTGCTGCCCAGTCAAGTCTTGCCCCGAAACTTAGCCTATCGGGCGGAGCCGATGCGTCTCAGTCCCTCAGTACCGGCACATTCGACTCGAGTCTTTCGTTCGGCCTTTCTGCCCAATTCAGTTTGTTTGACGGCGGGGCAACGCTGGCTCAGATCCAACGGTCGACCTCGATCATTCGAGAACGTGAACAATTACTTTTGCAAGAAAAGTCGACGCTTCAGAATGAAAGTCTTCAGGCCTTCAACGACTTACAAGACGCGATAAGCACACGAATGACCAGTCAAAAATATCGAGAGGCCAATCAAGAAAGATCCATCATCGGCGATAAACGCTACAGCACAGGGTTTATCGATTTTGATAGCTGGTTGCTTGTCGAGAATGAGCTGCTTCAATCTGAAAAAAATGAACTCAATGCCCAGATCAATGGCGCAGAAGCGTTTGCAAAGTGGCAACAAATCCAAGGAGGTATTGCACCATGAATCTAAAAAAAGCCGGCCTTATCGTTGTCATTTTGTGTGTTGTCTTTTTCGGGTGGAAACTCACACATCCAAAGAAAGCCGTCGCCCCCCCCACGATCGTCAGTGCGAGCATCGGCACCCTCACGGATTCGATCGCTGCTAGCGGTATCGTCGAACCTCGAAATCGTGTCAGTGTGATGCCCCCGCTCAGTGGCCGCGTCGACAGCGTCACGGTGAGCGAAGGGGATTATGTTAAAAAGGGGCAAGTCTTAGCGTGGATGAGTTCGACCGACCGAGCGACGTTGCTAGATGCTGCGCTTAATGAAGGCCCCGCACGATATAAATATTGGGAAAAGGTCTATCAACCCACTCCGCTCATCGCTCCCATTAGTGGCTATATTATCGTTCGTGGAGTTGAAAACGGCCAAGCCGTTAATCCAAACAGTGCGGCGATGGTCATTGCGGATAAGTTGATCGTTCGCGCACAGATCGATGAGACCGATATCGGACGTGTGAAACTGGGACAATCCGTTCGCATCGACCTTGATGCTTACCCTGCGCTCAAAGTGGCGGGGGTTGTCGACCACGTTTCGTATGAATCCAAAAGTGTTAACAATGTGACGATCTATCAGGTCGAAGTGGTTCTTCGCAACATTCCTGCGATGTTCCGTTCTGGGATGAACGCCAATGTCAGCATCATTCGATCGATCCACAAGAATGTCCTGACCCTGCCCGAACAAGCGATCCAATATCGGAACGGGAAAACATTCGTTTTGGTCAAACAACCCAAAGGGGCTCGACCTAAAAAAGTTAAAACAGGGCTGAGTGAGAACGGCAACATCGAGATCCTTTCGGGGATCGCCACAACCGACAAGATCCTGATCCCAAGCGTTGAAGGCGCCTCGACCAAAAAGACGAACAATCCGTTCTTTAATCGTCCTGGCAGCAACCGAAAAACGCGATGACCCTGATCTCGTTAAAAGGCGTCTCGAAGTCCTACGTCATGGGGCCGACACGGCTTGCGGCTCTCAAGCAGATCGATTTGACCATCGAGTCCGGCGAATTTGTCGCTATCATGGGCGCTTCAGGGTCTGGCAAGTCGACCCTCCTGCATATTTTGGGACTGCTCGATGTCCCCGAGACCGGTATTTATCAACTCGGTGACGATAATATCAGCACATTGTCGGACGAAGCGTTGGCCGATCTACGCAATCAGAAGCTAGGGTTTGTTTTTCAACAATTCCATTTACTCTCAGGGATAAACGCCCTCGACAATGTCCAGATGCCACGGGTTTATTCGCTTCGTGGGGGGGATGACAAAAACGATGCCATCGCCAAACTGACGGCCGTCGGGCTCAAAGACCGCGTCCACCATTTGCCCAACGAGCTTTCTGGGGGTGAACGACAACGGGTGGCCATCGCCAGAGCGCTTATTAATGATCCGATCCTCGTCCTTGCCGATGAGCCCACGGGTAACCTCGACACCAAAAGCGAAGAAGAGATCATGGCGATCTTGGAATCGCTGAACGCTGAGGGCATCACGATCGTCATGGTCACCCACGAGATGGAGATCGCCGCCCGCGCAAAACGCATCATTACCATGCGTGACGGCAATATCTTGTCTGACGTGGTCAAGAGCAAGTCGGTCAAAAAATCGCCTCAGATCGTCTCGCCCCCGACCCCCATTAAAACGATGTTCGTGGCGCAGATCTGGGAAGACATCCGCCAAGCGTTCCGATCGATCGGGGTCAATAAAACACGGAGCTTTTTATCGATGCTGGGCATATTTATCGGGGTGGGCGCGGTCATCACGATGTTAGCGCTCGGGACCGGCGCCACGAACGCCATCAAGAAAGACTTGTCGACATTGGGGTCGAACCTACTCATCGTTCGGTCGGGGGCGTCACATAATCAGGGCGTGTCGATGGGCGTGGGGTCGGGAACAGAGCTCTCGATCCTAGACTCGGCACGGCTACAAAAACTCCCCACCGTAAAAACTGTCTCCGCCATCGTTTCTGGACGTGCCCAAGTCGTCAATGGCAACAAAAACTGGAACACCCAAGTCCAAGGCGTCGAGCCCAGTTATGCCAATATCCACTATGAAAGTATCCCACAAGGCCGATTTTTTAATGCTGACGAAAACAGTCAACGGGAACGCGTGGCCATCATTGGTCTTACGGTTGCCACTCAACTCTTTGGAACCGAGTCGCCGCTTGGACGAACGATCAAAATCAACCGAAATTCATTCCGCGTCATCGGCCTCTTGCCCGCCAAAGGGTTCTCCATGGGGCGTGACGGCGATGACCAGATCATTATCCCGATCCACACCGCCATGTACCGATTATTGGGAAGCGACCATATCGGCTCCTTGGAGGTTGAGATAAAATCCGAAGACCTACTGGCAATCTCAAAGACAACCATCACCAACACCCTAAAAAAGGCGTATCGCATTCCGGCTGACAATGAAGATTTTCTTGATATTCGGGATCTATCCGAGATCCAAAAAGCCATCAAGAGCACCGTCGGCACCATGTCCGCCCTACTCGGCGCCGTTGCAGCGATCTCGCTCATTGTCGGGGGTATCGGCATTATGAATATCATGCTCGTCTCGGTCGCCGAACGAACACGTGAGATCGGGATCCGCAAGGCACTCGGCGCGACCAAGAAAAGTATTCAGTCACAGTTCTTAGTCGAAGCAATCATATTGACCCTCTTGGGAGGGATACTCGGCATCATCTTGGGAGAAGGCATTAGCCAAATACTGAAACTCTTTACGGGTTGGCCGATGCAGATCGGACTCAACAGCGTTATCGTCGCCACAGTATTCCCCACCCTTATCGGGTTGTTCTTTGGCTACTACCCTGCTCGACAAGCAGCTCGACTCAACACCATCGATGCCTTACGATATGAGTAATGGAAGCCATAGAAGCCATCAACCTTCGTTCGTTCGATTATCGCGATAGCAGCCTTATCGTCGTAGCGTTCTCACGGGAATATGGGCGAGTTTCGCTTCTCGCACGCGGGGCGAAAAAATCAGCAAAATCCTCAACAGGGCTACTGCAATCGTTTTGTCATAATCGCTATATTTTGGGGCACAAACGCGACCTAAGCATTATTACTTCGATCGATAGCTTGAACACCTTTGCCGAGCTATCCGTCGACCTCGACCGGATACAGGCAGGCTATGAATGTCTACACCTTATCCAAGCCGTCGTTCAAGACGATCATGCCGCCCCAAAGCTCTTTGACCTTTGCCAAAACACCCTGAAAGCCCTTTGCACCCTCCCCAAAGATAACCTGTCGGGGCTGCTTCGTCAGTTCAAGACTCAGCTTCTCCATGAGGAAGGGCTACTCCAACATGCAGAAACGATCCCCGATAATATCGATGAGCTGGTTGAGCAATATATTCATACAAGGCCAATCAACCTCAGCCCGTCACTTTAAAGATTTTGGACTCGAGTCCAAAATTCGCCACGTAGCGACAATTGCCAGCCCATTCCCTGCACTTTATACTTCGCCCCGATACCTGTTATACTGGAAAAGATGAATATCGCCATCTTTTCTGACACGTATCTCCCCCAGATCAATGGTGTGGTGACCTCTATGGAAATGTTTCGTGAGGCGCTCGAGAAAAAGGGCCACAATGTCTACATTTTTGCCCCTCAAATTCGCGGGAAAAAACATCAAGACGATGCGAATGTTTTTCGTTTTGCGTCGACAACCTTTTTATTCCAACCCGAATACCGCATTTCCTTGCCTTATTCACGCGCTATCAACAAATTCGCCAAACTGGACATCGACATCATCCACTCCCAGACCCCTTTTACCATGGGGCTTCTGGCCGTTTACCTCGCCAAGCGACACAATATCCCGCTCGTTCACACGTATCACACCTTATTTTCGGAATATGTCCACTACCTCCCCATCCCTACCGATTACTCCAAACAATTCGCGATATGGGTCAGCAAGTCCTATTGCAATGTTAATCAGCTCATTATTGCCCCCACTGAGCAGATCAAAACCGAACTCATTAAATATAATGTCACGACCCCGATCGAGGTCATCCCGACCGGCATCAAGATCACCGATGTTCACAAGGTTCAAACCGCCGAAGTGGAGGCGCAGTTCAAACTCACCAAGGACAAGATCTATTTATCGACGATATCTCGACTCGGAAAAGAAAAGAACGTCCCTTTTTTACTGCACGCGTTCAAACTGATCCATGATGTCTACCCGAATACCGGCCTCATTATTATGGGGGATGGCCCCGAACGAAAAGCACTCGACCGAGAAGCGACAAAACTCGGCATTCGTGACGATATTGTCTTTACGGGCTACATCGACCGATCCCAAATTTTCCCGCTCCTCAAGATCTCGACACTGTTTGTTTTTGCCAGTAAAACAGAGACACAAGGTCTCGTCATCCTCGAGGCGATGTCGATGAAAAAACCCGTTGTGGCGATCGATGCCATGGGGGTTAGCAGTGTCCTTGAGGACAATCAAGGCGGCTACCTGACCCACGATGATCCAACCCACTTTAGCCAATGCGTCATCGCGCTCCTCAGCAATGCCGAAACCTACGAACAGAAATGCCTCGAAGCCTACAAGAAAGCGACGGCTCTTTCCTCGAATAAAATGGCCAGAAAACTCCTCAATTGTTACAAATCCCTCCTCTCATCCCCCAAATAAATTTCGTCCCTCTTTCGGGGAAATGCCGATGGAACTGCCTTCAATGTTCGCTACCCAAGGCCAACACCCCACACGCTATAGAGAAATTGATCGAACTCAGCCCCCCCCGAACCTTGAATTGTTTCAGCCATATGACACGCGATCTTTCGGCCATTACTCAGCATTTGCCCTTAATTCGAAAGAAAAGACAGCGATGGGCCGCCATTCATCAAGGTTGGCAACACAACGAACTGGTTGACGAAAAACCCGACCGGATCTTCTTTCCACTGTTCTCGCTTGATCGGACAAACCACAACACCCTTACCGGATCAGAATCCTTTGACGCCCTCATTAGCAACCTCAACCATACCCCAAAGCCGATTGTTAAACGGGTACTTTTCTATGCAAATAAAGACAACTTTTCTGAGCTAGCCGATCTGGACAGTTTTGCCTACGCCCTCAATAC
Source organism: uncultured Candidatus Marinamargulisbacteria bacterium (assembly GCA_903910705.1). GTDB lineage: Bacteria > Margulisbacteria > Riflemargulisbacteria > GWF2-35-9 > GWF2-35-9 > CAIWAN01. The sequence continues at coordinate 11,141 of CAIWAN010000049.1, forward strand.
ACAGGTTTGGATTATTCCCTACGATCTTTTCTCGAATGATGATTTTACACACGAAGAAATGCTTTACTTCAAACGACTCAATTCGTCCCCGCGACTGTTTGTTCACCCCGCCCATTTAATGGGGACCGACAAACACATCTCGCAAACGGGGCAATGCCATTTACTCAAAGTCGAAGCGTCCTTCTTGCCATGGACCGCCATTTGGAGTACTTATTGGGGCTTAAAACGGATGGGCGGATGATCAACTAGCCCAATAATTTGGCCTTCGATGTTGATGAGCAAAGGCTGTCACGAGGATAGAATCTTGTAGAACTTGATAAACGATATAATAGGGAAAACCTTTAACAACAAATCGTTGATGCTTTTTATAAAAAAAGCGACCGGAAGATGGAAACTTCCGAATAATCTTTAAACTGTGGATGGCCTCAATGACAAATAAGCTTGATACAAAAGTCGTCTCCTGACGGTAATACTGGATAATCTCATCAAACTCATTTTTTGCAGCCTCACTGACAACTAATTTCATTGATATTCCCGAATAAAGTCATCAAGATCGATCGTTTTCAACGCCCCTTGTTGAACCGCGACAAGTCTCCGCTCGGCTTCTTCCCCCCACATTTTATCAATATCCGGCTGCCCTACATCGACACTCTCAAGAATAATATTGGCTAAACGAAATTTATCCAAAGGCTTTAATTTCAAGCTTTCTTCAACCAAGGTTTCAATCGTCACCTTTCACCTCCGAAGGAAATTACTATAAAACATCCTACACGACATCGACCCAATTTGTTAAGAATGAATACGCGCAAATGAAAAATCACTTCTTTTTTTGACTTTCCCATCAAAATCTAACTATAATGTAAAGACAATGAAACGCTTCCTCATTATCCTTATTGGAATTCTAACCCTGTCTACGTCCTTTGGGCTCGATATATGGCTGACGGTTGATCCAAGCCAAGAAACACTGGTTAAGCAACATATCACCCATTTTTTCCCCCAAGCGAATATTCGTGTTTTCTATTGGGATACGGCTCTTCCTCAGATCACTAAACTCATAAAAAAGAAAAAGCACCCCGACATTCTGCTGACGGGGCATACCTTCGTTCCTTTTATCGCTCAGTACACCTCTTCATTTAGCCAAGTCGACCCGCTCTTCTGGGATGTCCGAGCCCTTTATGTATGGGGAAAAAACACGCAACTTCCGGTAAATGATTGGGCCAACACGCTCTATTATATGCAAACCCATCAACAATTTATTGCATTTCCCAATAGCTGGACCCCCGACTCTTTCTATAATTTTCAGTCCTTTTTTAATGACCAACTCCCCTTTTGGATCAGCCAAACGCCCCTATCCCCCCAAAGTATGGCCTATACCGCCAAACTTCTGACGACGCTTAAAACCGTCTACCCCGCTCTTTTCACCAATAAGCCCGTCGAAGCGTTCCTTCATAAAGACAACTTCGCCATTATTTCCGGCGTATGGATGTTCAATTTGTTAAAACAACAAAAAGATCCGTTCTCCGTCTTCCCTGTCCCCGAATCTCAAAATGGAAGTCGAGAGTTCAAGGGAGCCTATGTCGCTCTATTTTTTGGCGATAAAATCAAACAAAAGAGTGCACGTCAGATCATGAATTCTTACAAATTTCAAAAGGATCTTTGGCCGATCCTTCAGCTCCTCCCCAATAATGCTCAGCTTCAAAACGAGATCGCCAAAGACCCTCAAATTGCCACGCTACTCGAGATCACCAAGTCAACCAAGTGGGCCAGTACCGCCGAGCCCAAGGTTCTTCAAGACCGCATGAATGTCTTGAACATGATCCTTCATAACAAGAAAATGCAAAAGGAATTCAATGAACCCAAAGCCTTGCGATTATTTGCCAACAAGCTGTACGTTACGTGGTCTAAATGGTTTAATTAGATCCACAATGGATCTCCTTTTTACCAAAGAAATTACAGACGTCCTCCTCGGCATCGCTCGTGACGCAATCGGGGCCCAATTAAATAATAAACCTATTCACTTAATTGAAAACTCGGATCCCGAATTAGAACAGGTTCTGGGAGTATTCGTCACCCTTTCTTTAGACGGAAAACTTAGAGGCTGCATCGGCAATATTATCGGCCAATATCCGCTATATTTAGGTGTTCAAAACATGGCGATACAAGCCGCTTTTCATGACCCCCGCTTTCCTTCGCTTACCCCTGAGGAATTTGACGCCCTTCATATTGAGATCAGTATTCTGTCGCCGTTAACCCCCATACACCCCCAACAGGTCAAGGTCGGCACCCACGGGCTTTTACTTCGATACCATGGACTCTCGGGTGTACTGCTCCCCCAAGTTCCGACCGAACAGGGTTGGGATAAAAAAGAGTACTTAGAAGGGCTTGCGCATAAAGCCGGCGTTTCGATTGACGCCTTGAATCACAAGGACGCGCAGCTATACGGATTCACAGCGACGATCCTCAAAGAGGCATCCTAATGGCAGGAAAAATAGACTTTCAACCCATTAGTTGGAACCGATTCGACCAGATGAAGGCACTCGACAATGCCTTCGCAAGAATTGAGGCCACGTCGATCCAAGCCATCGTTCCCGATGTTGAGATCAAGCAAACCGCCTCGATCAGTAAAGCGGCTTATTCTAACGATCAGATCAAGAGCGATGTCGTCGGCATGTTTTTTGACCGCTTTGCCTAACACCCCCATGATCCCGCTTCACGTTAAACGGAAAATATTCACCGCGATTTTGCTCTTCACCATTACGATGGGCACGGGGATGTTGGGCTATCATCTCTTGTCGCCCACTTCAACATGGCTGGATGCGATCTATATGACCGTCATTACCCTCGCCACTGTGGGATATGGGGAGATCATTGACCTGAGTCATAATCCCGCTGGCCGAATCTTTACGATGGTTCTTATTCTCTTCGGCATGGGGAACATCTTGTTCGTTGCAAGTACCTTTACCGAGTTTATTACCGATGGTGAGTTGCAAAAAATGATGAGGAGGCGGAAAATGCAGAAAATGATCGATCGTATCAATAACCATATCGTGCTTTGTGGAAGTGGACTGATCAATCGCAAGATCATCGACGAATTATTTGAAACGAGCACACCCTTTGTCCTGATTGCCCAAGACGAACACGAACTCGCTAGGCTCATCACGCAACACCCTGATCTGTTGTATATTTCAGGTGATGCGTCTCATGATTCGGTTCTATTAGACGCGGGGATAAAAACAGCCAACGGCCTCATGACCGCCTTAACCGATGACCGTGACAATCTCTTTGTTATTATTACCGCCAAGCGGTTAAATGATTCGCTACGTATTGTGTCGAGCGCCAATAATCCTGACAATATCGATAAATACAAAAGCGTTGGGGTCAACTCGATCATCTCCCCCAATCAAATCGGCGGGCTCCGCATGGCGTCCGAAATGATCCGCCCCTCGGTCGTCACGTTTCTTGATATTATGATGCGCGGTACCACGGGGCACACTCGATTTAGCGAAGTGGTCGTCGCGGCTGAGTCGTCGCTTGATGGCAAAACCATTGGAGAGATGCGTATTCGCGACAAAACAGGGCTGGTCGTCATCTCGCTAAAACAAGTCAATGAGGATTCGTTTATGTACAACCCCGCACCCGATACTCGTCTTCAAACTGGCACGGCCATCATTGTCATCGGCAGTGTCGAGCAAGTAGCCACACTGACGAAGTTAGCGCAAGGGTAAGCGCTCCTACAGCCCCAGCCCCAACGAAAAAATAACCATCAGATCCGCTTTGCCGGTATGGGCGAGGCCGAGGCCAAGGCTTAACGGATACATGTTCGCCGCGATGGATTTGATGCCCCACAAGTAACCGTAGCTGTAATAGGGTACTTGGCCAAAAAGGGCGCTAGTATTGGCATCCCCCACATCCGCAAAGATCGTCCCATACGTCTGATAACCATAGAGGCCAAAGAACCATGTTGCATCGTCGATCACACCCATCGGATAGATATATTCAAGCCCCATCCGTCCAGCCACTTGGCCTTCTTTAATATCGCCATAGGGATAGCCTCGAACGGATAAACTATTCAAGAACCCACCCAACGAATAAACCCCTGTCTGGCTATTGGCATAGGTTGCATCAAAATGAACGACATGGTTTTGCCCCATTCCGGGCAAGAACACATTGACTTGGTCGACGATTTGCGTCTTTTGATCGGTCTGACGGACATAATACGTGGCTTGATTTTGGAAACTATTCTCAGGCGTCAAGGAATACAGGAATCGCTCCCCGATCTGAAACGAATGACCCACCTTCCAGTAACTATTGTCCTCGCTATCACTTGCGGTATGGTCAATCCCTGCTGATAACTGCTGCATGTAACGCCCGCCCCACATCCAGGGCAATTGCAATTCAAGCGAACTGGTCTCGGTTCCGTTTTGTTTTTTCGCTTGAAACGAGAAGAACGGATATAGCCATGTGTTTAAATACTGGATCTGATAACTTTCGACCCCTGCGTTACTCATAAAGGTCATCGCAAGCTGCTGATATTGCAAGGGGTCCGCCATCATCATATTAAACCCAACATAATTGCCATACGTGCTAAAGGTGACATAGGGTACGATGTAGAGCAGATTATACGAAAATGGCTCGTAGTCGTGAGGTGTTTTTCGAAAGACGGGCTTAAATAGATCTGTTCGAAGCACGCGACGATCCGGCGTGGCTAGGACGTCCACATTCCATGTCGGTACCGTCGTCGCAGGGGGTATCAGCAGATCACTGACCGCAACAATCTGGTCATCAGGGCTAACCAACACGAGGTCCCTCCCCATATCGGTCAACGTCAGGTAGACCAACCCCGACGATGCCCAGACCGGCGAGTAAACGCCAGTCACCTCATGGGTCAGCTGTTTAATGGTTTGGGTTTTGGGGTTGAAACGAAACGCCTGACTCAGTCCATTGATGTCGGCAACAAATAGGAGATCAGCACTCGGCGCTCGGGATAAATCCCGAACAGGACAGGTCAACATCGTCCGCAGAGAACCCGAAGGAATATTGACTTGGATCAATTGATTATCGATCCCCGTCCTCATTGCGACAAAAGCGAGCTTAGAGGATATTAATAATGGTGAAGCCATCGCATCCGCCGTCATGATTTGGGAAGACTTTCCTTCCGAATCCGTCAACATGAGAACCTCCCCCGAACCGACCGATCTCACCCACAAGATAACCCCATCGAGGACATCGAAATCATTAACATGCTCTGCAACAACCGTTTCAGACGATGGAGTTTTCATCACCAGATCCTGCTGCGCCTGATAAAGGCTGGCTTGGTTGTAACGCAAAAAATAAACAGCCCGATCATCCACTAACGCGTTCCCGATGAGGAACGGATCAGCAATGATCGTTTGGGGTCGCACCTTTGACTGAATAGGCCAGCAGATGATTCGCGCCGGCGAATGAAAGTCGTTCTCATACCAGACCAAACTCTCGCCATATAAAGATAGTTTATCGCGCATAAGGGGGCCCGTTTGAAGAACCTCGCTAGAGACTTCTTCTTTCGCACGATTGAGATAGCGCAGATTTTGATAATCCTGAAAGGATAGATAGGCTTTAGACAGGGGTTCTTTAATGATGGATTCAAACGCTCCTTCAAATCCCCCCAAGTAGGACTCGCCCGTAAACTCGTGATAAATATCCATCAATTTCGTGCGACCATATTGATTAACGAGATAGTCAACAAACTTTGCCCCCACGATATAAGGTCCATTGCCATGTGGCCAACGCAACATTTGACGATTGGTGATCTGGGCTAAGGTCGGGAAGGACTTGGCTTTTGCAAAAGCCATCATCTGCTCTTCGAAAGCAGAACCGTCGAGTCGGCCACCTTGGGCCAAATACTTCTCATCATAGACCGCCTGCCCCTCGATCATAAACTGAGGGTAAAGAAAGCCTTTACTGCTTAATCGCTTGGTTAGGCGATAGACAAGCGGGGTTGAGTAATTCATCCCCAAATGGACAATATGGGTCAACTCATGTGCGATCAGATTATAAAGGGGGGGCTTGCGAAACGGCCCAAGCATTGACTGAGAAATAGGCGACACTTCGATGACGATCATATTCGAAAAGTAGTCGGCATAGCCATTCGCTTGATCGTCTTGATCGGTAAATACCAACTCAACTTTATCCGGCGGGATATAACCCAGTGTCCGAGTTACGTCCGAAAAGATCGGCTCGACCATATCATACGCTTGACTCGCAACCTCGGCGGTTCCTTTAGTAAAATGCAAACGGAAATGCTCAGTCTCATAATATGACCATTTCAGTTCATGGGAGAAAGGATAGCCAAAGGCCAATCCAAGAAGCACGATACTAACTATCCACGGCCTTAATCTATGAATCGTGAACCCCCAACTACATTCTATCGTTGATGATCGAGAAGCATTTTGTTAATGGCTGAAAGGAACGCTTGCGCACTCGCGACCATCACATCGGTATCCGAACCCCGCCCGGTGTAGACACGGCCATCTTCGTTAATTCGAACCGTTACTTCACCTAGCGCATCGGTACCTTCTGTCACCGCATGGACGATGTAGTCTAAGAGATTGATCTTTCGACCAATAAGCGCCTCGACAGCATTGAATATCGCATCAACTGGCCCCGTGCCTTCGGACGTGTTCGTAATGGGCTCACCCGTTTTATTAATGATCGAGACCGTTGCCCTTGGCGTGATATCGGTACCACATTCCACATGGACAGTGTTGAGCTGGAACACTTCCTCGACAGGGACGGCATCCTTAAGGACGATCGACTCGATGTCACGATCGGATACCAATTTTTTCTCATCGGCCAAACTCTTAAAGGTTTCAAAGGCCTTTTGTAATTGCTCTTCATCGACATGAAAACCTAAATGATCCAAACGATCCTTAAAAGCCGCCCGACCTGAGTGCTTACCCAAGACCAACGCTTGGGGCATTAAACCGATCACTTCAGGCGCTAATATTTCGTAGGTTTCGCGGTGCTTGAGCATCCCATCTTGGTGAATACCCGATTCGTGTAAAAAAGCATTAAAGCCGACAATGGCCTTATTGTTTTGAACGTGGACGCCGGTAATATTAGACAATAACTTTGAGGTCCGATAGATCTCTTTATGGTTGATGTTCGTCTTAGCATCAAAGTAATTCCCGCGGACATAAAGAGCCATGGCCACTTCTTCAAGAGCAGCATTGCCTGCGCGCTCACCAATGCCATTCACCGCGGCCTCAACTTGGGTCGCCCCATTCAAAATAGCGGCCAAACTATTGGCGGTCGCCAAACCCAGATCGTTATGACAGTGAACACTAATGTCCACATTAGAAATATTGGACACGTTCTCTCTAACCGAACGGATCAAGCCACCAAACTCGTCCGGAATGGCATACCCAACGGTATCCGGAATATTGATAACTGTTGCACCCGCCTTGATCGTCGCTTCGATAATGCGATACAAAAATTCACGATCAGTCCGTGAGGCATCCTCGGCCGAAAACTCGACATCCTCACACAAGGCCTTAGCATATTTGACCATATCGACCGCCATTTGCAGCACCTGTTCAGGTGACTTTTTCAGTTTATACTGCATATGCAACGGACTCGTCGAAATGAACGTATGGATACGGGGACGCGCACTTGCCTTAACCGCATCCCATGCTGCATCAATGTCTTCTTTTCGAGCTCGGGCCAGACTCGCGATAACTGGGCCTTTCACTTGCTGGGCGATCGCCTTTACGGAATCAAAATCGCCCTTTGAACTGATCGCAAAGCCCGCTTCGATAATATCCACATTAAGATAGGCAAGCTGCTTAGCCATCTGGAGTTTTTCATCCAGCGTCATGCTATTACCGGGGGATTGTTCCCCATCTCTTAAGGTGGTATCAAAGATTTTGATTATACGATCAGCCATAGTAAAAAACTCCTTACCCTTCCGGCCCTTCAGGCCACCTTCCCTTAGCAAGGGAAGGATATTTTTTATGCCCCTAAATCCTCCCCTTAATAAGGGGAGGTCCCCATCGGGGGGAGGGGTATTATTTTTTCATCCAACTCATCATCGAACGCAATTCTTTGCCTACTTTTTCGATCAGATGTCCCTTCGCGGCCTCACGATACTTGGTCATCGCGGGACGACCTGCCTTTGAATCGGCAATAAATTCACGGGCGAAATCACCCTTTTGAATGCGAGTAAGCGCCTCTTTCATCGCCTTCTTTGATTCGGCGTTAATAATACGAGGTCCAACCGTGTAGTCACCATACTCTGCGGTATTGGAAATGCTGTGACGCATGGTTTCCATTCCGCCTTCATACATCAGGTCAACGATCAACTTTAGCTCATGGAGACATTCAAAATAAGCGATCTCAGGCTGATAACCGGCCTCAACAAGCGTCTCAAATCCTGCTTGAACGAGTGCCGTTGTACCGCCACAAAGAACCGTTTGCTCACCAAAAAGATCGGTCTCTGTCTCTTCTTTGAACGTGGTCTCAAGAATCCCTGCTCGCCCTGCCCCGATACCAGCAGCATAAGCCAACGCGATCTCACGAGCTTTACCGGAGGCATTTTGACCCACGGCAAAAATAGCCGGAACGCCAAAACCTTCTTGATAAACACGACGAACCATATGGCCAGGGCCTTTAGGGGCGACCATAATAACATCCACATCCTTAGGTGGAGTGACAAAGCCAAAATGAATATTAAACCCATGGGCAAAAGCCAACACATTTCCTGCCACTAAGTTTGGCTCGATATCAGCCTTGTAAATATCCGCGGCTGTTTCATCGGGAACGAGCATCATGATCAAGTCGGCTTCTTTAGCAGCGGCGGCAGGTTCTAAGACTTTCACGCCCGCTTGTTTGGCCTTTTCTACCGATGGCGAATCCGAGCGAAGCCCAACGCGAACATCGTAGCCACTTTCTTTGAGGTTCAATGCATGGGCATGACCCTGAGAGCCATAACCAATGATCGCGATCTTTTTACCCTTCAAAACCGATTCGTCGATGTCTTTTGCATAAATAACTTTTGCCATTTTCAAAACTCCTTTTGTCTTATTTTACCCTCTCGCTATCCCTACCGTCCCCGTGCGAACCATCTCCATGATCCCAAAACGACGTAGTAAGGAGATGAACCCTTCGATCTTATCGCTGTCGCCCGTGATCTCTGTAACTAAGGATTTATCGCCCACATCAATGATCTTGGCGCGGAATACATTGGCGATCTCGATCACTTCCGAACGGGTTGTCGGCGTTACGCTAACCTTCACCAGCAACATTTCACGATCGATATGATTCAGTGGCGTTAAATCCACTACTTTATAAGTGTCGATAAGTTTATAGAGTTGCTTCGAGATCTGCTCGATGACTTGATCATCCCCCGTCACCACCAGAGTAATACGTGAAAATGCGGAATTTTCGGTCTCGCCGACCGCCAAACTATCGATATTAAAACCCCGACGACTGAACAGGCCAGCAATACGAACGAGCTCACCCGGTTTGTTATCCACGATAACCGATATGATATGTCTCATAATTCAAGCCCACCTTTCTCGCCGATCATTTTATTAAGCACCCCACCCGCAGGCACCATGGGGAATACATTTTCTTCACGATTGACCACCACATCTACAAAAACGGGGCCATTATGCGCGAACGCCTTTTCTAAAACACCGGGCAATTCTGCAGGAGTACTCGCCCGCAATCCCATAACATCATAGGCCTGAGCAACTTTAACAAAATCAGGCTGTTTACCCTCAAGATCCACGGATGAGTAACGATTATTATAAAAGAGTTCCTGCCACTGGCGAACCATCCCCAAGTACCGATTGTTCAAGATGATGACCTTGACGGGCAAGTTGTAATTAGCCACCGTCGACAGCTCTTGTATATTCATCTGGATCGAGCCATCCCCAGTAATATCGATAACCAGTTTATCGGGATTAGCCACCTGCACACCCATCGCTGCAGGGAATCCAAATCCCATCGTCCCCAATCCACCCGAACTAATAAATTGTCGAGGGTTTTGATGATCTAGGTATTGCGCCGACCACATTTGATGCGTCCCAACATCCGTACACATAATCGCCTGACCTGCCGTCATCTTGGCTATGGTCTCAACGGCGAACTGAGGATTAATGAACTCGTCAGAGCGCTTGTACTGTAAAGGAAACTTGGCCTTTAAGGCATCTATTTCAGCTAACCACGCTTTTTTGGGTTCAAGCGGATTCTCAATTAAGTAATGGATCATATCCTTTAGCACAACCCGCGCATCGCCAACGATGGGAACAAGCGTTGGCATACATTTGCCAATTTCTGCGGGGTCGATATCGATGTGAATGATCTTTGCTTTAGGCGCGAAGGTTGATAATTTACCGGTGATCCGATCATCAAAACGCATCCCGATCGAGATGAGCAGATCGGCTTCATGTATCGCATGATTCGCAAACGCTGTCCCGTGCATGCCGGGCATCTTTAAAGAAAGCGGGCCATTATACGGATAAGCCCCCAACGCCATCAACGTCGAAGCAACAGGAAGTTGAGAAAGCTCCACAAATTGACGCAATTCTTCGGAAGCATTAGCCGCAACGATCCCGCCTCCGGCTAAAATAACCGGCCTCTCAGCTTTGTGGATCAGGTCGATCGCCGACTTGATCTGCTTAATGCTGCCCTTTATCGTCGGACGATAGGACGGAATATCCACCTCGTCAGGGTAAATAAACGGTGCTTTATTGGCCGTAACATCTTTGGGGATATCGATCAGAACCGGCCCAGGGCGACCCGAACGGGCGATATGAAACGCTTTTTTTACGGTCACAGCCAGATCATTAACATCTTTGACCAAGAAATTATGTTTAGTAATCGGCATGGTAATACCGGTGATATCGGCCTCTTGGAAAGAATCTTTGCCGATCAACCATGTCGAGACATTCCCCGTAATGGCGACCATGGGCGTAGAGTCCATATAAGCGGTTGCGATACCGGTAACTAAATTAGTCGCGCCTGGTCCTGATGTAGCTAAACAAACCCCTACTTTACCCGACGAACGGGCATACCCATCGGCAGCGTGTGCGGCAGCTTGTTCATGGCGAACAAGATAATGTTTGATCTCTGCATCATACAGCTCGTCATAAATCTCAAGAACCGTACCACCCGGATAGCCGAAAATGTGATCTACGTTTTCTTTTTTCAACGATTCGATTAATATTTTGGAGCCTTTTAATTTTTCTGTCATCGTTATACCCCTTTGTTATTGGTCATTTTATCACAGCTTATTCGTGAAGAATATGGGAGCGCGAAGGAAGTTTACTCGCAAACGGCTCCGTCAAGAACAGCCCCAGTACTGGCCGACTTAACGAGTTGTTGATAGCGATGGAGTGCGCCTTGATACACCCGTATCGGTGTGCGAATGTCAGCCATGCGTGCTTTGATCTGCTCGTCGCTCAGACGAACATTCATGGTTTTGTTAGGAATATCGATATCGATAATATCTCCGTCCAAAAGAGCCGCGATTGGGCCCCCTTCGGCGGCTTCTTTAGAGACATGTCCGATCGCCGCACCTTGTGTTGCCCCCGAGAAGCGTCCATCGGTGATGAGCGCGACATCTTTATCGAGCCCCATGCCCACAATGGTCGCCGTTGGAACGAGCATCTCTCTCATGCCGGGGCCACCTTTCGGCCCTTCGTACCGAATGACGACGACATCGCCTTTAACGATTTTGCCCGCCTTCATGGCATTCACGGCATCGTCCTCATTATCAAATACTTTGGCGGGGCCACTGTGTTTAAGCATTTTTTCGGATACCGCTGATTGTTTGACTATCGAGCCCTCAGGCGCAATATTACCAAAAAGAGCCGCCAACCCGCCGATCGGATGATACGGATTTTCCATCGTTCGAATCACGTCGGTGTCTTTATTCTTTAGATTGGCAATGTTTTCTTTGATCGTCTTTCCGGTCACCGTGATGAGGTCATCATGGATACGCCCTTTAGCCGCAAGTTCTTTGATGACGACTTGTATTCCCCCTGCTTCATCAAGGTCTTCGATATGATAGTTCCCCGCTGGTCGAAGTGAAACTAGATGGGGCGTATGGTCGCTCACCTCATTAATCAGATTCAAGCCGATCTCAACCCCTGCCTCACGAGCAATAGCAGGCAAATGAAGGGCGGTATTGGTCGAACACCCAAGCGCCATATCGACGGTAAGCGCATTTTTGAAACTCTTCACCGTCATAAAGTCACGCGCTTTGATATCTTTACTGACCATATCCATCACCGCGATACCCGCTTTTTTAGCCAAGGCGATCCGCTCACCCTTAACGGCTGCGATCGTCCCATTACCAGGCAAAGCGATCCCCAAGGATTCCGCCAAACAGTTCATCGAATTCGCGGTAAACATCCCTGAACAACTCCCCACCCCAGGGCAAGCGGTACACTCGATCTCGGTCAGCTCTTCTTGCGTGATCTTGCCCGCATTAAAAGACCCCACCGCTTCAAAAACATGGGTCAAATCGAGGCGTTTCTTTTGAGTCCCGCCAGCAAGCATCGGGCCACCCGACACCATCACCGTCGGAATATTGCATCGTGCCGCAGCCATGAGCATTCCGGGAATGATCTTATCGCAATTAGGAATAATGACGAGTCCATCAAATTGATACGCCCGCACCATCGCTTCGACGGAGTCGGCGATCAACTCACGAGTAATCAGCGAATATTTCATCCCTTCATGCCCCATCGCAATGCCATCACAGACCCCGATGGTATGGAAAAGAGCCGGTGTCCCCCCCGCGATACGCACCCCCGTCTTGACGGCTTCCGCGATCTTATCGAGGAAAATATGCCCTGGGATCAACTCGTTATACGCGGCAGCGATTCCAATAAAAGGTCGACGAAGCTCTTCATCAATATAACCCATCGCTTTAAACAGTGAACGGTGGGGCGCTTTGTCGGGACCTTTTTTTATGATATCGCTACGCATGAATGCCTCCTAGTTTAATAATTGGTCGATCGAATGAAACGTTGCCTTGCCTTGAGATTCTTTTTCCTCAAACTCATCGATAATTTGATGGTCTGAAAAACAGTCCACGATGGTTTTCGAATAACCCTCTGCATCGAAAGAATCAATACTATCTAGTTTACTAGAAACAAACTTTTTGGAGATTGCCATATAAAACATAATAACATTTATATTTAGACTTTAAAATTTTTATTCATCGAAAACCAATCTTTTTAGGTTCTTCAATAGGCGGCTCTAAAATCATATTTACCGCAGAGATCAACATTTGGATATCCTCTTCAGACCTATTTTGACGAGACTCTAAGTCTTGAATTTTATGACGAAGTTTTTCATTATTCGCATACAAGGCTCTTAACTTTCCGAACACCCTCATTATAGAAATATTAACTTGAAGGGCAATTTCACTTCTAAGAACCGATGACAACATAGCAATTCCGAATTCAGTAAACACAAGAGGTAATTTTCTGGTTCCGCCCCAACTTGAAGTTCCATTTTGGAACATCAAGTCAAACTCTTCTTTATTAAGTTGAAACATGAAATCATTTGGGAAACGATCTAAGTTTCTACTGACGGCTTTATTAAGTATCTTGGTTTCGACCCCATACAAACTCGCTAGGTCGCGATCTAACATCACTTTCTGACCTCTAACAAATCGTATTTGAGACATAACTATCTCAATCGAGACAGGGATTTCCATATCAAACTATTATTATTCAATTTAATGGTTAAGTCAATATATGAGATATTTATTTTTCTGCGTCAACATTAAAGAGTAGCAAAACTATTCCAATCCTGTCTGCAACTGCTTCGCGAGGGCTTCTTTGAACGTCATCGGGACGACCCCAAACACTTGGGTTTGTTGCAATAGGGCGAATTGTCCTTTTCGTTGAGCAGAGCCAATGAGTTTGTTACCCGTGGCATCGACGATCTCGTACTTAGCGGGGAAGTCGATACAGACCTCATGGTAGCGTTTGTCTTGATATTCCGGCAACGATTCTTGTCGAAGGAACGCCTCAACCCCAACAGCCGCAAGGGCAAAAACAACTTTCTCGCTCAGCCATCGGTACGAGGCGACCAGTTGAGTCGAAGGCAAGAAACTTAAGGGGATGACCAAACTATACGTTATATCTCCCGGTTGATGAGCAACTCGTCCGCCCCCTGTTGGACGACGCACGCAAGCCCCCTCTTTAGGTGGCTTCTGGTTCAAGCCATAGGATATACAGGGTTCTGTCCAATCATAGAAACGAATGAACGCGCGATCAGGACTCGCCTCCACTCGCTGCCAAAGCGCCACATCTTGCACCATATTAGTGATGGGGGCTTGGGCAACGTCACGAATGACGATTAGTTCCACAGGGTCAGCCTAGGCTCCTTCACCGCTTTTGCTTCATCCAAACGACGTAAATAGGTTTTCTGAGGGGCCAGCTTAAGTGTTTCAGGATGCTGGTGAGCTTGCTCGACGAGTGTTGTAAAGATGGACACAAAACGATCTAGCCCTGCCTTTGTCTCCGACTCGGTCGGTTCGATCATCATACACTCATGAACGACCTGCGGGAAATAGATGGTTGGCGGATGAACACCCTCGTCCATCAACCCTTTGGCTAGATCAAGTGCGGACACACCGACTTCTTTTTTAAGTTTTGCCGCGGACAAAACAAACTCGTGCATACAGACCCGTTCATAAGGAAGCTTCAAGCTGTCTTTAAGTCGAAGCTGCAAATAATTAGCAGCCAAAATGGCGTGCTCACTCACTTGTGTTAAGCCATCACGACCCATTAATAGAATATACGCATACGCCCGAAGCACAATGGCCACATTCCCGTACATCCCATGGACACGACCGATACTATGTTTGTTCGGTGATTCCCATACAAAGCCCGTCGGAGACTTTTTCACGCGTGGACAGGGCAGGAACGGAACCAGAAAATCTTTGACCCCAACAGGGCCCGAACCCGGTCCACCGCCACCGTGAGGGGTATCGAATGTTTTATGTAGATTTAGGTGACAAACGTCAAACCCCATGTCCCCTGGGCGAATGATCCCTAACAGCGCATTGGCATTGGCTCCATCGTAATACAAAAGCCCGCCTGCTTGATGGACAATGTCCGCGATTTGAAGGATCTGCGTTTCAAAAAGACCTAAAGTTGAAGGGTTGGTCAGCATCAAGGCCGCAACTTTATGCTTAAGTACGGCCGCCTTTAGGGACACGATGTCGACATTTCCATTGGGATCTGTCGCGACCTTGACAACGCTAAACCCAGCAACAGCAGCACTAGCGGGATTGGTTCCATGGGCTGTGTCAGGAATAAGAACCACTTTACGATCAGACTCCCCTTTGGACTCATGATACGCACGAATAATAAGCAACCCCGTATGTTCGCCATGCGCCCCTGCTGCGGGCTGAAAGGTAAAAGCTGCATACCCAAAAAGCTCGGACAAAGCGATGTCCATTTTGTACAACACGTCCAGCGTGCCTTGGGCTTCGCTGCTGTGCTGAAACGGATGAAGCCACGCAAAACCCGCAAGGGCAGCGATGCGTTCTTGAATTTTGTAGTTATATTTCATCGTACACGAACCGAGCGGATAGAACCCCGAATCAACCCCAAAATTGAGCGTTGAGAGATAGGTATAATGGCGAGCCACCTCCATCTCACTTCGATCGGGCAAACGAAGGGGCTTTTCCCGACCAACCAGAACCTGTCGATCCGCTTGTTTTGGAACGGACAAATCCACCTTCAAAACACTCGCAATCAGCGCGATTAGCTCGTCGATCATTTCCGTGGTCGTAAAATCATTCACGGCAAAAAGCACGCTATTATCCCAATAAGCGTTCACCGCTTCAAGCTCAAGCCCCATCTCAAAACCGTTGGTTTTTAAGGCCGTCCGAACGGCGTCCCATTCCACACCCTCTGACTCGACCAAAACATCTTGGAATCGATCAACTTTTTGGACATGAAGCTTGGGAACACGTCGAAGCTGATCGGCCAGATAATGAGTCTTTTCGAGGATCTCGGTCGCCAAAGACTGAAGTCCCTGAGAGCCCAATACACTCAGATACATTGTTGCTCGTAAAGCCATTAAGGCTTGATTGCTACAAATATTAGACGTCGCACTTTCACGACGAATATGTTGCTCGCGGGTCTGATAGGTAAGGACATAGCCTGCTTTACCGTCGGTATCCTGTGTTTGTCCCACCAGACGTCCCGGAATATGACGAACAAACTCAATTTTGGTGGCGATAAACCCTAATGCGGGCCCCCCAAAAGATATTGGATTCCCCAGTGACATGGCTTCTCCACACACAATGTCCGCACCTTGTTCGCCTGGCGTTTTATACATGACCACCGCCAACGGATTCAAAACGGCCATAATGACGCCGATCCCGCGCCGTTTGGCCTCGGCAATAAGGACAGAATAATCGTTCACCACCCCGAAGAAATCAGGCATCGGCAAAACGATGGCCACGGTCTGATCGGTCAGTGACAAAAGAGTCGACTCCTCGTCAAAAACAATATCAAGGCCATACCCCGCATTGTAGGTCTCGATCACGCTGATCCAATTCGGCGACAACACACCGGCGACAACAACATGATCTTTCCCTTTGGGCGCCAATCGTTTGGCCATCTGAATAGACTCGGCTACCGAGGTCGCGCCATCATAGAGACTGGCATTCGCCATGTCCATGCCCATTAAATCGGCGATATAGCTTTGGAATTCGAATATAGCGGTCAGCGTCCCTTGGCTGATCTCGGGTTGGTACGGGGTATAGGCGGTATAAAACTCACTTCGAGACGACAGCATGTCCACCATCGCGGGAATATAGCGATGATAGTATCCTGCCCCTAAAAACTGTTTAGATGGATCGACGATCTGATTACTGGCCGCTAACGCAGACAGCTTAGTAAACACCTCGCGCTCGGACAAACCCGTTGGCAGATCAAGTTGCGTGACCCGATGTGAGGCGGGAATATCAGACAATAGATCTTGTACGGATTTTATTTGGAGTGCGCCAAGCAGCGCTTTCTCATCCTCGACACTTAGACTGGGGGTTGGCGCCCCCATTACTCTTCTTCGCTGATTAGTTCTTCATACTCTTCCGAACTCTTCAAATCCTCAAGTTCGGCTGGCTCGTAAATGTCGAGCTTTAAGAGCCAACCCTCGTCATAGGGGCTAGAATTGACAATAGAAGGATTCTCAAGAACGGCTTCATTAACCTCGACCACTCGGCCACTCACAGGAATATATAAATTACTAACGGTTTTAACCGACTCAATGACACCAACTTGATCCATTTGTGTACAGTCATCACCAATAACAGGCAATTCAATAAAGACAATATCACCAAGTGCATCTTGGGCATAATCAGTGATCCCGATGATGGCATTATTCCCCTCAACACGAACCCACTCGTGTTCATCAGAATAAAAAAGATTTGGTGCTATTAAAGTCATGAAGTCAATCCCCTTTCACTTGCTATGCTTCGACAGAAGCTCAGCATCCTCTTGATTTGTACGGTAACTATATCAAACGGTTGCGTCTTTGTTAATACCCTTTTTAATGAATGGCAACTTGATGATCGTCGCATCATAAGCCTTATCACGAACCTTCACCGAAACATGCCGATCATTGGGTATATCTCGTTGGGTCATGAACATCGCGATCGACTTCCCCAAAGATGGACTGAACGTACCACTGGTTACTACGCCATAGTGCAACACTTCTGTACCTTGACGAGGAATGACCTTTTCTTCCAAAACAATGCCAAATAATTTTCGCGTATGCGAGGATCGGGACAAAAACGCTTTCCCAATAAAGTCTCCTTTATCAAGTTTAACGATCCAACCGTATCCCAGATCAAATGGTGTTACCAACCCATAGATCTCATGCCCGTAGAGGGGTAGCCCCGCTTCAATACGCAACGTATCTCTAGCCCCTAATCCAACAGGAGCGGCACCCTTTTCAATAAACAAACGCCATAATTTCACCACATCATCATCATGCACAAACACTTCATAACCAAACTCGCCCGTATACCCCGTTCGACTCACCAGCACATCAACACCCGCCAATTTGGCATACATAACATTAAAGCTACCCCCCACCCACAAGGTATCAAGAAGAGGTTCTAACATGGACTTTGCGGCAGGACCCTGTAAGGCCAAGATATTGAGGTCATCATGGATCGTCAGATGAACCGAGAAATTATTTTTATGGAGTTGCATCCACGCAATGATCTTATCTTTGTTGCTGCAATTAACGACCAAGCGATACCGAGCCCCAAGACGTGTGATGATCATATCATCAAGGACTCGCCCTTTCTCATCAAGCATCATCGTATATTGGGATTGAAAAGGCTCAAGTCGACTTACATCATTAACTGTTAAATACTGCAGATATTGGAGGCTTTGTGTTCCCTCAACATCGATTATGCCCATGTGTGAGACATCGAACAAACCCGCTCTTTGACGAACGGCGTTATGTTCCTCGATGATCCCTTTATAGGAAACCGGCATACTCCAATCGGCAAAATCAACCATCTTGGCGCCAAGCGCCTTGTGTTCCGCATGTAATGTTGTTTGATTCACTTAAAATACCTCTTTCAGCGCTGTGATAAACGCGTCATTTTCATTGGGAAGGCCCACCGTTACACGTATAGCTTGTGGAAAGCCGAACCCATCCATCGCTCTAATAATAACACCTTTTTGAAGGAGTTTATCAAAGAGTTTACTCCCAGGTTGATTAACCTCAACAAAAATAAAATTCGCGGAACTCTTTATCGGCGAAAGCCCAATGGCTACAAGCCCATCCATAAGACGAGACTTCTCGGCATCGACGAATGAACGGATCTCCGTTTCCCATGAAGTTTGCTTTAGCATGAGCAAAGCCGCTTCTTGAGCATATCGATTCACATTAAAGGGCTGCCGAGCCTTGTTAAGTGCCTCAATGATAGCCGGAGAGGCCATGCCATACCCGATACGACATCCCGCAAGCGACCACATTTTAGAGAAGGTTCGAAGCACAATAAGATTGTCGTAGTGTCGCAGAAAATCACGTCCATCGGGATAGACGCTCCCGTCTGGAGTCGTCGAGCCAACTGCAAACTCAAAATAGGCTTCATCTAATACCACCAAGACATTCGATGGAACCTTTTCGATAAAGGAATCCAACGCTGCTGAGGAGAAAATAGTCCCTGTGGGATTATTGGGGTTGCACAAAAAGATGACCCGCGTTTGGGGCGTTATCGCCGCCGCAAAGGCGTCTAGGTCATACGTATAATCCTTTAAAGGGACGGTTTTGATCGGCGCGTTGACGACATGAGCTGAAAAAGCATACTCCGAAAACGTGCCCTCAGAGACAAGCGCTTCTTTATTGGGGCCCAGATAGGCCAAGGCGATAAGCAGCAGTAATTCATCCGACCCATTACCAAAGACAAACGCTGATTCATCTAGCTGATGACGTTTAGCCAAGGCCTGACGCAGCTTAAAGACGGCTCCATCGGGGTAAAGGAACAGCTCAGCGATCTTAGTCGTCAGTTCTGCCTGAACCGAAGCAGGAAGGCCCATATTATTCTCGTTACTGGCTAGTTTGATCACCCGTGATAGACCGAATTCGCGCTGAACATCTTCGATGGGCTTACCCGGAGTGTAGGGCTTGATCGCTGCGATATTGGGATTAACATCAATCACCATAATAGGGTCATTATCGCATAAAGAAAGGTGAATTTAAATGTTTAACCCTTCGCAATACGGGGCATAACTGGACTATGACCGCCGTGAAAAGCCACCATAGCCAAATCCCCATTGGAAATCGATATATTCATGAGCCACATGCTTGCATTAGTTATACCGAATTCCAACGAATGAAACAAACAAACAACGACAAATATACCAAGGCTATTCATGCGCTCAAATTACCCCATCATTTTAGCTCCAACGACTACACCGCTGCTATAAGAAAGTTCCAACGTCTAATTGGGATAAATCCCACTGGAAATCTTGGAAAAATAACAATGGATAAAATTTTTCATGCACCCCCAAAGAAGCTAGAATCACTCCCCGCCCCTGTTACCAGCCCCCCCTTTGATCCAAGCTCAATTGCCCCACCAGAAACAAGCGAGACCGAATCAACAACCAAACCTAAAAAAGACGTCCTAGAGGAATATTCCGAGAAACAGAAACCATATTTAAAAGCACTTCATCCAACGATTGGAGACATCGAGAACTATAAAAACGCTCCTGATGAAGGATATAAATCCTTGGTGGGTGGCAGGCAATTTGAGAGTTATTACGATCATCCCCGCATAAGTGTGCCCGTAAAGATTCATGGAAAAACGATTTACTCAACCTGCGCGGGTCGATATCAGATCCGGGCAAGAAACTGGGACTTTTTAACAAAAACATACCGTGATTACTTTGTTCCAGATAAAGCTGGGCATATTTGGTTTTCCCCTCAAAACCAAGATATTGCCGCCTTACTCCTTATCACAAGAGTCCGAGGCTTAACACCAAAAGTTCTTCAAAAAATAATAAATTCAGGCAATTTAAAGCAAATTTTCAGGCGTCTCAGAAATGAATGGGTCTCTCTCCCTAGCAATAATTACAATCAAAATCCAAAGAGTATGGAAGAAGTTCTTAAGATCTATCATAAATATTTGGAAATTGAAAAAGCCAAGGCATTACAACCTCCCGACCTGAATGTTTAACCGCTCAATAATAAGGGCATCCTCTAGGTAATATGGGACTTGCTGAACTTAATATTAATCCGATAAACACCAACGCTAAAACGCAAAGTAAAAGCAATCAGCAACGCTTTGAGGACGCCGTCGTTGATTACAGCAACACCACGGGACGCACACCACCCGCTAAGGCTGACATCAAAGACGCGGCAACCTTGCTCCAAAAAGGAACACTGACGATCAAAGACCTCGCTAAAAGCCTGTTCCTCAGTCAAAACAGTCAGGATATCAAGGCGTTGGCTCAACTCGTTAAACAAACCGGACTGCTAAGCGCCCCCGCCCCTACGCCCCAAGGTCAGATCAAACCAAGCACAGCAAGCCTAGCCAACAATAAAGCACCGATCGCCTCCTCAAGCGAGAACGCTCAAGGCATGCAAAACCTCAACATCACCACGACGCGCGTCGAAAATCAAATTATTTTGGGGCACATTATCAATCTCATTAAAACCGGCTCCTCGAAGCAAGCGTACGAAACCGCATCCAGCGACCCCGATCTTTTCAACTCAGTCCTCGAAACCTTTAACAAACAAAATCAGGCCGACCAATCGCAGCTTCGCAGTATGCTTGGCTTCTTAGCTGCCATGGCAGGCAATATCAGCGCACACAAACCGGAGGTGCTGTCACAAGCCAGACGACTTTACAGCAGACTTCAAAAAGAGCTTGAAGAACTCGAAGAAACCGATAGTGACGAGTCGACCCTTTCAGAACAAGCCAAGCAGTTTATGGGGGACCTGCGAAATCTCTCGGGCCAGTTGCAACAGTTAAACGGTGAATGGCCTAAAGACGTCCAAGAATCATATAATCAATTAGTGAATTTATTAGGGATCGACCATGGCTAACGAGATCCAACACCGCGCCATTGTTGGCGAAATTCAGCGCCTTATCCAGATGTATAGTGTTCTGCCAAATGATGTCAGACTAGAAATTCTGCGTTTCCTTAAAACACCTGAAATGACCACGAATTTCAACTTCAAATCAGCCAACAAATGGATATCCAAACACGAATCCCCTATGCGGATTATTAATTATTACGTGGTGTAGTATAATGCCGCCGTCATGAGCGGCAAAAAAATCCTTTTTGTATTTGGTACGCGACCCGAGGCGATCAAGATGGCGCCGTTAGTCAAGACCCTTCAAACCGATCCATTCTTTGATGTGAAGATTGCGGTCACTGCCCAACATCGGCACATGCTCGACCAAGTATTATCGCTCTTTGAGATCATCCCCGACATCGATCTTAACCTGATGAAACCGGATCAAGATCTGACCGATATTACGGCCGCCGTGCTCACCCAACTGCGAGCGGTCTATCAAGACCTTCAACCCGATATCGTCCTTGTCCATGGCGACACCACCACCAGTCTTGCTGCTGCCCTAGCCGCCTTTTATGCGCGTATCCCCGTCGGCCATGTCGAGGCAGGGCTTCGAACCTTTGATCTATCATCACCCTACCCCGAGGAGATGAATCGTCAACTAACCGACCGGATCACCACCTATCATTTTGCGCCAACCCAAGCCAACATTGATAATCTTAAGCAAGAAAACATCGCTATTCATCACGCGATCATTACCGGCAACACGGTTATCGACGCCCTTAAATGGGTCATCGATAAAATCGAACGCGAGCCCGCATTAAAAGAGAGTCTCTCAAATAAAATTCTCAAAGCGGGTTATCCTTCCCTTGCCAAGGGAAAGTGGCAGGCTTCGACTGACGGAAGGGTGAATAAACTGATCCTTATTACCGGTCATCGACGAGAGAACTTTGGTCGCGGGTTTGAGTCGATGTGCAACGCTATCAAAGACATCGCCCTTCAACACCCCGACATTGAACTCGTCTACCCCGTCCACCTAAACCCCCACGTCAGGGAGCCTGTCTTTCGGCTTTTAAAAGAGATCCCTAACGTCTATTTGATCGAGCCTCTCGACTATTCGCCCTTTGTTCATTTGATGCATCACGCCACGCTTGTCCTGACCGACAGTGGAGGCATTCAAGAAGAAGCACCCGGACTAGGCATCCCCGTGTTGGTCATGCGCGACACCACCGAGCGCCCCGAAGGGATCACTGCAGGGACAGTCAAGTTGGTGGGTACCGACCGACAAATCATCACTCAAACCGTCAAGGAGCTACTTACCAACCCCGCTACCTATACCCAAATGGCCAAAGCCGTTAATCCTTACGGAAATGGGCAAGCCAGCCAATTTATACTCAACTATTTAAAGGAGCATTTATGACATTAATCACCACCCTACTCACCGCGATCGGCCTTTCGATGGACGCGTTTGCCGTCGCCATTACCGAAGGCATGTCGATCCGAAAACGGATGCTATCCTCGGCTATTTTGTTCGGGCTATTCTTTGGCGTCTTTCAGGCCTTGATGCCGATCCTTGGATGGTTTTGTGGCAATATCCTTCATGCGTTTCCGATAGCCCAATGGGACCATTGGATCGCCTTTATTCTTCTTGCGCTTATCGGCGCCAAAATGATCAAAGAATCCACCGAAACCAAACCCATCGTGCGCGAACATCGCCACGGCTTTCGATTGATGGTAGGACTCTCTATTGCGACGAGCATCGACGCATTAGCCGTCGGGGTCAGTCTTTCCTTTTTAAATGTGAACATCCTCGCTCCGGCTCTCATTATTGGCTGCATCACCTTCGCCTTTTCGTTCGCAGGCATCTATTTAGGTCGACTCATTGGGAGTTTTCTGGCCAATAAGGCCGAACTCATCGGCGGCCTCGTCCTGATCGCCATCGGACTGAAAATTCTGATCGAACATAGCGTTTAAAGCCCCCTGCTTGCCGGTTGTTCGCTTTCATATTACAATAAGCGCATATTAAGGGGTTGTTAGCCGTGATGGAAAAATACATCGAAAAAGCAAAGACCCTTCTTGAGGCACTGCCTTACATTCAACAATTTTCTGGTAAAACCGTCGTTATAAAATACGGTGGCAGTGCAATGGAAGATGAAAAACTTAAGCGATCCGTCGCTACCGACATCGTTTTGTTGAAGTTTGTCGGCATCCACCCTGTCGTGGTTCATGGTGGCGGCATCGAGATCAACGATTGGCTCGAAAAACTCAATATCAAGAGCCACTTTATCGACGGTCAACGCGTCACCACCCCTGAAGCGATGGATGTCATCGAAATGGTCTTAACTGGGCGGGTGAATAAAAGCCTTGTCAATCTAATCAATCAAGCGGGTGGCAAAGCAGTCGGGTTGAGCGGCAAAGACGCCAATCTTATTCTCGCAGAGCAACATCCAAATACAGCGCTTGGGCTCGTTGGCAAAGTTAAATCCATCAACCCAGACATCATCAAACAGCTACTCGAAGACGGGTATATTCCGGTCATCTCGACGGTAGGGGTTGATGAAAAGGGTCAAGTCTATAACATCAATGCTGACGTGGCCGCCGGTGACATCGCCATTGCTCTTCAAGCCGAAAAACTCATCGCCCTCTCAAATGTTGCAGGCATTCTCGATAAAGACAAACAGCTCGTCAAGCAAGTCACTTCACTCCAAATTCAAACCATGATCGAAAACGGAACCATAACCGGCGGCATGATCCCCAAAGTCGAATCGTTGCTTAGAGCGATTAATTCTGGTGTTCGAAATGTTCATGTGATCAGTGGCGAAAGTGAACACTCCATCTTACTCGAACTTTTCACCGATTTTGGTATTGGTACGATGATAAAGGCGGGATCATGGTAAACAAAGACTTTCTCAGCCTCGCCGGCTACACCAAGACGCAACTCGATCAGCTCATCAAAGAAGCTATTATCCTTAAAGCCGAACGGTCTGAGGGTCTTCTTCGCGACACCCTAAAAGGCAAGTCCATCGCTATGCTCTTTGAAAAACCATCCACTCGAACACTTGTCTCTTTTGACGTGGGGATCTACGAACTGGGGGGGCATACGGTCACCCTTCCCTCTAGTTCGCTTGGCGGACGAGAAGCATTTGAGGATATCGCCAACACTTTAAACCGTTATGTTAGCGGTATCATCATTCGAACCTTCCATCAAGACAGTCTTGAGAAATTCTCGAAGGCAGCCAGCGTCCCTGTCATCAATGCACTTTCAGACAAGTTCCACCCCTGCCAAATTTTGGCAGACTATCAAACCATCATCGAGCACAAAGGAAACGGGCATTTAAAGGTCGCCTACCTTGGAGATGGGTTCAATATCGCCAATACGCTCCTTCAACTTTGCAGTATCGTCGGCTACGACCTCTACATCGCAACGCCGGTTGGTTACGAACCGCATAAAGATCATGTCGAAGCGGCCAAAGTCACCGCTCGAAAAACAGGCTCAAAAATCGTCATCTCGAACAACCCTTACGAGGCGGTTCAAGGTGCCGACATTATCTATACTGACACCTGGACCTCGATGGGGTTAGAAGAAGAGTCTCATATTCGCATTCCGTTGTTCCAACACTATCAAGTGAACGCCCACCTACTTGTCGAAGCCAAACCCGGCGCCAAGGTTATGCATTGCTTACCGGCCCATCGTGGACAAGAGATCACCAACGAGGTAATCGACGGCCCCCAATCCATCGTCTTCGACCAAGCCGAAAACCGACTCCATGCCCAGAAAGCGATCCTGCTCAGTTTGTTTAGGTAAACTGAGACACGGTTCGTTCCCTATAAACTTATCTCAATAAATGGTAAGATTGGCTTATGGGAACAGAAGAAAAGATTACCTATTGGCTTGAAGTTTCAGTCTACGACATTGATACTGCTAAGGCTATGCTGGATACTGGCCGATACCTGTATGTTGGATTTATGTGTCATCAAGCAGTTGAGAAGATTCTCAAAGCCTTGTTTGTTCGCAACAATACCGAAGTCCCACCGTATACACATAGTTTACTCAAACTTGCAAAGGGAGCTGGATGTTATACTGATTTATCGGAAACTCAAAAAGACTTACTTGACCAGCTTGACCCGCTGAACATTGAAGCAAGATATCCCAGTTATAAAGAGCAATTACTTAAGCAGTTAAGTAAGTCAATTTGTACAAAGATGTTTTCTGAAACAAAGGAGTTCACTGAATGGATCAGCAAGAAGTTATAGAAAAGCTTAAACTTTATAATCGACTTGTCCAGAATCTCATTAACCCGAGTCAATTATTTTTATACGGTTCGTATGCCAAGGGCACAAATCGACCTGACAGCGATATCGATGTTGCGGTTATCGTTGACCACTTTGATGGAAATATTCTTAAAACATTAACCGCTCTATATAAGCTTCGCAGACAAATCGATGATCGTATCGAGCCAATTCTACTCGATATTCACAGTGATCCTAGTGGGTTTGCCGAGGATATAATGGCTCATGGCAAAGTTGTTGCCTAACCCTACTCTGCCGTTAACGTTCAATATTTAACCAGTTTGTTTAGGTAATCGGGATATATTTTACGCCTGATAATCCTGAAAAATGAGCATCTTGTGTCCAAATGGTCGCGCTATGCACGTAGCCCGTAGCAAGTACAATGCTATCAGCCATGGGTAATTTATCTTTTATGCTCAGCTCGGCAGCATATAAGGCAATCTGACTCGTCGCATCAACAACATGCCCTTGTTGCATTTGGGCACAAACCGTTGCTGCAAGTTCATCCCCTCTTTCAAGATAGATCTTTTTATAAACTTCATACAGACAAAGGGTGGGGACGATCAGATTTTGAGTATCAAGAATAATCGGTTCAAAAAAAGATGCATTCTTGGCGTTTGCAAAGTATTCGATCCATCCACATGAATCGACCAGATTCATAACCGATCTTCATCTCGACTTAGCGAGGTATCCATACCCGACAAAACACCCTTCATTTCGGCCAAATTTCGTTCGGGAACAAGCTCAATTCGCCCCGGAAGTGCCAACATGATCAGCCGCTCCCCTACTTTTAGATTAAGCGAGTCCCGCAGCAATTTGGGAATCGAGATCTGATATTTGGATGAGAGCTTCACTGCCGTTATTTTACAGACTCCTTATCGACAAGCGATGAGTAAAATTATAATGAGGTTTAAGCAAACTGTCTAGAGGCGTCTATAACGTTGGAACGCGCTTAAACCATTTCATCCAGAGTTTGGTTTTGATCTCGTCGGTGAGATAATAAGCCACCGGAACCACCACCAAAGTCAGGATAGTCGCGAAGGCAAGGCCGAAGATGACGGCGTTCGACATACTGGCCCACCACTCTGACGCTTCGGAGTGGGTCACCCATTCCCATTTATGGAAGTCGTACGAAATCCCCGTCGACATCGGGAGCAGCCCCAGAATAGCGGCGATAGCCGTCAGCATAACGGGTCTGAATCGGATCTTGGAGGCTTCGATACAGGCATCCCGCTTGGAGTAGCCTTCCTTGCGCAAAATCACCAAAAAGTCGAGCAAGATGATCCCATTCTTTACCACCAACCCCGCCAACGTAATGACCGCAACCCCCGTCATAATGATACAAAAAGGCGTACCGGTAAGGATCAACCCCCAAAAGAGGCCGATGAAAGACAGTAAGATCGTCCCCAAGATAATGAACGGAATAATGAACGAGTGGAACTGGGTCACGAGAATAATAAAGATAATAAAGACCGTTACCAAAAACGCACTCCCAAGGAATGAAGCGGCCTCTTGCTGAGACTGTTCTTCGCCTCCTTTTAAGTAGGCATAACCCTCGGGCAACGTGATCTGACTTTTGACTAACGCCATGGCTTCCTTGCGCTTGAGCATATTGTTCTCGCCCTTTTCGACCTCGGACGATACCTCGATCACTCGATCATATTCTTTATGCTGAATGTAGCCGATCCCCTCGGTGAAGCGAATAGTCGCAAAGACCTTCAGTGGCACATTAACGCCCTTGAACGTGGGGATAATGATATTCTCGACATCCTCGATGCTGCGACGGCTCTCCTTGGGATATCGAAGGACAATGTCATATTCGTCATTATTTGACTTATCGCGAAATACCGAGACTTTCGAACCATAAACAGCCGTTCGTATGGCCGAGGCAGCGGCAGCGGTATTAATGCCTATCAACGCCATTTTGCCACGATCGAGATCGACACGCAGCTCGGAAAGGCCCTCTTCGTAGTCATCTTTGATGTTAACCAGTCCTGGTATCTGATGCAGTGTTCGTTGAACCTTGTCCGACAGCAAGCGAAGTTGGTCAAAATCCTCGCCCGTAATTTTAAAGGAGATCGCCGCGCCGCGAGGGGGGCCGCCTTCGGGCTTGGTCAACTCAAACGTCGCTCCCGGAATAAGCTTTAACTCCTCACGAATTTGCTTGATGGTTTCGCGAGGGTCAAAATTCGGAGGCAACACATCAATCCCTCGTTCTTTAAAATCGATCACTATTTGCGCCTTGTTCGGATTGGTCTGCCCTGACGACATTCCGCCCGTTTGTCCGCCGATATTAGAAGAAAAGTCGCGGATCGTATCATACTTCAGCATTCGCTTTTCGACTTGCAACGCCATTTTGTCGGTATCTTCAAGCAATGCCCCTGGGGGCATCGTGATGGAAACATACCCCTGTTTGGGCGTAATATCAGGAAAAAATATAGGCGGTTTACCCAAAACTTTATAAGCGAAGAAAGAAAAAATGAACAAAGCAAACACGAGTAGCAAGGTTCGCGCCGGATGATCAAGCGACTTCTCTAGCATTAAATGGTAAAACTCCATGATCCGATCGAGTAAACTGGGATTATCCAGTTGATGTTGGGTCTTCTCGACTTTATCCTCGAGCTTCATCGTGCGTGCGGCGATGACCGGATTGACCAAGAGCGCCACAACGAGCGACGAGGTCATGGTGATTAAGACGGTTTTGGGCATATTCCCCATAAATTGCCCCATAATTCCGGGCCAAAACAATAGCGGCAAAAAGGACGCCATCGTTGTCATGGTCGAGGTGATAACGGGAACGGCGACTTGTTTAGCTGCCTGAAAAGCCGCTTTTCGACGCTCTACACCCTTCTCCATTAAGCGGTAGGTGTTCTCGATAACGACGATCGCGTCATCGGCCAACATGCCCGACACCAACACCAGCGAGAACAACACGATCATATTTAGCGTAAACCCAAGTTGACCAAAAACAACGAAGGAGATGAACAGCGAAAAGGGGATCGACAACGCAACAATAAAAGCGGTTCGAAATCCCAAACTAAAAAAGAGGACGAGCATCACAAGCAAGAACCCCGAAAAAATACTGTTCTCGAGGTCGCTGAGCATAAACTTGATCGTCTTTGATTGGTCACTCATAAACCCGATCTTGAGCCCCTTGATCTGCCGCTTGTTATTAAAGGCAGCAGAATGATCTTTGACCAACTGAGAAAGCTTCAATAGATTCGTTCCACTTCGCTTGGTCAACGAGATCATAATATTTGGCTGACCATCGTAGCGAGATAAACTCGTTTGATCACTAAACCCATCGCGAATCGAGGCGATATCTCGCAAATAAATAGGGGTTCCTTTGTCGTTTTTGACAATGATGGTTTGCAAGTCCTCAACGGAATTAAACTCACCCGGCACCCGAATACTGTAGCGCGACGCCCCCAAGTCCATATTTCCACCCGGAATATTGATATTCTCGCCTTGGATCGCCTTATTGATATCGCTAAAGGCAAGCCCCTTTTCTTGCATCTTCTCGGGGCTGACGATGATTTGGATCTCGCGATCTTGGCCGCCGATGATATTGACGTCTAAGATCCCGTCTAATTTTTCGAGTTCCTTTTTCAAGTCATCTGCGACGGTTTTGAGCTGGACGAGATCAAGACGACCATAAAGCACCACATAGATAAAGGGAAACTCTTCAAAACTGAACTCTTTAACATTGGGGGGTGACGGCAGATCTTTGGGTAGATCGGGAACAGCGGTATCGACTTTGTCTTTAACCTTTTGAAGCGCCTGCTCGATATCCACATCAGGATTAAACTCGATAAAGATACTCGACATACTATCCGCGGAAGTCGAGCTGATATGTTTGATGCCCTTTAAGGTCTTGAGTTTACGCTCGATCGGATTGGTCACCAGCGACTCCATATCCTTTGGCGATACCCCTAAATACATCGTATTGACGAAAACATAGGGCACTTTGATGTCGGGAAAGGTTTCACGCGGGAAGGAGAAATAAGACTTCATACCAAAAATCGCCATAACCGTCATGACGAGAAGAACGGTTACATAGTTCTTGATGGCAAGTTTAATGAGATTCATTTAAGGCTTTACCGAAACACGTGTCCCATCCGAAACAAATTTATACCCTTCGACAATGACATTATCACCACTGACAAGGCCACTCTCGATACGGGCGAAGTCTTCGAGGACATCCCCCACCAACACCGATCGTTTAACCGCTTTATCCCCCGACAAAACGAAAACATACGCCTCGCCATCGGTTGATTTTTGAATGAGATCAAAGGGCACGACGATGGCGCTTGGATAGGTTGTCGACTTAATTTTGAGATCGCCGATCATCCCGCCCTTCATATTTGAAGAGGGGTTAAGGAACTGCACTTTGACGGGAAACGTTTTGTTGTCCTGATTGCCTTGAAGCCCGACCTGAACCACTTTGCCCATAAAGATTCGCCCAAGCATCGAACTGATTTGCAGCTCGGCGAGATCGCCGATATTGATACGACCGACATTTTTCTCGCTGAGCCCCACTTCGATCTCGATGAGGGTTGGGTTTACCACTCGCACCACCGGACGACCCGGCGAGGCAAAAGCATAGAGCTCGACATATTTCTCTGCGATCACGCCATTGATGGGGCTGATCACCGAGGCATATTTTAGATTGATCGACGCCAATCGAAGCCCTGACTGAGCCACCGTAAATTGCGTTCTAGCCGCTTCAAATTGGGTATCTGAAATAAGGTTCTTTTGGGCCAACTGCTTTTGGCGTTCATAATTGCTTTTGGCCATATCAAAATTAGCCTGCGCCTGACGCAAACTGGCCTCAGCCATTTCGGGGTTGATACGAGCAAGAACTTGACCCTTTCGAACGGGTTGGCCGATCTCAGCATTGAGGAACGTGATCTCCCCTGCGGACTTGGCGCTAAGGATATAGTCTTCTTTCGCCTTTACCGTGGCAACCGTTTGTATAACGGCGGTAAACGGCTGGGGAACCAAAGCGGCTACCCGAACGGGCACCACTTCTTCTCGGATCGTCGCAACCTTTTGGGATAATGTCATCTGGGGTGGCGGTTGATGGGTCGCCTTTTGAATGACGGTCGCTACAATAGAGACAAACACGATAAAAGCGATAAAGCCGATCGTCTTTTTATTCATAGCCCAGCCTCCTTTTTGATATAGGGCAGTAAGGTTCCATTGGCTTTCATCCACTTCAAGGCCAACCCCGCGTATTCGATCTTGGCTTCGACAAGTTTTTTCTTGGCCGTTAAAAACTGGGTATGGGCATCGATCAGCTCAAGGTTGGTGACTTCACCCAGCACATATCGACTATTCATCAACTCGTAGGCATCGGCATTCGCTTGCACTTCTTCACCAATGGCATCGATCTTATCAAAGGTAGCCTTCAAGCTAAGTTGAAGGGAGTCGAGGTCGTTGGCTATCGCCTTTTTAAGCTGTTCGAGTTGTTTGCGCATCTGGGCCGCATTGTTATCGGACTCTTTAATCTTCCCTTCGGTCGTGCCAAAATCCATAAACGACCAGCTCGCATTAACCCCAATTAGCCAATCACGATTAGCGTCTGTAAAACTAAATCCATTTGTCCCTTGATAGCCATACGAACCGATGAGCATTACGTTGGGCAACCCCGACCATCGGGCGATATCAACCGTGGCGTCCATTAATTTGACCGTATTGATCAATTGCACATAATCGTAGCGCTTCTCTAGCACAGCCGCGACCTCAACCTTCGAGGGTACGGGAAAGGTTTTATAGAGCGTCTCGATGATCTGACCATCCACCGTGCGGGAGGGCAACGGCGCATTGACAACCATTTCGAGCGTGTTATACATGCCCTGTAAAGCATTTTGAAGCGCGATGATCGAGACATTCAATCCGGCCAAACTCGCTTTGGTTCGAAGCACATCGATCCGAGTCGCCAGCCCGTTCTTTTGCAGCTCGATCACTTTATTATAAACGCCCTGCAACTGTTTTTTGGATTCATTCATCACATCCAAACTCTTTTGGGTCTGGATGATCGAAAAGGCCAAATTTAAAACACCAAGATAGGCGTCTTCCTTAGCGGCACTAAACTGAGCCCGCGCGGCCGCAAGCCCATAATCACTGACGCCGATCGCGGTGATCGCGCTGCCGTTCCATAGGATTTGATTGAGTTGAAGTTTTTCAGAATAGGCATCCGCAAGTGAAGGCGCGCCCAATGAACGAAGGCTATAACTATCCATGCGGTTGTAACCCGCAGACAAAGAGAGCTTGGGCCAAACGGTCGACCACGCTTGGTCGGTCTGAGCGGCAACCACGCCCAATTTATTTTGCGCGATCTGAATTTGAAGACTATTTTGATCCGCCAATTTGACCAAATCCATCACAGGAACCGACGTTTCGGCAAAGACAAGACAGCCAAAAAGGACAAGCAGCTTTACAAACTTCATAGGGCATAAAATGTACACCTTTTGCCCACGATAGACAACCACCAATAACATAAATTACCCGACTAAGTTCCACTGTCAAATGGACACCCCAAAAAAGAAACACAATTTTGCGATGCGTCATTTTCACCTTTGGGTGAAATTATTGCTTTTCGGTTTCGATAATTTCTTTGGAAGTAAAAAAAATCGAAAACAAGGAGACGATCATGGTCAATCATAAAGTGGTTAGTTTAGAGAGCAAAACAGATAACGGGTCTGTTCGTATTGTAGAAATCATAAAACAGCTCATGGAATCTACCGAATGGACAGGAGCTAAAGCTGCTTTTGACGCTGTCGGAAAAGAAGGCTCGTTGGGCCTTATTACGGCTCTAGCAAAAAAATCTCTGTCAGACACAACTAGACTAATTAACAAGTTATCCGACTTCTTTGCAGAAAAGCAATTACATGAAGCCCAATTGTATAGAGCTTTAGGAAAAGGAATACAGAAACATTCAAAAGACCCCTCAGTCATTTTCACAGCATTAACACATGCTCAAATCCATGAGAGTGGCAGTCAAATATTTCAGGCCATCTTCGAGGCTTCCGGCGCTGAAATTCAGGAAATAATTTTAGATAGTCTACGCAGCATAAGAAAAGTATTTACGGAGCATAAAGCTCCGTTTGTCGATAATACAAAGATCTTTTCCATGGCATTAAGTAAAGCTGCGGCAGTGTACGCCCTATTTTCCGAAGAGTGGAATATAGTTTATGCGCCCTTAAGTCTTAGCAACGCTGGCAACGGTTCTGACAATAACAAGGAGGAAGCTACTGCTGCTGTACAAGCCGCGTTAAAATTAATTAAACCATTCATTCCCGATATGACGGAAATATCAAAGGGTGAATTAAGGGGGCGCATGGCCGATAATTTTACATTCAAGAATTATCTTGATTTGTTTGACGAAGCTGTCGGGGGTTAATCCTTAAATAACGACTGGAACAAATACCGACATCGAGGGATAATGCCCGTTAATCATGACACTTAACACCATTATCCTCGCGGCCGGTATGGGGAAACGGCTCAAAACCAACACCTGCAAGGTGATCGTTCCGCTTATCCATAAGCCCTTGATCATTCATTTGTTGGATAATCTGGGCGAGACCCTTTCCCCTGAAAACACCGTAGTCATCATTGGCCATCAAGGCGACGAGGTCAAAGCGGTCGTCGAACAACATGTCAACGGCGTTCAGTTCGCTTGGCAACACGAACAAAAAGGTACCGGCCATGCAGTTATCCAAGCCAAGCCCTATATCACCCAATTTGACAACCCGACGCTGATCCTTGCGGGCGATGTTCCCCTCGTCAACGAAGCCATGATCCTTCCTTTTCTTGACTATCACAAAACCCATAAAGCTGACATCACTGTGCTGACCACCACCCTCCCCGACCCGACGGGTTATGGTCGGATCGTGAGGGATAAAAGCCAAAACAATGTCGAGCGCATCGTCGAACACAAAGACGCTAGTGAGGCCGAAAAACTCATTAACGAGATCAATTCCGGCATTTATCTGGTCAACTCGTCGCTGCTTTTTGAGCTGCTCGACGACATTCAGCCCAACAACGCTCAAAACGAATATTATTTAACCGATATCATTACCCTCGGCATTCAGCGAAAACTCAATATCCAAGCCTATCTGTTTGAAGAGGCCGACCTGCTCCGTGGGGTCAATTCGCGCGAAGACCTCGCCATCCTCGCCAGCTACATCTATCGCCAATCCGTCAAAAAACACCTAGAAAATGGCGTGACCATCCTCTCCCCCGACACCACCTTTATCGAACCCGATGTTGTCATCGAAAAGGATGTCATTCTCGAACCGATGGTGACACTACGAGGCAAAACCGTCTTGGCTGAAGGCACCCATGTGGCGAGCTTTGCCTATGTTAAGGACTATACGTCAAAGCCGAATGAAGTGATTAAGGCGTATACGGAGTTGCAAGGGTAGCTGGGGTTTATCCCCCGGTTAATCTAATTCCTTAAGAATCTCTGGGTTTTCTTGCAAATTGTAGCGAAAAGCAATGGAATAATTTTCAGAAGGAAACTCTCCAGCTGAAAACGATTCACTACTCTGTGCAATGGCTATAGCAACGGCCTTGGGCGTATGAACAACCCATGAATTTGGTTTTAAAAATTGACTAATGGCTATAGCAATTTCTGTTTGAGATAAACGTTGGTTCCATGAAACTGATCCCGTGATATTTGAAAGGAATACAACATCTGCCTTAAGTTCATTCAAGACTGGCTCAGAAAATTCGTTATTTCTTAAAAGGTCAAGTTTTGCTGGAACAATGGCTCCCCGAAGAACTAACTCCCTGACTCGCTTAAAGGCATAATCACTTTCCATCCACAAACGAGAGTTTGATTTAAATGAAAGGACCATATCCAATAGGCTCGTTTTAAAACTCTGAAACAATGATTCAAGTTTTCCATCATACTCCTTCAAATCGAAAGGGCCATTTTGGCATAGCTTGAACATAACCCTATTAAATGTAGTCTTATCCATTTGATAATATCGAAAAATTTCAGCTTTCATATCTTGGAGATTTCTTGCTCTAGAAAACAAATACAAGTAAAAAGGAAGTTGTATCCATAGGAGTTCATCAGTGAGAGAAACGATCGTAACTCGGCTAATGCCTTCTATCGTTGCAAGTTGAAGACATGAATCAACAGAAACTCCCAATAAATGATTATTCTTGCCAATATCCTTTAATTGTCTCTTAACTACGGAAAATGTTGTCTCATCTGCATTCCACATCCCATGAAAGCTTTGCGAGAACACATCTTTATTTTGAGAATATCTTTGATAAGGTTCAATCATATGGCGAACTAAATCCCCGATCAAGGGAAAGCCTCCATTACAAGCAATAATCTTTAGGTTCAACATATAAATATATCGTAAACACTCTGGAGGTATTGCATCAAAAGGAAAACTTTTGTGGCGGATATACCCACATCGTGTGCAACATATTGACAGGAATTGGTGCTATGTCCGAGATCTAACGAAATCTCTCAAGCACCCCCTAACAATACGGGAGGCACAGATGATATTAGCAGAATCAGAATCAATACCGAAAA
>CAIWAN010000050.1 GCA_903910705.1 uncultured Candidatus Marinamargulisbacteria bacterium
ACTCGTCACAACGGTTGATCGAGCACTCGATTATTGCCGCTCCTATTCCCTATGGCCGGTCACGTTTGGCTTAGCGTGTTGTGCGATCGAGATGATGGCCACGGGCGGTGCTCGTTATGACATTTCTCGCTTCGGCTATGAGGTCTTTCGTCCGTCCCCTCGTCAAACGATTATACGATCAGATGCCCTCGCCAAAATACGTAATCGCAATGGGTAGCTGCGCGATGACGGGCGGCCCCTTTGTTGATTCCTATAGTGTTCTGGGCGGTGTTGACAAAATCATTCCCGTCGACGTCTATATTCCAGGATGTCCACCACGCCCGGAAGCCTTGATCGAAGGATTACTGAAAATTAAGAACATGCTTCAACTCTCCACAAAAGATCGAGCAAACCTCAAATGAACAGCGCATCAATATTTAACGAGCTACACCCCATATATAAAGACAAGCTTCATTTGTCCACGGACACAACAGCACTGATTATCACTCAGGATCAACTAATAGCCTTTCTTTCGACCTTAAGAACACGCCATGATTTTAACCTATTGGCCTTGCTAACCGCCGTCGATTATCCCGACCATTACCAGATGGTCTATCATTTGATGTCCGTTAAGTCCGCGGACATAGTGACGGTTCAGGTCGATCTATCCAAAACCTCTCCAACGGTTCCCTCGATCGTATCCCTTTGGTCGGCGGCCAACGTTCAAGAGCGAGAAGTTTACGATATGTTTGGGATTATTTTTAACGGACATCCTTACCTAAAGCGCATTCTTAATCCTGACGATTTTACAGAATTTCCCTTACGCAAATCCTTTGTCCTTCAATCTATCAACCGTCAGAGCATCTCATGACTACAGATCGACTCATTACCCAAGAATTCTCGCTCAACCTGGGCCCTCAACACCCAAGCACCCATGGTGTATACCGTGTCATCTTGACCCTTGATGGCGAGAAAATTGTCCACGCTGAAAATGTAATCGGATACCTCCATCGGGGCATCGAAAAACTAGCCGAAACCCTAACCTATCCTCAGTTCGCTCCCTATACAGATCGACTCGACTACCTTGCAGGGGTTCTTAATAATATTGCCTATGCCCAAACGATCGAAAAGCACATGCAGATTGTTGTCCCAGAACGGGCGCAATACCTTCGTGTCCTATTTGGTGAGCTCTCTCGGATCGCCAGCCATCTTGTTTGCGTGTCGAGTATGGCACTAGACTTAAACTCATTTACCGGATGGATGTACGCCTTCGCGGACATGCTTCGAAATCATCAGTATATAAATGTAAAAATAATCCCTTTATCATTTGGCATATCCACGATCTACACGGCTCAAAAACCTCTAAGTTACGATTAAATGAAGATTTAATGAAAGTATTAATATTTGAAAATAACTAGTAAATTTTATGTTAAGCTTTATAAAAATTCTGGAGGTTCAATAACATGAAATTACATCGTTTGCTCGTCTTGTCCTTAGTATTCGTCTATGGTTCCTTTTGTTTTGCAGATAACATTGTGTTAAAAAATGGTCGCACCTATTCAGGTACGATCATTTCAGATAAAGATAACCTGATTCGGCTACAAACGGATACGGGGATATTTTCCTTTGATCGCAGTGAGATAAGGGAGAATCAAGGCGGCAAAAAAAGTACTATTGTTGTTGATAATAGTGTTTCAGAAGAATCCGATTCTCCATCCTCGTTTAAGTTAAAGGATGGAAGGAAGATCAAGGGCGAGATCATTGAAAGACTACCAGATGGTGTTCGTGTAAAGACAGAGGCAGGTTTTCTCTTTTTAAGTAATGATGTCATAAAAACAGACGAGAGCGACGCTCAAGAAAAGCCGAAACAAAAAGCAATCACCCATAAAGCCGTCCCCAATAAGGGATATACCTTTATTTTAAAGGATAAAACGGTTGTTAAAGGTCTTGTTATTAAAGAAACTAACGATGGCTACTCGATAAAGACGTCAACCGCTACGATCAAAGTGCTGAAGTCTTCCATCAAAAAGAAATTTTCGGCTAAACCAATCACTGAATAACGGATGCTCCCCTGAAAAGGGGGGGCATCGTCATCAAATCTTCATATTAATTGGCGGATATACCCACATCGTGTGCAACATATTGACAGGAATTGGTGCTATGTCCGAGATCTAACGAAATCTCTCAAGCACCCCCTAACAATACGGGAGGCACAGATGATATTAGCAGAATCAGAATCAATACCGAAAA
>CAIWAN010000051.1 GCA_903910705.1 uncultured Candidatus Marinamargulisbacteria bacterium
GGGTAGGATGGTCCTCGCTTCGCTGTGGTGCAAGTGCTAAGCTCGCTTTACTTCGCTAAGCACTTAGCTGAACCACGTATTTTCTGACCTTTCAGCATTTCCATATTATCGATAGAACAATAAGTCAGGGTTCGAATCCTAGGTCATCAGGTTGTGAACGGGAGTTGTAGTAAGCGGTTCGTCCGTAGGGACTTAGTGGTGGAGGGGGTAGGATTCGAACCTACGTACGGTAAAACCGGGCAGATTTACAGTCTGCTGCCATTAGCCACTCGGCCACCCCTCCAATAAACGTCACTGAAACGCTAGCGAATTATAGCAGTCTGTTCCTAACGCGTCCAGAATATGATCTCGGGATATCGCGAATAGATCAGCTTGTAGCGCTGATACTCGGTAAGGGATCGCCCCTCTAAGAAAAGTTTAGAAAAGTTTTTGATCTGTTCCTTGAGAACATCCGGCATCTCATCCCATGCGACCGTCCAAATAGGGTCGGACTGCAACGCCTCGGTCTGCACATGATAATCGAGGATATAGCCCTCACTGGGGTGGAGCATTACGCCCTCTCGGCTCGACAGCAAGATAAGTAAATGTTGAGGCGACACCGAATACGATCCCGCATCGGATGTTTGATAGGTATAGACCGTCGACGCACTATATCGAACATCGTCCCTGCCCGATTGAATAGTAAGGCGCAGATTACTGATCTGGTCGGTCACACGCAGTTCTTTTTGATCCAGAATTCGCGATACTCCTCGAGTTGGAATAGGCTCACTTTCGAGCTTATACGCCTCACCCTCGACCCAATCGAGGCTCGTTGGGAACGCAATGGTCGGATTAAACTGGATATCAAAACTTGAACGGTTCCAGATCTCTACCCTAACCCATCCCGTTTGGGGGTCGATCTTTTTGACCACGTCGACAAATTTATGTTGATAAAGGGCATGTCGAACAAAGGTGATGACACGCCGACCCTCAACCGTATCGAGGTACTTTTCGGTAGCGATCCATTTGAATGTCCCAAAGAAAGCTTCTTGATAGTTCACAATGGGGTTCTCGATACTATTATGGGGCAGCATCCATACTTGCTCCCACGCCATGGGATAATTGCTGAGCATATCGATCTCCGCATCAAAATCATTAAAATCTTCAGGATAGGTTTTGCTGATAAGGTCAGCCTCCTCAACCCGATCAAGGTCAAGGGCGATCACTAAGGGATGACTGCTCGTTGTCGCACTGGCCGAACCATCATGGCTTTCGGCAAGGGCAAAGTTGTTCAAATCGCGACGTCCCTTTACCCATTGTTGAATGATCGAATTATAGCCCTCTCGATGGCGAGAAAAGCCCGACACGAGGTTGTGTAGATTTTGCTGACTAAAACAAAAGACCGTATCGCCTTGGTCATCTACGATTTTGAAGATGTCATGAGACTTTACCAATGTCCATCGAATTTCGGAACGATTGTAATCCACGACCAGCTCTTTTTCGAAGGTATCGAGTCCCGCATATTTTAAGGTCAGAATCGCCGCGAGTTGTCCGGCGATCAATTGACGGAAAAACAAGATCGACGCGCCGCCAAAGAAGCCGATAAAATTGGGGCAACTGGCCCGATTCTTGTTCCAGATATGGAGCAAATGGCCCAGCCCGTCATGTTCGTCGAGTAATCGCTTAGCGATCTCTTTCGGGTCTCGCTCACGTCCACCAAGAATTTCTTGGTAAAGCATTTGCGCCAGAATATAGTTCAGACGGATCTCAGGGTATTTGATCAACTGCCCTTGCTGCCAACTAATCGGGTTGCGAACAAAGTTTCGATACCACTTCACGTCGACATCACTTAGCTCGAGTGTCGCAAGGTCTTCATTAGAAAGAGTCCCAATGGCTTCGGGGTCCTTTACACCGGCTTTCAAAAAACGAAGTGTCAAATCCCGCCACTTCTCAATATCCAGCGGATTGTTATTCCAAATGATCGAAAACTCCTGATAAGAGCTGGGCCGAATTTTATTGATCAGCTGAAAATCATTGGTGTGCTGCTCGAGAGGCTTCATTTTATAGGGATTAAAAATATTCCCTGCCTGTTTGAGATACCCATAGAAATGGCGATTCTCCCCAAACGCATACGGCCAAGAACCGCGCCAGCTGCCGTTCTTCTCGAGGTCATCAACAAAAAATACTTTTGAAGGCGATATGCCCTCAAGGCTCTCGCGAGAGGCTAAATAAAACCGATTTGTGTCTAGTCGAAGGGATTCTTCGATCGAGGCCACCACCTCATCGCCTTGTTGATTGAGGGCATCATATCGATTGATCAATGATTCGTAGCCCTGCAAGAATTCGTTTACTTTCTCTTTTTCGGCGTCTGTCCATGTTGTGGACATTAACTCAAAGAAATAATCATTGACCTTGTCGGGGCTAGCCTGAGGCATAATGGCACGCAAATGATTGGAACTGACGAACACTCGCAAATGGGGAAAAGCCGGATTATACCAACCCGTAAAGACATTGCCCGTCCAATCGTTGGGCAAAGAATGAGCGATCACATTCTCGTCCACAATAATAGCTAAGAAAGGAAATCGTTGCAAATAAGCATACTGACGATAGAGTGTGTCCAAAATGGCCGCTGTTCGCTCTTCAAAAAAGCGTTCAGGTATCCACACTAGAGGAACCACACCAAACTCCCCAAAAAGTCCGATCACTTTCTCAAAATAAGCCATGATCGCGGCTACTGAAAAGCCTTCAGGGTCGGGGCCAATAAAGGCTTCATCAATGACCCCACCGCTCATTTTGAGATGCCCCGTGTTCACAAGGACTTGAAGTCGCGCTATCAATTCGGGACGTCGCAAGGACAGTTCGTCCAGATTTGCATCCGCCAAATGAAGGTAAATGCCTGAGCTTCTTAACACGGCATCCTCTGACAGATAAAGGGCTTCCAGTTCGGCAATAACCGGCTCAAGGGTCAGCGTATTTTTTTCGTCGAATTGCGCTTTGCCTTGCATCGATTCATTCTGACGAGGCTGACAATAGTGATGGAACTGCAAATGCGATGTCTGGATATGACGCTCAAAAAGGGAGTACACTGCGCCTAACAGCAGCCCCTGAATCTCATGAAGGATATGATGTTTGGGGTCGGCCAACAGCTTCTCGGCAACCCCTAAAGAAAACCAACGAATAGAACCGTTAGACATACGGTCATTGTAGCGATGTCCGCAAGGGGTTGTCTATAATATTAGTGAAATGGGGGGGTTATAAGTCGTTTTGCTGAAGCTTACGGCCAATCGCCTCAAGCACGATGGAATTATTGAGATGCGGAAATCGATTTAAGAGAACATCAAAGATATCTTTGCTGAAACGAAAAAGGGACATGTCCGTCTCGGCTATCACGGTGGCACTACTTGCACCACCGCCCACCAAGGACATTTCCCCTAAAACATCCCCGATTGAGACGCGATTAATTTCTTCACCTTGCTTTAAGATCCTCGCATTGCCATTTGCCACAAAGTAGACACTCGCACTGGGCTTACCTTCTTTGAAAAGCGTCTTCCCCTTTGGCATACTGATCAAAGACGCCTTCTCAAATATGGACTCAAACTCTTCATCGGTGAGATTAAAGTGCGACGCGATCTTGCCTTTTAAGGCATCTTTATACTCGAAATACTTACTGGCCACCGTTACTCTTTAATATCAAAAAGGTTGGTCAGGAACTTTTTATATAAGCTCTTCAAGTTATCGACATTCACTTTATAAAAAACATTACGGCCTTGCTTTCGAGAATCGAGTAAGCCCACGTTCTTTAAATAGTTTAGGTGATGGGACGTTGTCGACTGCTCCATAAAAAAACTTTTCTCGATATCGCTCGCACAGAGTTCGCCCTCTTTATAGAGTTTGAGAATGATGTCGAGACGCTCTTCATTGGCTAACGATCTGAACGCTTTAATATAGTCTTGTTTTGTCATGTTACTCATAAAAACACTTCCTTAATCTTTCTTAATTATGTCAATCTTTAGATAATCCTGCAAGACCTTTGGCACCCGAATGTGCCCGTCCCGCTCCTGATAATTCTCAAGGATCGCAGCCAATGTTCGACCTACTGCGAGCCCCGATCCGTTTAGCGTATGGATGGGTTCAACTTGTTTCTCATCATTCCGATATCGAATTTTAGCACGTCGAGCCTGAAAATCCCAAAAGTTGCTACAGGAGGATATCTCTCGATACCGCCCCTGACTGGGAAACCACACCTCGAGGTCATAGGTTTTACAGGACGAAAACCCCACATCCCCCGAACATAACTGGATCCGGCGATACGGCAATTCAAGTTTTTCCAAAATACTCTCGGCACTTTGGGTTAACGATTCGAGCATCGCCATGCTGTCCTCGGGTTTGCTATAGACCACCAACTCCACCTTGTTAAATTGATGCTGACGGATCAATCCCGCAGTATCCTTCCCATAGCTTCCCGCTTCACGACGAAAACAAGGCGTGTAGGACACAAATTTCATGGGTAGCGTGGGGACAATCTCATCTCGGTAAAGATTCGTGACCGGCACTTCTGCCGTTGGGATCAAGTAAAGCTCATCTCGCTCACATCGATAAAGTTCTTCTTCAAATTTAGGGAGTTGCCCCGTCCCCGTCATGGACTCTTTGTTGACGATAAAAGGTGTCCAGACCTCTTCATAGCCGGTCTCGGAATGCGTTTCTAGCATAAAATTGATCAGGGCACGCTCCATCTTGGCACCCCACCCTTTCAACACCGTAAACCGACTGCCCGATAGCTTTGTCCCCCGCTCAAAATCGAGCATTTGAAGGGATTCCCCCAGTTCGTCATGAGATTTCGGCGTAAACTCAAACACGCGAGGCGTCCCCCATGTTTTAATAATGGGATTATCGTTCTCATCTTTACCCACGGGGGTATCGGCACTTAGCATATTAGGAAACACCAAGGCGATCTCGTCGAGCTCTTCTTCAAAAGCCGCCAAAACAGCATCATTTGATTTGATGAAATCCGATAATGATTTCATGTTCTCGAGTTGTTCAGGGGTCGGCTTTCCTTGCGGCTTGAAAAGGTTACGCTGAGCTTTAAGCTGTTCTGTCTCAAGTAAAACTTTGCGATACGCCGAATCTTTCTCCAACCATGCATCAAGTATTTTTGCATCACCACGACGATGACGAATATTTTGACGGACGGCCTCGGTATTCTCTCGGATAAATTTGGCGGCTAGCATGATTTGATCTCCTTGTAGGCACCGAGGATCTTAAAGGTCTCGGTATTTGCTTTGACGGCTTGTAAGGTTTGTCGAATGTTAGGGTTGCTATAATCGCCTTGCACATCGATGAAAAAATAATAACTGCCGAGCACATCCTTTGAGGGACGACTCTCAATTTTGGTTAAATTCAAGTTTTGCAAAAGACCCAGTATCCGATATAGCCCACCGGGTTGGTCTTTATTCAGGGAAAAGACAAAGGAGATTTTTTCGCTTTCATCGTTATCGCTAATGGAGTGTTTCTGAAGCAGAACAAAGCGGGTCTTATTGTTTTGAACATCCCCCACATTCTCAACCAAAGTCACAACACCATATCGTTCATTCACTGACGAATTGCCAATAGCCACAACATGAATATCATTTCTATTTGCGACCATCTCGATGGCTGCAACCGTACTTTGTACTAAAACTTCCTTTGAATGGGGCATATACTGTCGAACGAACTGTCGAGATTGTCCCACTGGGTTTGCATGAGAAACGACTTCCTTCACATCCCCAAGCAACGTGCCCTTTAGACCAATGACATCGAGCGCAATGGGCTCGATCAACTCGGACACAATGTTGACACTGTCAGAATGCACCAAGAAATCGAGCGGCTCACTGATCATGCCTTCGACGAGATTTTCGATGGGAACCATAGCAAAATCAGTCGCCCCCCCTTCAACCGCAGCCAAGACTCTATACATGCTGTCAAAAGGAATCGCTTCGAAATCAGGCTGATGATTTAAAAGGGAACGTGTTGCTTGATAACTAAACGTCCCCTCCGGCCCTAAATAGGCAACTTTCTTCGTCATATTTTATATCTGGCCTTCTCGTCTTCCGACCATTCAACATCAACAACGGGCTCTTCTTTATAGACTTCTTCAAAAAGAACCACGTCGATCCCCGACTCATTCAAGATCTGAACCGCAAGTTCATCAGGGTAATACCCCCGAAAAACAATACGCTTGATCCCTGCATTGATGATCATCTTAGAACAAATTACACACGGCATGTAGGTGCAATAGAGGGTCGCCCCTTCGGTTGTCACCCCATTACGCGCCGCCTGAATAATGGCATTCTGTTCTGCATGAAGTCCTCGGCAAAGCTCGTGGTGTGTCCCCGAGGGAACCTCCATTTGCTCCCGCAAGCATCCGACTTCGGCCGCGTGCTTGAGTCCTCTTGGCGCCCCGTTATAGCCCGTTGCAAGGATCTGCTCATTCTTGGTAATGACCGAACCGACTTGTCGCTTGATACAGGACGCCCGTGTCGCCACCACATCGGCAATATTCATAAAATAGGTATCCCAGTCTGGGCGGCGCATGACGCGCTTTTTTACCTGAACCATTAGCCAAGCTCCGGATATAACGGAAACCGTCGACTGAGGATAATAACCTCGGCTTTGACCGATTTAAGGATCGATTCATCCCCCTTTGATTTAAGGACACGTCCCATCAAAGAAGCGATGGCCTTCATCTCAGGTTCTTTCATCCCCCGTGTCGTCATGGCGGGTGTCCCCACACGGATACCCGAGGTAACCGCCGCATTTTCGGTGTCAAAGGGAAGCAGGTTTTTATTGACGGTGATGCCAACCTCGTCAAGCATTGTTTCGGCATCGGCCCCCGTGACAAATAAAGGGGCAACATTGGTTCGCACTAGCGCTAAGTGATTATCCGTTCCACCTGATACAATTTCACACCCCTCGGCCGCGAGAGACTCTGCAAGAACCGCCGCATTCTTGACCACTTGGCGTTGATACTCATTAAACTCAGGCGTGGCGGCTTCTTTTAACGCAACTGCTTTTGCGGCGATCACGTGCATCAACGGCCCGCCCTGAATACCAGGAAAAACCGCCTTATCCAACGCTTTGCCATATTGTTCTTTAGCAAGGATCATTCCGCCCCGTGGTCCCCGAAGGGTTTTGTGGGTCGTCGTGGTGACCACGTCCGCATA
Organism: uncultured Candidatus Marinamargulisbacteria bacterium; assembly: GCA_903910705.1. Taxonomy (GTDB): domain Bacteria; phylum Margulisbacteria; class Riflemargulisbacteria; order GWF2-35-9; family GWF2-35-9; genus CAIWAN01. Next base: position 7,179 of record CAIWAN010000051.1, read on the forward strand.
GTCCATCGGATTCGGATGGAGCCCCGCTGCAACGAGTCCCGCAATATGCGCCATATCGACAAAGAACATGGCCCCGACCGACTTGGCGATAGCCGAGATACGCGCAAAATCAATGATCCGAGGGTAAGCACTTGCTCCCGCTACGATCATCTTGGGTTGATGCTCTTTCGCCAACGCTTCTAGCCGTTCGTAGTCGATCTGGCAGTTATCAGCACGGACACCATAGGGAATAAAGTTAAAATATTTCCCCGAAAGATTAAACTTCGCGCCATGGGTGAGATGCCCACCTTCTTTGAGGTTCAGCCCTAATACGGTATCGCCTAAATTGAGGAACGCATAATATACGGCGGTGTTGGCCTGCGCCCCTGAATGGGGTTGAACATTCACATATTCAGCATTAAATAGCTTTTTCGCGCGTTCGATCGCAAGTGACTCAGCGATATCGACATATTCACATCCCCCATAATAGCGATGTCCGGGATACCCCTCGGCATATTTATTGGTCAGCACACTCCCTGCGGCCTCCATGACGGCTAGACTTGTAAAATTCTCTGACGCGATCAATTCGATTTTGTCTCGCTGACGACCCAGTTCAAGGTCAAGCGCCTTAGCCAACTCAGGATCTACCATTCTTAACTGCGGAAACGTATTCATAACAACTGACTCCTTCTTATTAAAGTGCTTAAAGTATTTACGGATTCTGGTATTTTAGCTCATTTAGAGCGATTGGGAAATGGGAAATCAGATCAAAATAATTTGATTTACCTCGGTCAACATGACGTTTTATGCTTACGCCTTTTTCTTCATCATATCTAGCAACCGGACAACCCCATCCGATTCGATTAACTGGTTGGTTAAATATTTATGAAGAATACTGCTCAGTAAAGTTTGATAGGGCAAGCCTTCTTTTTCTGCTCGCTGCTTTAATAGGTTAAGCTCATCTTTATTGATTCGTAGGTTAATATTATGAGCCTTTTGAGCACGTTTTAATAGGGACTCGATTTGATGTCTCTTGGGAGGCAATATGGGTTGATAGCTCTCAGCCTCGTTTTCAATTTGTTGCTCGAATATGTCTAGTTTAATTTTCATTTTACTTACCTCCATATTGCTTATGAAACTTACGACTTGGATAAATTGTTTTTAATATGATCTGACCCTGGTTATCAACAATAAACGGAACAACATAGGTATAATTATTAAATGACAAAACAAATATCAATTGACCAACGCGAGCAGGATTTTCAAGAATATCTAGGTATTTCCTGTCAAGTAAGATATGGGCAATATCGTCAAAACAGATTTGTCGATATATTTTAAGCCATTCATTCTTTTTTTGATCCCAGATCATAATAAAATATTATGACATTGTATATACTTTGTCAATTGTACTGGGCGGCATTATTAGTGAGTCAATCGACGAGTAATTAAGTTGGGTCAACGTATTAGCCTGTCCTTTTGGCTTGATCCAAAAGGACCAAAAAATCAAGTCACGCAAAGGCTCGGCTCGCTTCGCATGGGAATCAGAGTCGCCTCAAACATTCGCGGTGACGGCATAACAGGACAAATCAAATGTTCTGGTAGCGATGGCTTAGTTCTCATATAGTCGCAAATATGCAGAAGAAGCGTATAATTGAAAAGAACGTCCCATAAAGGAGGTCAATTAATGATGGAGCGACTACTACGAACCGTTGGAATTGAGACTTTTATAAAATATTACACTTATTTTGAAAAGAGACTATATACCGATGAGCTCATCAAAGTATTTGAAAAAAATGGTGAAACATGGAAGTTTTCTTCTTTTACGACTAAAGCTAATGCAGGAAAGGCTATTTTTAACAATAATTATCAACTTGATGCATTAAATTTTGTTATTCAGTCTAATGAAAATAAAGTGGGTGGCGGGAAGGCAACAATAATGAGAGCTAGAACAATATTAGAAGAAAATTTACGAGTCACATAAAGGAGCCAATAAATTGAGGAAACGAAGAGGAACGAAAGTCTGGCTTGTTACTTGGGTGTGGATGAATGATTCCTCGGCTGTTACCGATAAGGTTGTAGCCATACTCAAGCCTCGGCTTACACCTGAAAAAGTATCATATATCGTAGAGTTAATGTATTCCATAACCACATCTAATTTAGATGAGATGGCTGCATATGCTCGACATCCTGAAGAAAACCCTTACTGTAGCAAATATGAAAGTGGGTACATTTCATGTGGACATCACCCATGGTTAGAGGCCAGAAAAGTTAGCGACTTATTCATTGAAACAGATGAAAATACCCTGATTGAAACAATTAAATGGAATGAATTGCCGATATATAAAATAATAAACAATGAAGTAAAACAAATAAGGGGCCCCATCCCTTGTGAATTTAAACGGCATGTAATTGGTCCAACTGTAAATATAAGTTCTAATAAGAACAAAACAGTCCCATAAGGGAGGAGCTTAAATTATGTGGATACCAACATGGGTTATAGTTGCGGTCATAATATACTGTTTTTGCTGTAATAATGGATAGCATTAAAAAAAGACTGTCGTATTTAGGCGCAGCTCCTATCTGCAATAAAAATGCTGAGCGCGGGATATTTGTTTTGGGGTTTTGTTTGCCTTTTTGCACTAGATGCTCAGCACTTTTCGTTGGATATTTGCTTTCAATAACACTAATATTGTTTAGCTTTATTCATTACTCAAACAACCCTTTTACTTTAATATTCTTAATTCCAATGACAATTGATGGATTATTTCAAAAATATACTAATTATGTCAGTACAAATTTAATACGTATTTTGACAGGCCTCTTGTTCGGATATTTTTTGGTAATTAATAATAAAATAATGGATGATATTATTCATTCTATTATTACTATAATTAAGTAACATAAAGGAGAAATACTATGATAGATGATCTGCTGAAAAAGTTTAGAAAACATAAAAAAAAGGCAGTGTTCGCCTACGCATTTTCTGTTCTGTTCAGGTTAGTCCAAGTTTTCATTATTGTTGCAATATATGCAAAGTTAAACTCAATATTTGAAATAGTTGTTTTTTCGATGCTTCTAATTATTTCTTTAAATATTGGGGGACTAGCTCAGACCGTAGGCAAAGAAGCCTTTTTTAATACCATTCATTTTATTAATTTAAGAAAACTACATAATGATGAAAGTCAAAGCTTTCAAGAGATGGTAAAACTTCTTCCTGAACTGGAGTCAGCCTCCACAATTGAACTACAAATAATTGGAAACACGATTCGTTCTTTTTTTGATTCAGTTCTATATTTAATCATTGCATTCAATGTTCTAGCTAATCTGTAAAACACGGGGAATTAAGAGTCCCATAAAGGAGCAGAACAATGAAAAGACTAGGAGTAGCCGTTTTTGCAGTTTTTGTGATTTCTCAAGTTTCATTTTGTGAGATTCGCACCTATATCTTAGATAAAATGGAAGTATTTAAGATACTGTAACATTCTTTCTGTAAAATTCAAAAAACGCCCATAGTCGCACTTGGGTACATGTGTGCAACTCAAAGAGTTGTGCATCATGTGCACAAGTTGACGAAGTGGGTCAAAAGGTTTTCCATAGTGTTTGAGAAAA
>CAIWAN010000052.1 GCA_903910705.1 uncultured Candidatus Marinamargulisbacteria bacterium
AAGATATCCTCCGGTTAGAACTATTTCTTGAGGAAATAGATCATATTGAAAATAAAGAATATGATGAAAAAGTTGATACTTTGCCCAGCAATGACCGATATTTTAATGAATACGTTGCACACGATGTGCCTATATATGTCAATTTGATGAACGAAAACGATGTCGAGTTTATTAGTATCAAAGAAAACTTTGATACCACAACCGCTATGGGCAAAGCCATGCTTCGGGTGGCTCTGGTCTTTGCCCAGTTGGAACGAGAACAAACATCTGAACGTATCGCCGATGTCATGGGCTTTCGCGCTCGTCAGGGCCTGTACAATGGTGGTCTCAGGCCGCTCGGCTATACCACGGTGGACAAGGAAATCGTTCCCTACAAGAAGGAAAAGGATATCGTCGAGATCCTGTTCGATACCTTTCTAGCCACTCGCTCAACCACGCATACCGCACAAACACTCAATGACATGGGTTTTCGCGACCGTCGCAACAATGTTTTTGAGTGTCGGCAAGTACAATGGATTTTGCAGAATCCCGTCTATATGGGCAAAATCCGTTGGAATGGCGCACTTTACGAGGGCATCCATCAACCGATTGTTTCCGAGAAGAAGTTTCTACAGGTTCAGGATATTTTCAACTCCAAAACGCTCAATCAGAGCAAAAACACTACCCATGCCTTGCTAGCTAAAAAGGTATTTTGTTCCCTATGTTCCTCGCCTTTAGCGCCTAGCTTCGCAACGAACCGAAGCAAACAGAAATATTTCTACTACCGATGCACGGGTTCCAGAGCCAAATCCCACAAATGTCAGCGACCCCATTTTAGTCTGGCCAAATTGGAATCCCAAGTCAGCGCGATCACCACCTAGAAAGCACCCAGAGCCAGCTCAAACAGCGAAAAGACAAATATCTGGATAGCTTGTTGTCGAGTCAGTTCCTGAGTCAAGAACGCGAACTCATCAAAACCAAAATCGCAGAAATGGAAACGGAAGAAAAACAGTGCCGAACGGCTATCAGCAAACAGGAAACACTTGTCAGTCAGACCCGAGACGAGTTGCTCAACATCACAGAGATCAAAAAGCGATTCATCAACTACCGGTCAGACTATCCCTTTAGCGATTGGCAGTCACATCGCGAGCAACTAACAAGCTTGATCGACCGGATTAAATGCAAGAAAGATGGCCTTGAAATTATGTTCGCCATGATCCCATTTTCGGAGTATTTTCCATGGACAGATACAGGGTGAATTCGACATTTTCGCGGACTTTTTTAGGGTTCGGTATCGAACCCTAAATATCCTTCTCTTCCTAGTCTCATCCCGCTTCCATGTTTGGCTGTAGGGGAGTAATGGTGGGCGGTACTGGGATCGAACCAGTGACCCCATGAATGTCAATCATGTACTCTAGCCATCTGAGCTAACCGCCCCGTGATGGGCTCATTATATCGTTCATTGACAACCATGGTAAAGTACTCAGATGCACATTAAACAAAGTTGGCTTTGTTGCTGGGTTCTTTTTTGTTCACTATCTGCCGCCGAACCCCTGATGACAACCACTTCGGTTTGGATCAATCCAGTCTTTCGCAGTGTTCTGGCTGATAGCAAGTCTGTCCGATTGGCGCTTCAAGCGTCAGGACCTCTTTCCGCCGTCGAATTCTCGCCACTTTCAGATGATTACAAGATCATCGAAACTTACCGGTTCCATGAGTCCCGAGAGTATACCCTTGCCCTCGACAAAATTAAGCCCTCAAAATATGGTCTCGCATGGACTAGCCCGCTAGGTGTCTCGATGAACCTCCTCTCCGCCCAGCTTTATCCGATTGACCTTAAATCCCTTTCCCACGCTATTACCCAAGCCCTCTATGATGGCGTATATATGGCTCGAAAGAAACGAACCCTTCTCATTGATAAAGGAACCCTCTATTGGCGGGGACGAAGCTTTCCCCTACAAGTCAACCTTGACCCCTACGCGGCTGATACCGATATCGTTAATATTGTGGGGGAAAAAGACCTGTTCGGTCGACCCGTTCGTTGGGCAACAACGTGGAGTGCGCCGACCCTTAACTTTTATCCTATTAAATGGGTCAATAACGAAACTCTTTCTCGAAAACCGAAACCCTTCCTGACTCTTTCTAAGCTCCCTGAATACAAGATCATCTGGCCAGAAGGAACAACCCTTAATGAAAACGAACAACACGTCCAACGCTACTATGACAGAATCTCTCACTTGATTGAAGCCGAAGAATTTGATTTATTGGCTGATTATATCGGACATGCAAATATCACCGTCTTACACGCAAACTGGAAAGAACATTTCAAGTCTTCAAGAGCCCTAAAATGGCGAATTCGATCGATCTTCTCCCCCAAGATCATCGCCACTATTCTTAAACAAAAAGACCAGCTTGTGATTGTTGATGAGCAAGGGATACAGTTCGGAAATGGAGCCGTCATGCTCAGACCCAGCAGCGACACGTTCGAAATGATCATCAGCCCATGACTGGCTAAGGAAGATAGACAGTGACAGGCTATATCGGCAGCTTATTTTCCATTCTTATAAAGAAATTATTCCAACCTTTTTCCATTCAGTGTACACTGATTCCTATACATGCATCATAGGTAGAATCCTGATATGACAAATCACAACAACAACGTTGATATCTGCACAATCCCTGTTTCGAACTTGAACAATGATCAAGAAGCATTATCAATGATCGAATCTCAACTAAAAATATACTCAAAGCTTAAGCTGTTTTTTATTAACGCTCATGTAGTGAACGTCGCTTACTTTAACAAGAAGCTACAACAGGTATTAAGATCACCTAGCATCAATTTTGCTGATGGCATAGGATTATGGATTGCTGGAAAGCTTTTATATCAGATTTCTTTGAAGAATTTTAATGGCACTGATTTTGGTATTACAATTCTAGAGTGGTGCGCTAGAAATAATCTAAACGTATTTTTCTTCGGAGCGACCGAGGGTATTGCTAAAGAAGCTAAAATAAAGATAGAAAATAATATCGTTGGATTAAAAATAGTCGGAACCCATCCAGGCAAAATTGATAATGATCGACAGAAAGAAGAAATTATTAATAAAATAAATTCTTCAGGTACACATGTTCTCTATGTTTGCTTAGGTGTCCCCAAGCAGGAGATCTGGATTCATGAAAATATTGACAAACTTAATATTAAACTAGCGCTTGGGTTAGGAGCATTTTTTGACTTCCATGCCAAAAAGATTAAAAGAGCGCCTACCTTTATGAGGGTTATTCGTATGGAATGGCTTTATCGCCTTTATAAAGAACCAAAAAGACTTTTTATTCGTTACGTCCTAGGGAATCCGTTTTTCTTAATAAATGTACTAATCTATAAAATTCAAATTTCCTTTCGAAAGAAAACGTAGCCCCCATTAATGTTGTAGATCCGGTAGGGATAAAACCTTGTATTTCAAAGTGTACTCCAAAAACAAGTTTGGAGCTCCCGGGCGGGATCGAACCGCCGACCTCATCCTTACCATGGATGCGCTCTACCGACTGAGCTACAGGAGCCAAAGAAAACCTCGGCCATTATAGCCTATCATCGGCTACAGTGTCACGGTGGTGTCAACGTAATCGATACAATGCAACGGACAAACCTTTGCACACGCTCCACACGCGACACATTTCTCAGGATCGATCACCGCCAAAGAATCCACAACCCCTATGGCCGCATACTCACAAACCTTTATACATTTTCCACAAGCATTACACCCTACCGAGCAATCCGCTTGGACGATCAATCCCTTTTCATGGGACATACAGCTCACCATATATTGAGGCTGCATCGGAACGAGCGAGATGATCCCTCGGGGACAAGCAGCAACACAGTGCCCACAGGCGCTACATTTTGATAGATCAACAACCGGCACGCCCGCTTCATTCATGTTGAGGGCTTCACGCTCACACGCTCGCGCACAATCACCTAAGGACAAACACCCGACAGAACAAGCCTTAAACCCTCCTGCCGTTTGATGCGCCAATTGACACGAGGCAAGGCCGTCATAAAGAAAACGATCTCTAGCGATATCGGGGCCAAAACCCTTGCATCGGATAACCGCCGCCTGACGAATCTTGTGTTTAGGCTTAATCGCCGGCTTCACCCTATCCATGTCAGGCAATATCGCCTCATCCCCTCCATATTTATCTGAAAGAGCCGAGACGAGCCAAACCGCCAATCCCGAAAATATCATCACAAGCAAAACACCCAGAAAGGAGAGGAAGATACTGAACATCAGTGCACCGAGAACGACGAGAAGACAGTCAAAGACAATGACAGAATGGCCGCAGCAACCAGCATGATTGGCGCGCCCCGAAACGAACGCGGAACATCCGCCCCCTCAAGACGCTCACGAAGACTCGTCATAACGACCAAAACCAACAAGAACCCTAAACCACCCCCCAATGAAAAAAAGAGACTTTCAACAAGGGTTAGTTGATTTTGTACATTAAGAACCGTCACCCCAAGGATGGCACAATTCGTCAAAAGCAGCGGCATATAAACGCCCATTTGTTGATGCATCTTTGGACTCTTTTGACCCAAATACAAGGCCAAGACCTGCACCAAAACGACGATCGTTATCATAAAAAAGGTCAGTTGAAGAAAAGACGCTCCTAGCGGCATCAGGATGAGACTATTGATCAACCCCGTTATCAGGCTTGCCAATACCATCACCAGCGTAACCGCAAACCCCATCCCAACAGCAGCCTCCAGCTGAAAGGTATGGCTGAGCATCGATGTCACGCCAAGAAATCGCACTAAAACAAAGTTATTAATCAAGGCAGCCTGAAAAAGAATAAACAGCAGTTTAGCCATTTGCGCGTTGCACCTCATAGACATCTTTGACCGACTTAAGTTTTTTTATGACACCCTCTAAGCTGTCGAGTGAATGAAGGCTAAGCAACAGATGCGCAACCGCAACCCCCTTAGCTGTTGTTCGAATATGGCCACTCAAAATATTGATCTTCATCTCGGCAATTTTGCCAACAATATCATTTAATAAGCCCACGCGGTCATAAGCGTAAATATCAAGCCCTAGCTCAAAGCTTCCTTCAAACGATTGGTCCCACGAGACGTTAACGAGCTTGCTTTTTTCAAAATATCGCAAATTCTTACAATCTCGTCGATGAACCGCAATCCCTCTGCCCTTGGTCACGTAGCCAATAATGTCATCACCCGGAACGGCGTTACAGCAACGACTCAGGTATGTCAGCACATCATCGCCCTCTTGGATGATGATGCCACCACTCTTTCGAGGATGCCGCTCGCTGGCAGTACTGCTTTGATTAATGGCCTCTAATGTCTTCTCAAGCGCGGTTTCTTTGGGTTTCTCGGGTTTCTCCGCATGCTTTGTCCCTGTCTCAGCCTCATCACTTTCATAAATATCGGTATGTTTGCGTAGCCATTGCTTAATCTTATTCCGTGCTGACGAGGTGGTCACGATCGAAAGCCATGAGAATCGAGGACTTTCTTGTTTGGCCGTAATGATCTCAACAATATCCCCATTGACCAAACGTTTATCCAACGGAACGATCAAATTATTGACCTTGGCGCCATTACAACGATGCCCGATCTGTGTATGAACACGATAAGCGAAGTCGATCGGGGTCGCATTCGCCGGCAACTCATAGACGTCTCCCTTTGGTGTGAACACGAAGATCTCGTCCGTAAACAGATCGATTTTGAGCGTCTCATAAAAGTCCTGATTATCAACATCCCCTTGCCATTCGATGAGTTCTCGAAGCCAAGCAAGCTTCTTCTCGAACGGTTCATCCTTGGCCTTACCTTCTTTGTATCGCCAATGCGCCGCCACCCCAAACTCCGAGATCTTATGCATTTCCTCGGTTCGGATCTGAACCTCGACGGGCTTTCCGCTCGGGCCAATAACCACCGTATGAATAGACTGATACATATTCTGTTTGGGCATCGCGATATAATCCTTGAATCGACCCGGAATAGGCTTGCATTGCGTATGAATGATACCCAGAACGGCGTAACACTCTTTGACCTCTTTCACGATAATTCGAATGGCATAAAGGTCATAGAGGTTCTTAATAGTGGTACGTTGCTTGATCATTTTATTGTAAATCGACCAGAAATGTTTGGGCCGCCCTGTTACAACCGCAGGGATATCCTCGAGCGCGAGTAAGGTCTGAACGAGTTTAACAAAATCCTGAATGTAGAGTTCCCGACCCTCTCGCTTTTCGGCGATCTCACCTTTCAATTTTTGGTAATCTTCTTCATACAGGTGGCGGAAACAAAGATCCTCTAGCTCCCATTTTATTTGACTCATCCCCAATCGATGGGAAAGGGGCGCATAAATATCAAGGGTCTCACGAGCGATCCGTCGCCGCTTATCCTCATCAAGGAACTTCAAGGTTCGCATATTGTGAAGGCGATCGGCTAACTTAATGATGACGATGCGAATATCCTTGGCCATGGCCAAAAACATCCGACGAAAATTCTCGATCTTCGCCTCTTCCGCACTCGAGAAATTCAATCGGCCGAGCTTCGTAACCCCCTCGACGATCTCCGCCACATTTTCACCAAACAACCGAACGATCTCTTCATGGGACACATCGGTATCCTCGACCACATCATGCAGCATAGCCGCAATGAGTGTCGTCTCGTCGGCCTCATATTCGGCTAGGATCTCAACCACATGAACGGGATGCCAAATATAAGACTCCCCTGACCGCCGTTTCTGGCCATCATGGGCTTTCATCGAGAACTCAAAGGCCTCAATAAATTTCTCAAGATTGAAATGTTTGTTGTAGATTTTTATCGACTTGGCTAAACGGCGAATGGTATAACGCAGCTCTTGTTCCATAACGGTTAATCGTAACATGTTTTTTAGGTTTAATAACCCCTATTTTGGGGCACACTCTGAATATGGAACAAGAAGAACAACCCGAGACCTTCCGAGATATTGCGCGTGTTTGCGTTAAAAAGAACAATAAAGGGCCCTTTGATGAGCTCATTACCACCCTTTTCCGTATCAAACAGTTGACCGAATTTATTCCCCATATCGATTCAAAATGGGACAAGAAAACGGTTTTAATGAAATGTATCAGTCAAGGTCTCAAATACTCAAACTTCAAAAGCTTTAAAGACGAGGTCACGGCCTATCCCAGCTTTAGCGATCTGGAAAATTGCAGCTCAATAAAAGAGTTCTATGCCTTATTGACCGAAGAAGAAAATCAAGAACCGATACACAAAAAGCTATTACAGCGTTTTCAAGGCATCCTTCATGAGCATGAATTCTCGCTTTCATTTTTGAAGAATTGGATCGCAAAAGATATCGAAGAACTCGAGCAGCAAGCCGAATACATCAAAATCACTCAACCAAACGGATAGCCCTCACTCCTCCCGCATTAACTTCAAGAACATCGCAGCCTATTGATTTATACCTCAATAATAGGTAATATAACCTTCATTGGAGGTATGATTTATGTTAGATTACTTGTTTGGAAATAAAAATATTGAAAAAATACTGCAATATTTATCAAAGAACAAAACGGGGTATGCTTACGAACTCTCGCGACAATTTGGATGCTCTCTTGCACCGATCCAAAAAACCCTCAATAAACTTGAGCGGGGCGGACTCCTAGTTAGTCTAAACATAGGAAAAACACGACAATTTCAATTTAATCCAAAGTATCCCTTTCTAAATGAGATTGAGGCACTCGTCAAAGCAGCTTATCGTTTTCTACCCGAGGATCAGAAATTAACGTATCAACGCCTTACCAGAAAGCGTCCAAGACGAGCGAACAAGCCATTGCTGTGACAATTCCTATTGTTAAAGATCTGTCCATCTCTGACCTAGCAGCCTTTATTGGTGGATATTTAGAACAACAGGGTGTGGATGTCGTTTTGGTCGGTGGAGCATGTGTATCCATTTATTCAAAACATGCTTACATCTCAGGTGATTTAGATTTAATTACTTATCACGAAGGCAAAAAGATCAAAGAAGCGCTGTCTCGCATCGGGTTCAGGTTTACAAAGAATAACTATTTTGTTCATTCAGAGAGCAACTTTATTCTAGAGTTCGTGAACCCGCCTGCAGCAATAGGCCGAGACGCCATTACAGAGTTTGCGCAATATAAAACAAATCTTGGTTCAATAAAGCTCCTAACGCCTACAGACTGCGTAAAAGATAGGCTTACAGCCTACTTCTATTGGAACGATGAACAGTCCCTTGAACAAGCTTTACTTGTTGCAAGAGAACAAACAATAAACCTTTCTTTGTTGGAAATTTGGGCAAAAAGAGAAAAACAATTGGGCAAGTTTTCCACGTTTATTTCTCTCATTTAACGCTACTCCTCCCGCATTAACTTCAAGAACATCGCAGCGTCATTGGTCTGCATCGTCGAGAGCAGTTTTGCCTTCTTTTTGACCGACATTTTATCAAGGATCTTTTTGCATTCTGGGGGCGACAAATGCTTCCAAATAACCAAGACGTCATCGGGGGGCACCTTTTCCCAGACCCGAATGAACTGTTGAAAGTTTTTTGAGGGTTCCTCTGTCAACGTCCCTCGCGTCATTTCTTTGTAATACGTCGCAACTTTTTCAGATGGCAGGGCAACAAATAACTTGGTAACGGTTCTGTCCGACAGAGCCAATAAAATATCTTCGACGGCTTTGTTATTCATTCGCGTAAATATCGGCGGCAAGGCATTGATGTCCATCTTTTCGTAAACAGCCGCTAGTTGTCGACGTTTCTTTTTGGCCTCTTCGACAACATTCACCGTTGGCTGAACCGCCACCCCATTTGTCTCGGTCGGGGCTATTGACGCAGACGGCATTTGGGGGATCGCAGGCAGCAAAAAGGACGCGGCCGGAACATCTTGACCATCGGGCGGAGGCGGCTCATCGATACCAACAACCCCCATTGCAACGCGGGTACTATTTATCCATTGGTACAACAAATGGCGGGGGGGCACATTGAGACCGATCGCATCCTCACGACTCACTTGAAACATCTCTTGCTTTCCGAGCATCGCACAGTAACTTCCCGAACTAATAAGAGGGACTAATTCATTGAAATCAGCATGGAGATTTACCGCATCATACAGGCGTTGCGCGACTTGTTTGGTTCGAATATACGGTGTTTTGCTGCCCTGTCCGACGAGGATCTTCATGATCTGAACATTATCGACCCAGAGTTCTGAAAATTCTTTATTTTTTACAATATTTCGGATGACCCGAAATCGATACAAAAAAGGAGGCGTCTGTTCCGAACTCTCAATATCGGCGACCTCTCTGATATCGAGATTAAACTCGCCAATTCGCTTGATTTGATTTTGAGCCGAAATACGTTCCTTGGCCCACGCAACACGTTGTTCTTGAGCAGCAATTTTCTGAACGGTACTCGCTATAAAAGGCAACCGATAGGCCACTCTCTTTGGCAAATATCCCATAAAGGCCAAGTTGGCGATGACTAAATACAAAAGAAAGATCAACAAAAAGAGACTCAATGCGATGAGAATACCTGACACAACGGAACGTCTAACCCGTTGAGGGTCTAGTTTCTTTTTCGGGTGTTTTAGGCGGCGCTTATGGGTTTTGACCTTTTTTGCTGCTTCCGCTCTGCCTTGTTCTTCATCCATGATCGTTATCATATCAAAGATTCGCACTCTTTTGACCCTTTACAAGCAAAAAAAAATAGGTACTATGTTAAGTGTTACAGGGAATTGTACGGGGGTTTTTCACGGAAGATCATTATTAGCACTGGCTGCCAGGAACGCTTGTCGTATGGCCAAAGCCAAGAAAGGGAGACCTATGCAAGCGGTCACACAAGTATCCTCGTTAGGGGATCAAACGCTATTCTTCTCGTCATCGTCAAAAAACACGGATTCTTCTTTTGCAGATATTTTTGCCAAAGAGAGTCAATCCCCTCCTGCTGAATCGAAAGCGGAGACGCCGACTAAGCCATCCACCGTTTCGGCCGAAGCCAATAAACCCGCCGAGAACAAATCAAGTCCCTCAACGGAAGCCAGTGAAACGACAAAAGCTGAGGCCACCAACAAAGAAACCAAAGAGGCTCAAGCCAAACTCGAGGAAGAAGCCCTTAAAGAAAAGGTCAACACGCTCGTTTCAACAACGCCCACGTCCATCGCCTTTTTGCCAACACTCACGTCAAAAGAAACACTGGCCAAGCCAAACCATGCCACAAAGTGGACAGAGATCCCTCCGGTCACCCTTCGACTAAGCGGGAAATCGATTACGTCTTCAGACCTCAATACAACGAATAATACAGACCTTGCGACCTTAGCCAAAAACATCAAAGAATTAGCCCCCCTTCTGGCCAAGCTGAAAGATAAGGTGGACATGTCCGCAGAGGAACGAACGAATTTGATGGCCCTCATTTCAAAAATATCGCAAAGCCTTTCAACCCTTCAGACACAATCCGCATCGCTTTCTATCGATCAAAAGAATATCCTTGCGTCCTTAAACACCCTTAAAGACTCCTTAACAACATCGCTACAAGTATCGAACGCCTCGTCACAAGCATTACCCCTTCAACGTTCAACGGATCAATCGGCTTCGTCCATCGCAACACTTCTCCAAGACCTACAAGGTTATGTTGAAGAGGTTAAAAAAACTCAAACCTTTAAGACAGAACTTATTAAGGGGATTGATCTTAGCCAAAAGAACGCGACGATCCAACCGGTTGCAACAAACCTGCAAACCCCTGAAGCGATCGCTGCAGCATCCGTTGTCGAATCCACGCCAGAAGTTGTTGATGCATTAAGTCAGGACATCGCCCCACCAGAAAAAACCAAATCACAAACCAGCAAGCAGCTTACCGATATGATAAAGCCTCTTTTTAGCGACAATCTCAATGTTGTCAACCTAAACACCGACACCAAGGCGGCCCCCCAAGCTCAACCATCTGTTGCGGCCACAGCACCACTTGCAGGGGCACCCCAAACCGCTAACATCGAAAAACAAACCGCCATTCTGTCGCAATTTACAACCTTTATGGCCGTCACCAAGCTTCGCTCAGAAACCGAAGTAACGCTTCGTCTACATCCTCGCGAATTAGGGGACATTAAGATTCAGATCACTCGCACAGAGAACCAAGCCCTTCACGAGCCAGCGACTATTTCCGCTAAGTTCCAAGTCAACAGCGAGATGGTCAAATCCGTCCTTGAAAGCAATTTCAATTTACTCAAAGATAGCCTTCAACAGCAAGGCAACTTTAATATGGCGCAAATGAGTGTTGATGTCCAAACCAATGGATCTCAGAACCAGGGTTTTCAAGACAATCAGGAAAGCGCATCCAATCAGGGTTTTTACTCGAATCCTTTAGTCAATGAGGATCATTTTGTTGCAAACTCGTCCCCTTCCTTAGCTATCGCACATAGCGGGGATTTGGACAGAGTGGCCTAAAGGAGGCTCGATCATGGCCAGTACAACGCCGACTATTCAAACCAATGCGTTTAACTCCATTAATCGAAATATCACCTCGAGCAATCAGTTGGGAAAAGACCAGTTTCTTAAAATGCTCGTCACCCAACTTCAATACCAAGACCCGATGAGTCCTCAAAGCAATGAAAGCTTTATCGCTCAGTTGGCTCAATTTAGTGCCCTTGAATCCCAGCAAAACCAGCAAAAAACTCTTGAAGGGGCGCAAGCATTTTCCCTCATCGGAAAAACCGTCGAGAAAGTCGACGTTCTGACTCAAGCGGTTACTCAAGGCGTTGTAGGCGGGGTCAAGGTCGTTAGTGGCAAATATACGCTCCTGCTTGACCAAGCGGATACAAGCACTGTACTTAAAACCGATGTTGTCTCCGCCTTTAATGCAGCCGGAAAGAGTTATGAGCAATATAAGAACACCCTATTTACCGCGACCAGTCTCAGTGCAGACAAGCTCGTCTGGCGTTCAAACATCACCTCAGAAGCCGATTTTGCAACAACTTTAGGCTATGCGGATGCGACCAAACTACCAACAGCGCTTCGAGGATTATATGGAAAAGCCTATCCGACCGAAGTGGCCATCGGAGACGTCAGCTATGTTTATTGATCCATCTATTTTGAAGGGAGGCGAACGAAACACATGGTAGATATGAGCCGATTTTCACAAGATATTGCACGGATACAAGCCGACCAGATCGGTCTAAACATTGCCCCCACACCCAGTCAACGAAAACTTGAACAAAGTCAATTCGCGCAAGAATTTAAAGCAAAGTTGGGGATCAGTGACGATCAAGATATTGTCCAATTTTCGAATCATGCTATTGCTCGACTTCAGAAAAGAAATATCGACATTACGCCGACAGACCTTTCCCGCATCACCAGTGCGATCGATAAGGCTGCAGCAAAAGGATCTCGCGACTCGCTCGTCATGATCGATGATCTGGCGCTTGTTGTAAGTATAAAGAATCGAACGGTCATAACGGCCATGGACCAACAATCCATGAAAGATCAGGTGATTACGAATATTGATAGTGCGGTTATCGGTTAGTTATTGAATCCATAGCGGGTTGGACCTCCTGAGGAAACCTGCTAAATAAAAAGGGGGGGGTATTATGTTACGTTCTATGTTCGCAGGCCTTTCTGGCCTTCGGAACCACCAAACAGCGCTTGACGTTATCGGTAACAATATATCGAATGTCAACACCGTGGGGTATAAAGGTTCCCGTATTCAGTTCGCAGAACTTCTGAGTCAAACCATTCGAGGCGCAGGATCTCCTTCAGCCGAAGGAACGGGGGGTACAAACGCCATTCAAGTCGGCCTTGGTATCGCAACGGCATCCATCGACGTCAGCCATCAACAAGGCAATCTTCAATCTACGGGAAACATGAGTGATCTTGCCCTTCAAGGCAATGGTTTTTTTATCCTTAGTGATGGTCAAAAACAAGCCTACTCGAGAGCGGGCGAATTCTCCTTTGACGCGAACGGAACAATGGTTGCCTCAAACGGAATGAATGTGATGGGCTGGATGGCCGATTCAGCGGGAACCGTTGATCTTAACACCAATATTCAAGGGCTGCTTATCCCTGTCGGAAAAACGATCGACGCCCGCGCCACAACAAAAGTAGACTATGCCCATAATCTCAGCTCTAAATCAGATATGCTTGGTACCCCGCACATCGCGTCAGGGAATTCTGCCAATGTAGAGCTGATCACCGGCACCTATACCGGCAACGCCACCGCGATTGATAACCTTGGCGCCTCATTCCCTATTGTTGACGTCGTAGGCAGTCATTATCTGACGGTCAATGCTGAAACACATACCGGCACAAGAACAGACTTGAACGGAACCGAATCTTTAACAGCGCTTGGAGCCACCAATGTAAGTACGTTTCGGGTCGCCGTCGACGGGGTTTCAAACATTGTAACCCTTGCGAATGGCAATATCAGCACAGTCAATGAGTTAATATCTGCGATCAACTCTCAGATCAATGGGGTTACCGCTGAACTATCAGGAAATGCCGTCAAAATAACCCGAAATATTGCTGGCTCTGATGCAACCATTTCTGTTGAAGATATCGGGTTTGCAACCAATGGAATCGCTGCCAATGTTTTTGGAACGGGAAATGCTGTTTGGACCGCAGGCACCCACAACAAAGGAACAACCATTCTGGGGGGGTCACCCTCTATTGCGGGAGCACTCCCCTTAACAACCTGGCCAGCCCTCAGCCTTGCCCAGACACTCAATGTCACGGTCAATGAAGCCGGCGGAGCAAAAACTATTGCATTTACCCCAACCGGAACAGAAACCACACTCAATGATCTGATCACCAGTTTCAATACATGGGGCGCCTCTGCGGGGTTTGATAAAGCCGTTAAGATGTCGGTCAATAATGCAGGTAATCTCATTATTGAAACAAAAGACCCATCAGTTGCGACCACAGGGCTTAGCGTAGCCGATGGGGGTGCAGGGGGCATCAAATCAACACTGATGGGCGTTACAACCCAAATAGGACGAACGTCAGTCGCCGCAAATGTTACCCACGAATTCATTGAAGCTGACGGAGGGGGCGCACACTACACTCAACTCGATTTCAGTAATGGGGATGCCCAGATCACAGGACTTACAGGGGTCTCTATCACAGCGAATACAACAGGGTTTAAAGCCGGTACGGTCGTCTTACAAACGGTAGCAGCAGCAGAACACATCGCAACGACACAAGTATATGACTCTCTCGGACTTGCCCATACCATTAACGTAACCCTAAAGCGACTATCCGATAACACGTGGAAATGGGACGCTGGGGGTATCGATGTTGTGGGTTCGGGCACCTTAACCTTTGATGCGAACGGCGTCATACAATCCGGTTCGGTAAATGGGAATATAACGGTAGGCGCATCGGGCGGAGCGAACTCGATCTCCATTGTTCCTGATTTCAGCAGCGTGACCCAATACGCCTCTTCAAGCACCATGTTACACGTCAACCAAGATGGGTATACCGATGGCTCCCTATCAACGTATTCCATTGATTCGAACGGAGAGATTTTGGGTATCTATACCAATGGACTCAACCAAACCATTGGGCAAATAGCGGTAGCCGCCTTTAACAATCCGGCAGGTTTAATGAAAACAGGGGATAGCATGTTTATTGCCTCGAATAACTCGGGGACAGCCCAAATTGGTGCGGCGAACACCGGCGGTAGAGGAACGTTCTCTGCTGGTACTTTAGAAATGTCTAACGTCGATATCGCTCAAGAATTTGCGAATATGATCATTTATGAGAGAGGCTTTCAGGCCAACTCAAAAGTCATCACAACGGGTGATGACATGCTACAAACACTGGTTAGCATGAAACGATAACTATTTTAGCCGAGGCACAAAAAAAACTGTGCCTCGGCATTCCAAGTCTTTCGTATCTGCGGTATAGTAAAGCACATGGAACAGGCCATCCCTAACAAAAAAAATAAATCCTTGTACGTTACCATTGGTCTGGCTGCAGGCGTTACCATGGCGTTCATTATTACTGCGATCATTGCTTTTATGCTCATCAATAAGCCCATTCCCAGTATCAATGCCGCAGAGGAACCCTTTACGCAAATGGTTCCCATGCGCGAATTTGTCGTCAATTTACTGGATATGGGGGGGCGTCGATATTTAAAAATTCAAATCGACTACGAAATTGAGCTGACAAAAAAACCTAAAGGAGGCGGCGAGGGTAAGGGGCCCGAGATCCCACCCGAGATCAAAGAAAAAGAATCCATATTACGGAACTATATTATCAATATCCTGTCCAATAATTCTGCAGCGGATATTCGATCCATCGAAGGTAAAAATGAGCTTAGAAAAGCGATTTTAGTCAAAAGCAACTTCATCCTTAAAAAGACAAAAGTATTGAACGTGTATTTCAACGACTTTATAATACAGTAACATAATCAAAGGATGTCAAAATGAGCGGAGATATCAGTATAGACCAAAATGAAATTGACTCCTTGCTCGGATTTGAGGCTTCACCCCCACGGTCTAAACCACCTCCCCCTCCTGAAAAAAAGAGTCCCACCCTACACGCAGAAAATATCAGTTACCAAACACTCATCAATGACAAGCCCTCTGGATCTTCCAGCGAGATCGATCTGGTCGGCGATATCCCTCTCGAACTTTCTGTCGAGCTCGGTCGGACAAAACGATCGATTGCCGACATCCTTGATTTTGGTATCGGTACCGTCGTCGAACTGACACGATTAGCCGGCGAACCCGTCGATCTGATGGCCAATGGCAAGCTCATTGCCAAGGGCGAAGTTGTGGTCATTGATGAGAACTTTGCCCTCCGCATCACGGACATCATCAGCCAAAAATCCAAAAAAGAGTCCTAGGTCAAATGGCCACGCCGGATCCTCTCTTCTTCATAACCGAACATTCAGTCAGCAATAATACCGCAGGAAACACGACTTCAACGATGACCATAAGCCCGGTTCACTTCATTTTAAATGTTATTTTTGTCCTCGTTCTTTTGTACCTTACGCTGCTTGTTATTCGACTTATCTACCGAAAAACAGGCCTCGCCCATTCTCACGTTCTCAAAGAGATCCCGTTGGGGCCTACAAGTAAACTTCAATACATCAACGTCGGAGACAAACTTTACCTATTGGCTCAAAACGGGACGCAAATGGTTCATCTTGATACCCTTAGTGACCCTAGCCTTATCCTCAGATTACTTGACGAGGCCACCCCCCTGAAACAACCCTCCTTTGCATGGGGAACACTGTTGAACTTTTTTAAACGAAACCGATCGATCGACCTTGAACCCGAACAGTTTGACACGACCCTTAAGAAAATCCTTCAAAACTCGAACAAACTTGAGGACATGAATAACCGATGAACTTCACCATCCCCAAACTCACCATGGCCCTGAGCCAAACCAGTGATCCCGCCTCGCTCAATACAGCCCTGCAAATTATGATCGTCCTGACGGTATTGTCGTTGGCCCCATCTATCATTATTATGATGACCTCCTTTACTCGCATCATCATTGTGCTAGGGTTTGTTCGAAACGCGCTTGGCACGCAACAAACTCCACCAACTCAAGTATTGGTCGGTATAGCCCTATTCTTGACCTTTTTTATCATGGCACCGATCTTTAATGAGATAAATGACGTGGCCATTAAACCCTACACGACAAAACAGATCACGCAAGCCCAAGCCTTTGATCGGGGCATGGAGCCCATGAGAACCTTTATGTTCAAACAAACGCGAAAAAGCGATCTCCTCCTTTTTGTAAAATACTCCCACTTAAAACCGAAAAGCAAAGCGGACATCCCCAATCATGTCCTTATCATTTCGTTTATTCTTTCTGAACTAAAAACAGCCTTCCAAATGGGGTTTGTGATCTTTATCCCCTTCCTTATCATCGACATCACGATCTCCACTTTATTAATGGCGATGGGCATGATGATGTTACCCCCCGTCATGATCTCCCTTCCCTTTAAGATCCTCTTGTTTATTATGGTTGATGGGTGGAACTTGATCGCCCAGTCCTTGCTATACAGCTTCCGTTAGGAGCCAATAAATGGGCGAAGCCTACATTATGAATCTGGGTCGAGAATCCCTCATGATCGTGTTGATGCTCTCTGCCCCCTTCCTCATTTCTTCTTTAGTCATAGGGATCATTATTTCGATTCTTCAAGCCGTAACCCAAATTCAAGACATGACCATCTCGTTTGTACCTAAATTCATATTATTGGGGGTTGTCTTGCTGGCCACTGGGGGTTGGATGATGAGCATCATGCATGATTTCACCATCCGCATCATTCAGAATACCTCGCTGTTTACACGATGACCTATCCGGTCATAAATCTCGCGTCCCTTTCTTTATTTCTGGTCTTCTTGGCTCGGGTATCGGGCATCTTCATCAGTGCCCCCTTGTTTGGTGCCCGCAACGTTCCAACCCGCGTTCGCATCGGCATGGCCATCGTGCTAGCCTATATCTTCTTTGAGTTGCTTCGCGGACAAGCCCCCGCCCTACCCAACACCATGAACTGGATGAATCTTGGGCTGTTAATTATTCTTGAGATCCTGGTAGGCCTCTTGATCGGATTTACGGCTATGCTCATCTTTTTGGCCATTCAATTTGCTGGACATCTCATCGACATTGTCACCGGCATGCAGATGGCCAGCGTGTTCGATCCCGCCACCAGCGCGCAACAATCCCTCTTTGGTCAATTCCAGTATATTTTAGCGCTCCTTCTTTTCCTTGCCTTTAATGGACATCACTTTATTATTCATGCGCTTTATCAAAGTTATTCGCTCATTCCCATCGGCTCATTGAGCTTTTCGGGGGGCGATCCTCTTATTTTCATGAAGATCGTCGGCACCAGTTTTTCGGTTGGCTTGCAACTGGCTGCACCGATCATGGCCATGCTTTTCTTAATTGATTTCAGCCTTGGCATTATCGCAAAAGGCGTCCCGCAAATGAATGTCTTTGTGACAGGGATGCCGATCAAATCACTCGTAGGGATCATGGGGCTGTTTATTGTCATGTCCTACTATGGCAATTTCTTTAGCCACATTCCAAAGTTAGCCTATACGGACATCATCGCCGTATTGAAAGCGCTCTAAATGGCCGATCCCTCTCGTTCGGAAAAAGCGACCACTCGGCGACGACAAGACTATCGCAAAAAGGGCAGTGTCGCAAAAAGTGTCGAGATCAATACGGCCGCGATCCTCTTGGCTGCCTTCATATATTTAAAGTTTGCTGGTGGGTTCATTTATGGACATTTACTTCAAATATTCCGATTCTATTTCGAAAATTTGAACACCATCGATGTCCAACAAGAGAGCCTACTAAATGTTGCCTTTAATGCTACCTTCCATATTGTCATTCTGACAGTGCCCTTTCTGCTATTTATGATGCTGGTCGTCATGGTGGCCTCTTGGCTTCAAATAGGATTTATGTTTACCCTTGAGCCCATAAAACCCAGTTTCAGCAAGATCAACATTCTCAAAGGATTTCAGAATTTATTCAGTAAACGCTCCCTCGAAACCCTCATCAAATCCTTGGCTAAGGTCATCATTATCGGCTATATCGTCTACTCGACCATTCGAAAAGACATTCCGATCATGCTCGACTTTTTCAATATCCCCATTGAAAATGCTTTTCTCATTCTTTGTAAACTCGCCATGGACGTTTTGTTAAAGATCATCCTTGCGTTTGTTGTTCTGGCAGGGATCGACTATCTCTTTCAACGATGGCAACTTGAGGAACAAATGAAAATGACAAAACAAGAGATCAAAGAAGAATATAAACGGACCGAAGGTGATCCGACGATCAAAGCCGAGATCCGCCGTCGTCAACACGAAATGGCTCGTCATCGCATGATGCAAGACGTTCCCAAAGCCGACGTGGTCGTTACGAATCCCATTCATGTAGCTGTTGCGATCAAATACAATGCTGCCGAGATGCGGGCTCCTATCGTTGTCGCCAAAGGCATGAATCTCGTTGCCGAGAAGATCAAGCAACTCGCTTCTGAGAACGACATTCCGATGGTAGAAAATCCACCCTTGGCGAGAGCCCTTTATAAATCCGCAAAGGTTGGCAAAGAGATCCCCGCCGATATGTACTCGGTTGTAGCCGAGGTATTGACCTATTTATATCGACTTAAGGGGAAAACGTTTGGGGTTATTTAAGGTTCGACAGATGGACTTGATTTCCTTTGATTCGAGCAAGCATGACGTCGACACCCCCAACCGATAATGCTTCTGTCATTTCAAGGGGACTCGGCATCGGGATCGACTGGTTCCCAATTTGCAGCTGTGTTCCCGATAACGACGAAGATAGCATCATCAGCGCGGTTGAATCAATCTTCCCCATACCTGACAGAAGATCTTTGATTCGTTCAAGCAAGGCAGCATCGGGCGCAACACCCGCCTGCTGAAGGAGTTGCAACATTTCCTCCGGATCCGTCATTGACATCAACTGCTCAATTAACGCTTCTGGCGAGATTTTTTCGCCCGTATCATCCAATAGCGCTTGCAACCCATTGTCTGACATCATTTTCTTGAAAAGTTCCATGAAATTTTGAGGCTGGGAGGGGGCACTTACGATCACGACCGTTCCGATCATCTCAACCACGGCCCCTTTAGCCTTGCTCATATCGAATTTCACTCCATCGATATCCAGCACCATAAAATTCGTGTCCATGATCGCCAGATTGCCTCGATAATCAAAGGCCAGATTACCATTTTGATCAACAGCGATCCCCACCGTCACGGTCAAAACGATGAGTTTTCCGCCCACCCGAATGAAGATCTGCTTATTGTACGGTCGCATGGTGATTTCTTTTTTCTTTACGGTAAGTTTAAGGTGATCGCCCTCCATCGTGATATTGGCTTTTTTAGGAAGCGACACCCGACTCTCACCATAACGAAGCAGACGTTTACGGCCATTGAGGGACAGTCCTTCGCCAAATTTTAGCGATCCTCGAACAACCTCAACCGTAGCGCCCTTTTCAAACTGGACACCGATCCCATCAGACTGAACATGGGCCTGAGCCAATTGAACCCTAACCAGCTGATGATCAAGTTCAAAGGCAACATGTCCCTGATTATCGACCACCGCATTCGTTCGAGGGGACATCAGCAGATGGCTCCCTCCCAAGGAAAGTTGCACTTTATCTGCAATAGTCATAAATTGAAGTCGTTGCGTTGCCTTCTGCTCATTAACCAGAACCTCGACGCTATCCTCCATGATGATCAGACGAGATTGCCAAGGCACTTTGATGGCATTCTTTCCCAGCTTCATCACGCCTCGTTGGAAATCAAAACTCATGATGTCACCGAATTGAAGGCCTTTTCCTGCCATCAACACAGGAAGATCGATCGGGTTATACGAAACACGATAGGGCCCACACTTAACCGAGCGATCGCGAAGATTCATCACCGCGACATCACCCGCTAGATCAAAAGCTAGGATCGCATGTTCATCAAGGTATCCATTGGTTGCGTCCATCCATTGGATCGTTGTCGGCCCCAGTTTGATCTGTGCTGCCCCCGAAGCGAATGAGACAATAACCGGTTCATCGCACCCATCAAGAACGATCCCCACTTCAGAATCGCTCATCCCCAGTTCACAGTTTGAGGGAATTTGAAGTTGATTCTGTAGGATCGATAAAATACGTAGGGTTGAGTCGTATCGGACACCGTTAGGAAACAACAACCCTTCATCGTCTTGAACGACCGCCCCGCCCATCATGAGATGGGCCACGATATTCTTATCTTTAAATATTAAATTGTCTTGCTCTTGTCGTAGGTGATGTCGCGACACGACATACGTACTAACGGTCACGTCGCTTTCATCCGTTTCTTCGCTCACAACAAGGTCTTCCTTGTCCACCGCTTCAAAGAGAGTTGACATGGTCACGAGGTTTTCTAACGACTCAAAAAGACCGACCTCGTCAATCGTATCAACAACGATCGACTGCGTAGACGGAGCGACAAGTGTTTGTTGTTGATCTTGCATTAGGCTGTCTCCACGATGGTCATAACGCTATATCGATCGGCACTTGGCAACTCATCCATCATGCTAGACTCTTCTTTTAGCCGACTCATGAGTTTCATCATTTCTCGATGGCGAACCACAAGCTGAGGAAGATCCATTTCGGACAAACGAACCCCGATCATGTCGACTTCTTTTCGCGTGATCTCGAACATACGATGATTCGACTCATCTCGAAGTTTGTTAAACTCAGTCTTATCGATCTTAATCCCCGCTTTATCCGCGTTCTTGAGTATTCCTTTTATTTTATGCTCAATAAGCGTATAGGCCGGTCCTTGTAGCTCATAGAGGGTTGAGCGCTCCTCAAGAGCCTCCCGCAACATGTCCAAAATATTATCTTTAGCGACCAGTTCCGCTTCTTTTTGGATTTTGTCATTGAGCACATCGGTATAAACGCCCAATTTCATGAGCCCATTCTTCAACTTCCGAATTTTAAATTCAGTGTCCAACGTCGTCCGAAGCCCCGGTGAAACGGCTCGCTGAAGATAAAGAGCCCGAAGTCGATTGATAAAAATATCCTTCTCGTCGTTTTCTTGATATTCATAGCCATGTTTCTCGCGTTTATGTTGCTGTTGTCCACTGTCACCCGTGTTGACATTAACACTCATGCCCGCTATTTTTGAGGGATCGATCGTGATCTTTTCTTTTGCTAAGCCCAAATTCTTCATCATGGCTTCCATCGCTGTCTGAGCCCACTCTTCGGTGATCTTGGGGTTATTGGTTATTTTATTCAGATCGGATACTTTTTGCTCAAAATCACGGATCTTGCCGGCTTTGTCTTTTGAGGCATCCAACGAGGCTGACATGACGAACTGGCCCAATTCATCAACGGCGAAATCAGCCAAGTCTTTGCTGGCAAAGTACATCGCCTTATTGATCATGCCTTGGAACCCGTCATCAAAGTTACCAAAATCTTGACCACCTAATAACATATTGTTAACAAAATAATCGGTAAACTTATTCAGTCGCGCATCCCCCGCTGCCGAATCATATTGATCAAGAAGGCTGAGTTGTTTATTTAAAATGGCATCTTTAATGTCGCTTCGGATCTCATCTTTAACCGATTTTTTAACGGCAAGCTGAATATCCTTTAGCTGTCGGGATGTTAAGCCATATTCTTTGAGCAACGACTCTTCTTGCTTGCCCACTGCGAACAAATCCTTCTTATTACTGATCAGACTGGTTCGCAGACTTTGCGTGTACTTTTCGATAGCAACATCTCGAGTATCCGTTTCGTCTGTTGGCTTTGGTCTTTGTTTTGATATTTGAACCGGCTCGTCGCGGTCACGACTTTGATCTCTACCACCCGAACCATCCGATTGATCCCCTGAACTGGCAACCTGAATACGTCCACCCTGTGCCGCTTCGATATCATCATCTTTTTGTTGATCGGCATCAACCTTGTCTTTCGCTTCGACATCTTTATCTTCATCTGTCTCCGTTTTTTCCGTGGATTCTACGTCAGCCCCCTCGATCGAAGCAACCTGACTTTTGGGATCTTTCGATGCCTGTTTCAGCCCCTCGAGCCGATCTTGATCCGATTGCTCACTCTGAGCCTTTGCATCCGATCGATCATCTGAATCGGCGCCTTCATCAGAAAGCCCTATAATGCGCTGATCCCGCGAGAGCCCCGTAGAGGATTTATCCTGAACAAGCCCACTCTCTTGACCTTCATCTGAAGTGACTTTTTCGTCAAGGGGGTTCATCTTCTCCCCTGCGTCAGACGAAGCATCGGGTAAAAGCGTCTTCTCCAGAATACTATCACTTGATAGCTCTAGTTTTTGAATTTGATTACGGATGGAATTATGATCCGTTGACAAATGATCCTCGAGTCCACGTTGGCTCTGGGCTTGATCGACTTCATCAGCAGGAGAAGCCGCTTCCGAAATTTTCGCTCGGTCTGCTTTTGCTGTACTTACCGCCTGTGTTAGCTGCCCCATTCGAGCACTGGCACTGATCGTTACCTCGTCGGTTGACAAGGGAGATGCGCCAAAAAGCAGTTTCAGGTCACTCGTGAGCCCCGAATCTTTGCGGCCTTTATCTGATGAGGTCAGGATGTCGGACCCTGTACTCGCAACCTTTTGGATAAAGTCTTTTAAGAGATCTTTCTTCGCCTCGGTTTCTTTCCCCTGAATAATCTGCTGGATGGGCGAACGAACCTCAACCTTATCTTTTAATTGAGTTTGTTGTTGGGTTTGACGAATGTCGGCATTGATCTCGTCAGTAGATTGGAGGACAACCTTCTGGATGTCATCGGTATTGACATTGACGCGTCGTTGCACATTCGCTTGATGACTTAATTCCATAACATCTCCTATGAGATTTCTAGAATTCGTTGGGTTAAGCGGGTAATTCGATCTTTAGCCGTGGACTGTTCTTCTTGACGATAGAGCTTGGCAAGGCGAGCTTCGTGAACCTCAATACGCTTCAGCATATTGTTGGCCAACGAGCCGATCTTTACAATTTTGAGTTCAAGCTCGTGACGGGGTGATAGCCCCAACTCGGTTTGCTCGCCAACCATGACTTGTTCCATTATTCCCCTCCAAGGTAAAGACTTTGCCCCTATCTATATATAGACAAATTCTAGCTTTTTTATGTATGGATTCTTTGTGGTGGGTGGTATACTGGTCAACTCATGAAAACCGTGACTCTTTATGGCGATGGGGCGTGTAGTGGGAATCCTGGGCCAGGGGGTTGGGGCGTGGTGATGCTCTTTGAAGGGCATCAAAAAGAACTCTCCGGTGCGGTCGAACTCACCACGAACAATCAAATGGAGCTTTTGGCGGCGATCAAAGGCCTTGAATCCCTCAAAGAACCTTGCGACGTCACGCTTTTTACCGACAGCAAATATGTCGTTCAGGGCATGAATGAATGGGTTAAAGACTGGATCGCCCGAGGCTGGCGGACCGCGGCCAAGAAACCTGTCAAAAACATTGAGCTGTGGCAACGCCTCGTGGCGCTTTCAAAAGCACACACGGTCACCTTTAAATGGGTCAAAGGTCATGATAGCAACCCTTACAACAATCGCTGCGACGAACTTGCCACCACCGCCATTACCCTGTTTCGACTGGGCGGGGATGAGTGTTAGGGCTGAACCTGCCACATTATACGCTTGCATATTCCGTCAGATTTGACATAATATACAAGCATGAAACGTCAAATCGAATCAAAACTGCAAAGATGGAAAGAAACTGACGCTCGAAAACCCTTGATTCTGAATGGGGCAAGGCAGATTGGAAAAACATACAGCCTCATTGAGATTGGTAAAACAAATTTTCGCAACCTCATCTACATAAACTTTGAAGCACAGCCCGATTATAAAAGGATCTTTGATCGCGACGTAGAACCTTTACGAATACTTCAAGAGATCAATATGCTTTTGGGCACCTCGATAAAGGCAGGGCAGGATCTCCTTTTCTTTGACGAGATACAAGAGTGCCCTCGCGCGCTCACGAGCTTGAAATACTTCTGCGAAACCCTACCGGACCTTCATGTTTGTGCCGCGGGATCTCTTCTTGGACTTGAACTCAACGAAGCTGCCTTTCCGGTCGGGAAAGTCGAGATGCTCGACATGCATCCCCTCTCGTTTCATGAATTTTTATTAGCGGCGGATGATAAGCTTGCGGCCTTAACAGAGCAATCAGCTGTCGTTCCCGAGGCCATCCATAAGCGGCTCTGGGATTACTTAAAAAAATACTTTATCCTCGGAGGTCTTCCTGAGGTCATTGCTAGCTACATTCAACATGCAGGCGATGAAGCCACTGCGTTTGAAAACGCACGCCAAGTTCAACTTCAACTCATACAGGGCTATATTGCAGATATGGCCAAACATTCCGGCAAACAAAATGCGATGCACCTTGAACGAATTTGGAAAAACATCCCCGTTCAGCTCGCTCGAAAAGTTGATCTAACCACGTCGAAATACTCGTTCAAGGGGGTAATACCCAAAATCGATCGATATTCGCGTCTTGTTGGAAGTCTCGACTGGCTAGAAAAGGCCGGACTGGTGATTCGTGTACCCATTTTAGACCACATTGACCTGCCATTATCGGCTCAAGTTCAAGAAAACACCTTTAAACTATATATTTTTGACGTAGGGCTCTTGGGAGCTCTTTCCGGACTATCTCCCCAGACCCTCTGGGCCCAAGATTATGGCTCATATAAAGGCTATTTTGCCGAGAACTTCGTCGCACAAGAACTCATAGCACACGGCAGAAGGCCCTTGTTTGGATGGGAAGGCCGTACGTCCGAAGTTGAATTCGTCCTCGATATTGCGGGAAAGATTATCCCTGTCGAGGTAAAGGCTGGCCATATCACTCGTTCACAAAGCATGAACGTTTATCAATCAAAATTTGCCCCACAAAAAGGATTTCTGCTGAGCGCCAGAAACGCGCCCCTCATCGAATCCACATGGATCACTCATCTTCCGCTTTATCAAGCGAGTAAGATTGGCCTGTCTTAGAAAAAAGCTAGAAAAGGCTCTGGAATTCACTAAAGGGCTTATAAACGCTATCTTTGGGGGAAAGGGTCGGGTTCGAAAGGGGCCACTCGATCGCCAGATCAGGGTCGTTCCACATCAGCCCACCCTCGGCGCTTGGCTCAAAGAGACCGGTACACTTATATTGGAACTCCGCGGTATCACTTAACACCTGAAATCCATGAGCGAATCCGGATGGGATGTAGAGCATCTGAAACGTCGAGGCGATCAACGGATACGCCACCCATTGCCCATAGGTGGGGCTTTTCTTTCGCAGATCAACCGCCACATCGAACACCTCGCCAACACTCACCCTGACGAGCTTGCCCTGAGCATACGGTGGTTTTTGAAAATGAAGCCCTCTCAAAACCCCTTTAACCGACTTGCTATGATTGTCCTGAACAAAGCGTTCTGTAATACCCGCCTCATGGAACTTGCCTTCGTGATAACTTTCGAGAAAAAAACCCCGTTCATCCCCAAATACATCAGGGGTGATCAGCAATACATCGGGAATAGCAAGGGGTTCGACTTTCATGGTGCCTATTTTAGCATAGGGTGTACTAATCCAACAGTTTTCCAGTCGCCAAGCTCTCTTGGAATTTCTTGAAAGGCCAAATACAAATATTATCCTCGGTCAGCAATTCTTTCTCACCCAGATAGACAAAGATTCGTTTGCGAAGCCCTGTTAATGGGGCAATGGCCCTTAACCCCACAAGTTCTTCATTTCGGAGTCGTTCTTGAGCTTTCACCTCGATAGCCCAGAATTCATCGCCTCGTTTTAACAAAAAATCAACCTCCGTTTTAAGCGTTTCACTGGGTGCCCAATAGAAAATCTCATCATAGAAAGGATGGGCTTGATTGTAGGCGCATAGCATCGAAAACACATAACCTTCAAGCAAGGCACCTCGCTCATCGGGGCTGACTTCATACCACCGCTTTTTTATCGCACGAACCAACCCAGGGTCAACCCAATATAGTTTGGGGTGTTTCTTTTCTCGAACCCTTAATTGCGGAACAAATGCTTCGAGTTTGGTCGCCAATAATGTATCGCTAAGAATCTCTAAATAACCTTCTACGGTGTTTCTTGCCACTTGCGCATCTCGAGCTAACGAGCTGACATTCAAAACTTGCCCATGGAACAAAGAGGCGACTGGCAAAAAACGTGAGAACGCAGGAAGGTTGCGAACCAAGGCTTCTGACTTAATTTCTTCTCGTAAATACGTCAACACGTAGGCTTCAAGGGTTTCTCGGGGACTATTCGAAGCCACGACGATCGGAAGAGACCCATATTGAAGAATAGCCGACAAATTAAAATCCTCCCCCATTTCATCGGGCACAAAAGGATACATGTGCTTCATCAAGGCTCTGCCGGCCAGCAAGTTCACACCCTCTCGTTTTAACTTGCGTGCAGAAGACCCTGACAAAACGAACTTGAGGCTTTTTTCTTCGATGAAAAGGTGAACATAATTCAAGAGATGCGGCACTTTCTGAACTTCATCCAGCACAACCCAAGATCCATTGGGCAAGGCCCGCAACTCATCCGCAAATCGTTTGGGTGTCGCCAATAACTCTTGGTAAAGCGCCTCGTCAAGGAAGTTGAAGAAAGTCGCCTCTTTGTAATGTTGCCTCAACCACGTACTCTTCCCCGTGCCGCGGGGCCCGAATAAAAAGAAAGACTGATTCTGCTCGTGAAAATATATTCTTTTGTACATGATGAGGTCATTTTACGCCGTTTTTTTACATCAATCAATACAATAAACAAGAAAAGATTGTACAGACGTCTCTACAATTGAGCGAGGATGTATCTTTATCTGATATAATGGCTGTATGCCAAATGTATACATTATCGCTGGGCATGGATGATGTTTGATAACTCTCAAGCGTCTCATCAATTGATTGCGAAGAGAACTTCAAATCAAATCGAAATCTTTGATCAAGATACATTTATAAATATTCAAAATAAAGGAGTTTCCCATGAATAATAACAACCTTTCAATCCAAGATAAGGCTGAAGCTGCCATGAAAAAAGCGATTAGCAATGTTATTGCTCAACACAAGATTTCTGGACGACCATTAGCTGTTTGGAAAAATGGCAAAACCATTTTAGTTTCGCCTGATTCGATAGAATAGATTTATTGGCAACTATTGGGACTTACCCGATCCATTACACTTTGCATTTTCAATTGACAATTTGCAAGAATCTGCGACGAAGCCTACAATCATTGGGCTACGAAGCTTACACCGCCATAAGATTGTACGGGCGCCTGTACAATTGAGACGATAATTGCCCCCATGGTATACTGAGCGACTATGTGGGCAACTCGTGACAAACAACATCTTTGGCATCCTTTTACCCAGATGAAGGAATGGCTCAATTCTGACCCGATTATCATCCAAAAGGGTCGAGGCAATTGGCTCATCGATGTCGAGGGGAAGCGCTACCTTGATGGGGTCTCGTCCCTGTGGACGAACGTTCACGGCCATCATCACCCCAAAATAAACCGCGCGATCAAAAAACAACTGGACCTTATTGCTCACAGCACTTTCCTTGGCCTATCCCACACCATTGCCGTCGAGTTCGCTGCGGAACTGATGAAATGGGTTCCTAGCCATTTATCTCGACTATTCTATTCCGATAATGGTTCAACGGCGGTTGAGATCGGCACCAAAATCGCCTTTCAATACTGGCAGCAACAAGGCAATCCCTCTTTACGGAATAAAACAAAGTTCATCGCGTTTTCAAATGCCTATCACGGCGACACGTTGGGGGCGGTGAGTCTTGGGGGCATGGACTTATTCCATCGCATATACGACCCGCTTCTTTTCAAACCCATTCGCTTACCCTTCCCCTATCCGCTTCAAGAAAAACGATCGGTAGAAGAAAGCGAAGCCGCCGCTCTTGCTCAACTTGAAGCCACACTCAAGCAGCAGGGCCATGACATAGCTGGCCTCGTCATCGAACCGCTCATGCAAGGAGCCGCCGGAATGGTACACTCCACGCATCACTTTCTCCAACAGGTCCGCTCACTCACCCACCAATATCAGGTTCTCCTGATCGCGGACGAAGTCGCTACAGGCTTTGGTCGAACCGGCGCCATGTTCGCTTGCCAAAAGGCGGGCATTAACCCCGACATCCTCTGTATTGCCAAAGGGATATCAGGAGGATACCTCCCCCTAGCGGCAACGCTTACGACCGAAACGATCTTTGAAGCGTTCCTCGGTGAACACAGCGATCACAAGACGTTTTTTCATGGACACACCTATACTGCAAACCCCTTAGCTTGTGCCGCGGGCCTAGCGAGTCTTCAAATTTTCGAGAAAGAGAAAACGCTTAGCCAGCTTGAACCCAAGATCAAACAACTCAGGGACGGCCTTTGCGCTATTGCCGACTTAGAATGGGTCGCCGAGGTCAGACAAGAAGGCTTTATGGTTGGCATCGAACTCGGTGGTTTTGATCCGACTGAGCGAATGGGCGCAAAGGTTTGCCAAGCAGCCATCGACAAAGGGGTCTTTCTTCGCCCTCTAGGGGATGTCATTGTTTTGATGCCCCCCCTATCCATTACAGAAAATGAACTCAACCTTTTGTTAGAAACCACTAAAACGTGTATAATTTCAAGTTGTGGCCATCAAGTCAAAAAATAACAAGCAAGTCTATCTCGCCAGTGGTATCACCCTGAACGGCGCTATTCAAAGCCCAGACGCGATCTATATCGCCGGCAACGTTAAAGGCACCATCCGCTCCGAATCGGCCATCCATATCCTAAAAGGTGCCGCCATCATCGCGGATCTCTCGGCCCCAAGCATTCAAATTTTTGGCATCGTCGAAGGACAGGTCAAGGCGACACATGAATTGGTTTTGAATCAAACCGCTCGAGTCTACGGGGATATCTATTGCGAAAGTCTTGTTCTCGAAGAAGGGGCCATTTATAGCGGAGCCCTTCACATTCGGCAGAATGAACATCCTTAAGGACAACCCCACGTTCGTTCTTCTTCTCGGCCTATGTCCCGTTCTTGCCGTCACCACCTCGGTCTGGAGTGCTGTCGGAATGGGCGTTTTAACCTTGATTGCGTTAATGGCCTCTAACGCTGTCATCAAATGGATACACCCCAAGACCCCTCAAGCGATCGCTCTTTTAGTCAACGTCATTGTCATCTCAACGTTTGTAAGCTTACTGCAACTAATCGTTCAAGCGTTTCTGCCTTCACTGGGCAACGACCTAAGCATCTATTTCCCCCTCATCGTCATTAACGGCCTGACGCTTTGCTCGCTCCCTTGCCCCCCCCTTCATGCTCTTCAAAGAGTGCTTGGCTTTTGCGTTGCGTTATTGATTATGGGCGCCCTTCGCGAGTTGCTCGGGGTAGGCACCCTTTTGGGGTTCACCATTCTCCCCGATTATTATCCCATGCTCATCATGATCCTCCCTTCGGGTGCTTTTTTGCTTTTGAGTTTTATCATGGCCATCCTCACATGGACAAAGAATCATCCTCATGAATAATCACAAAAAGATCACCGGCCTTCTACCCACCCGTGAAGCACCGGCCCCCCACGAACTCGTTTTCCCGCTTCTTCAACATACAGGGACGCCCGCCCTGCCCATCATCAATGTCGGTGATGCTGTCAAAGTGGGCCAACTTATCGCAAAGGCATCGGGCAACGTCTCAGCCAACATTCATAGCAGTGTATCAGGACTTGTTACCGCTATTGATCTAGCCCCTTTTAGTAGCGGTATCGAGGTGATGAGTATACGCATTGAAAATGACCATAAATATTATAAAGTCCCCATGGCCACGCATACGCGTCCCATCAAAGAAACACCCAAAGAATTCCTTCTGCAACGGATTGAAGATGCCGGCATTGTTGGGCTTGGGGGCAAAATGATCCCGACGCATATCAAGTTACGCCCGAACAAACCCATTGCCGAACTCGTCATCAATGGAGCCGAATGCGAGCCCTATCTTTCAGCCGACCACCGAGTCATGGTTGAAATGACAAAGGCCGTCTTTACCGGCATCGAAGTCGCGATGCGCATTCTTGAACCCCAGACGGTTTTCATTGGCATCGAGGATCATATGATCGACGCGATGATCACGATGCGCAACTATGCGCTCAAATACAAAAACGTCAAAGTGATCCCCCTCCCGTCGATATACCCGCAAGGCGCTGAACGAGTTCTTGTTCGCGAACTCACTCAAAAACGCGTCCGTCGATCCCCCCTTGAAGCGGGCGTCATTGCCTTAAATGTGTCCACGTGTGCAGCCATTGGACAAGCCGTCACCAACGGAATGCCTCTTATTTCGAGAGTCATCACCCTATCCGGCACTCAGCTTGAAAAGTCCTATAATTACCGAGTCCGTCTCGGCACCCCCATCAAGACCCTTCTCCCCGAACTGAGCGCCGATCGTGCAAGTAAGCTCGGCGACCTGCGTATCCTTATGGGCGGCCCCATGATGGGACTCGCTCAACACTCACTAGATGTCCCGATCATTAAAGGAACGACGGGCGTTCTCGTCCTCGAACACACGGTCTACGAAACGCAAATGTGTATTCGTTGTGGACGCTGCATCGATTATTGTCCAGTATTTGTCATGCCCATTATGGCCGCGCAGCAAGGGATTCAAGCCAGTGAGTGTATGGAATGCGGGCTTTGCTCCTATCATTGCCCCTCACGGATACCCTTGGTCGAAAAAATTAGACTTAATAAGATCAAACAACAAATGAGGCAACAACCCCAATGAGATTATTCGTCGCCGCATCGCCCCATAGCCGAAACCCTCAAGACGTTTCATCCATTATGTTACACGTTATTTTGGCTTTAGTACCCACAAGTTTGATGGGCATTTTTTTCTTCGGTATTCCGGCTCTGTCCGTGATCATTACCTCGGTTTTATCCGCCCTTGCTTTTGAAGTCGGGGTCAACACCCTTCGTCATCAGAAATTAACCATCTTTGACGGATCGGCCGCGCTAACAGGGCTTTTGCTAGCCTTAACCCTGCCCCCCATTATTCCGCTCTGGATGGTTGTGTTAGGGAATGGATTTTCGATTATCGTGGTCAAGCACCTCTTTGGCGGACTCGGGCATAATATCTTTAACCCTGCTCTTTCAGGGCGGCTGTTTCTTTCGGTGGCTTACCCCGTTGCAATGACCTCATGGATAAAGCCCCATGCTTTACTCGACCCCGTCTATATCTCCACAGCGACGCCGCTTGCAAAAGAGGCTACGCTGATCGTATCAAATTGGCAACTATTCTGGGGCAACGTCGGCGGCAGCGTTGGCGAAACCTCGGCCTTTGCCATTCTTCTGGGGGCCATTTGGTTATTTAAAAAAGGGATACTCGATTGGAAAATTCCCGGAAGCTTTCTGGCCACCGTCTTCTTTATGGCTCTGCTTTTTGGACAAGACCCGCTCTTTCATCTCCTCGCGGGCGGCACGCTACTGGGTGCTTTTTTCATGATGACCGACTATGTCACCTCCCCCCTAACCAAAATGGGGCGGCTGCTCTACGGCATCACGCTGGGTGTCCTCGTCATGTCCGTTCGGCTCTTCAGCCATATGCCGGAAGGACTCGCCTTTTGCATTGTTCTGATGAACGGCGTCGTTCCGCTCCTAGATAAAGCGGGGATTGCGCTTCATGTCCATGTCTACGCACTCATTTTCAAGGAGCATCAAGACACATGATCCCCACCCACATTCGCCCCCAGATTCTCTTTATCAGTCGCCTCGTCTTGATCTGTGCCTTTTTGCTTTTTGGGGTCAACTTGATGACCTCGACCCTTATTCAAAACCATTTACGCCAAGATCGACAAACCTCCTTTTCAAAATTATTACCCACAGCTGCATCATTTTCACCCTATGCTAAAAACAGAACCCTTGAAAACGCGAGTATCATTATCGGATGGGACAAGGCCCACAAAAAAACAGGCTATATCATCAGTTCAACGGGGCATGGATACGGCGGCCCCATTAGACTGCTCGTTGGATTTTCCGGCTCAAAAGTCACCCGTATCCAGATCCTTTCCCATGTCGAAACAACCGGAATGGGATCGCTTATCACCCATCCTGAACCCATGACTGGACGTGCGTTTACTTTTCAGGGACAATTTAATAACAAAAGTATTTTTGACCGTTTCAGCACACATGAGGATATTATTGCTCTTTCAGGAGCAACCATCACCTCACAGGGTGTAGGGGACGGTATACTCGCTGCTGTTAAAATATATCGACGATTGGAGAATGTTCAATATGAAGACTAACCCGACCACCCTAAAGATCACCGTTGCTGGTATTCGAGGCCGAATGGGCGAATCGCTCACCCCCACGGTTGCACTTGATTTTGCCGAAATATTTGGGACCATCAATCAAGGCGGGCGGATCGTCCTCGGAACCGAGACTCGACTCAGCACCCCCGCGATTAAAGCAGCGGTTATCGCAGGATTGCTTGCGACCGGTTGCCATATTATTGATATTGGCATCGTGTCGACACCCACCACTCAACTCATGGTCAAACACCTTAAGGCCGATGGGGGCATCATGATCACAGCCTCTCACAACCCGATCATGTGGAATGGCCTAAAGTTCATCTCGTCGGAAGGGATCTTTTTCGACGAAGCTGAAATGCAAGTCATTTTTGACAAATATCATGGACTTCAACAGTTAAAAACAAAAGCCTCCACGGTAGAGGCCATTACCCAAAGTGGGTTAATCCATTACGCCTCGATCGAGGACATGGGCATCCTTGATACCTTTCCCAGTGCCCCGCAAGTTCATATCGACAGCATCTTGAAGCATGTCAATGTCGACCTTATTCGCCAAGCCAAACTCAATGTCGTGGTGGATGCCTGCAACGGCGCCGCCGCTATTCTTGATCCGATCCTTTTTGAAGCCCTCGGCATCAACGCGATCATCATCAATAGCGAACCCAACGGCCGGTTCACTCGTGGGCCAGAGCCCTTACCAGAAAATTTAGGCGCTCTTCGAGAAGCCGTTCGTAAACAGGGGGCGGACATTGGCTTTGCTCAAGACCCCGATGCCGACCGATTGGCTATCGTCAATGAACTGGGCGACCCTATTGGCGAAGATTATACCCTCGTTCTCGCCATGCAATATATTCTCAAAAACCATCCCAACCCTAAAGGGAAAATCGTCGCGACGAATCTTTCGACCACCCGTGCCTTTGATGATGTCGCAAAGCAATACGGGGCACGCGTCGTTCACACCAAGATCGGCGAGGTCAACGTCTCGAAAGCGCTCATGCATCCCGATGCTATCGTGGGCGGAGAGGGCAATGGCGGGGTCATTATTCCAGCCATCGGTCTGGGCCGCGACTCCTTTGCAGGGATCACCTTTATTCTTGAATATTTGGCCAAGGAAAAATGTCGAGTCACCGACCTCGTCAAAACAGTGCCCACTTACAAAGTCGTCAAGGCCCGCAAAGATCTGTCGTCGCCAGAGGAGATCGCTGAGGCGTTAAATAAAACACGCACCTTTTATAAAGGGGCAACAATGGATGAGACCGATGGGGTCAAGGTCATCTTCGACGACGCATGGCTACATGTTCGAGCCTCGAACACGGAGCCGATTGTTCGATATTTTGCCGAAGCCAAAACCCTTGAGGCCGCTCAAAAGCTTATTGACCCCATTTTCTAATGGACAGCAAAGCCTCGATCCGCACACGACTCCTTGCGCAAAGAGACTCTCTGCCCACAGAGCAAGTGGCTCGTGAGAGTAAGCAAATTTGCGACAACTTAAAGGCTTTTCTTTCCCTCGATAAACCAAGGTCAATTTTGCTTTACGCGCCGATCCGAAATGAAGTGGATCCCTTCTATCTTCTTGCGTGGCTTCGAGAAAATCACATCACCGTTTGTCTTCCTTCTATCCAGTCAGATTCGATCGTCCCGTTGGTCTACGACCCGAATGAGCCGCTCATTCGAGGCAGCTTTGGCATTAACGAACCGTCCCATCGCCTGATCCACCCAACCCCTTGTGAAATCATCGTGGTTCCCTGTATAGCCGTGGACAAGTCGCATTATCGACTCGGCTATGGCAAAGGCTTTTATGATCGATATTTAAACTCCAATTCGATCAGTATCGGACTTGCTTATTCATTTCAAGTCCTTGAAAGTTTCCCTCATGAACCACACGATCAACCCCTCTCGAGCATCGTCACCCATAACGAGGTGTTGCAGTAACCCTCCAAATTGTCTATACTGTAAAAGCCCCTTTTGGGCAAAGAGGAGGTTCTCGCTATGTCACTTCACATCGATGACTCAAAATGTATTGGCTGCGGGGTTTGCTGTTCAATGCTAGAAACGGTTTTTGATATGGATGAAGAGCAAGGGATCGCTCGTGTAATCAACGCCGAAGGCGCATCACACAACGAGATCCAAGAAGCCATCGAGGCCTGTCCTGTCGAAGCGATTTCAATCTAGCCTTCCCTTTACGGAGCTTGTTCGGTTGAATTAAGATAGACACTGATTCCCCTTGGGGTATCGTGATTAAAACGAAGGATTTAGGGTGAACTATGGAGTTTGTAAGCCATGCTGGGTTTGAAGATTATAACAGCGGTGACGCTGAGTCGTTTTCAGGCGCAAACTATTTAACCCCCGACGATATCCTAGAGATTATTGCCGAACCCGAAAACAATCTCGATCAGATCGAGAATCTACTTGATCGTGGCGTCGATATCGTTAAAGAAATCCCCGAGGAGCCCGCCGAAGAACCACCTTCAGCCCCCGAGGCAGCTGAGGTTAGCGATGACAAAGAGGCTAAAACCTCCGATGTCGTTAAAATGTACCTCAAAGAGATCGGCAAAGTCAGTCTATTGAATCTGGCGGAGGAGCAGCACATCGCCAAGCTCGTCAACGAAGGTGATCTGGTCGCCAAACAACAATTGATCGACGCCAACCTTCGTCTCGTCGTGAGTATCGCTAAAAAATATATCGGTCGAGGTATGGCCTTTCTTGACCTCATTCAAGAGGGCAATATCGGCCTCATTCGTGCCGCTGAAAAGTTTGACTATCGAAAGGGTTACAAGTTCTCGACCTATGCAACATGGTGGATACGCCAAGCCATTACACGTGCCATTTCCGATCAATCACGCACCATTCGCATCCCCGTTCATCTGGGGGAGACCATGAGCAAACTTCGAAAAGCCTCTCGCGTTCTCATGCAAGAAAAAGGACGCAAGCCCACCGAAGAAGAGCTTTCAGTCTTCATGGATATGCCGATCGAAAAGATCCGCGAGATCTTTCGCTCATCGTTAACACCTATATCACTAGAAACACCGATCGGTGACGAGTCTGACAGCAGCAAACTGGGTGACTTTGTCAAAGATGATAAAACCGAGACCCCCGAATCAAATCTCTTTCGGAATTTGCTCAGACGAGATCTCGACGAGATCATGTCTGAACTTTCAGAACGTGAACGAATGGTTATTAAACTCCGCTTTGGGCTGGTTGATGATCGCCCACGCACACTTGAAGAAGTTGGAAAGGTCTATGATGTCACCCGCGAGCGAATCCGGCAGATCGAGGCCAAAGCCCTCAAAAAGCTTCGACATCCTTCCCGCCTGAAAAAGCTTCGAGGGTATTTGCAAGAGGCTTAGAGCATGAAAGTACAGCTGTCCTTAACGCCTCAGGAACAGCTTGTTTTTCTAAAAGATCTCGATGAACACCTCCTCCAAAGCGAGAATGCACTTGTAGAGCTTGAACACGGCGAGAATGAAACCAGTAGCATCGAACAACTTTTTCGTAGTTTTCATACCATCAAGGGGAACAGTGGTATTGCCGATTACACCCTGCTCCACGACCTGACTCATGAGATCGAAAGCGTCCTTTCGGTTTACCGAGCTAAAAAACGTCAAGTTTCAGAGGGATTGATCAGTTTATTGTTTAAATCTATCGACCTTATGCGATCCCTTCGAGCCCCCATTCTCAGCCCCAAAACCGACGTAGAAACCGAACCGGTTGAGGCACTCATCCGTGAAGCGAAGTTGTTCCTTTCAAAGCCAGAAGCGTCAGAAAGATCGATCTCTGCCCATTCCGAACTTGATAAAGACCCCCATCTCCACAACAATATGAGCATTTACATTAATCTGACCGAACCCATGCCTGCCGTTAGAGGGTTTCAAGTCCTTCAACTTATTGAAAAATCAGGCATAGACTACACCTCCGAGCCTACCTTTAATGAAATAAAGGCAGGTAACATCCAAAACCCGATTAACATCCAACTTTCGCCAACAGGACTCGCTGAATTTATTGAAAAACTTATCCCCTCTCTTTCGACCCATGACGGGGTAAAAGCCATCCATATCCAATACCCTCAACCCAACAATCCAAATAAGACAAAACCCAAAACACTCTCCGAAGCGATCACACAAGATACGGAAGAAGAGCTACAAGAAATTCAGATCAATATCCGAAAACTAGATGGACTGATCAATCTGCTCGGCGAAATTCTCATTGATCGGAACAAAATATCCCAAAACATTCTTCGATTAGAGGAAAAATATAGCATTGACCCCCATGTCATGGAGCTTCTCGACCTTGTCAATCATCTCGGGAAGATCACCTACAATCTTCAAACAGAGCTGTTGAACATACGAACCATTCCCTTGAATAATATCGTCGAGAAATATCCTCGCCTTATTCGAGAACTGGGTCATCAGCTGGGGAAAAAAGTGAAACTCGAGATCACCGGGCAACATGTCGAATTGGATCGACTTATTCTTAAACATCTAAACGAACTCATTATTCACCTCATTCGGAACTCAGTTGATCATGGGATCGAATCCCCAGAGTACCGACTTGCAAGAGGGAAAAAAGAGTTAGGCACCATTCGAATTGACGCCCATCAAAAGCATAATAAAGCCCATTTTGTGATTTCCGATGATGGGAACGGCATCGACCCCAATAGCATCCGAGAATCGCTGGTTAGAAAAAATATCCTCGAAAAAGCAGAAGCCCAACGCACCTCCGACCAAGAGATCATTCGATATATCTTCTATCCAGGGTTCTCAACAAAAGATGAAGTCTCTGAAATATCTGGACGCGGTGTCGGCATGGATGTCGTACAAAATACGATTCAAAAGCTGGGTGGACAAATATCCATCGATAGCGAGAAAGGGGTGGGGACCAGTTTTCGGATTACCTTACCCTTAACGCTCGCCATTATTCATGGACTGGTGACCCAAGTAAACAAGAAAACGTTTGTTATCCCCATAAACTATGTTGAGGAGGTCTTGCGATGCCGAGGCGAAGATGTTCGGATCATGAACAAAAAACCTCATATCATTTTGCGAGACACCTTGATCCCCCTTGTAAACTTGACTGCGTTACTTTATGGCAACAACCTCGACATTGCAAAGAGCGGAAAACTCTTCATTGTCGTT
Organism: uncultured Candidatus Marinamargulisbacteria bacterium; assembly: GCA_903910705.1. Lineage (GTDB taxonomy): Bacteria > Margulisbacteria > Riflemargulisbacteria > GWF2-35-9 > GWF2-35-9 > CAIWAN01. The sequence continues at coordinate 37,854 of CAIWAN010000052.1, forward strand.
GTTGTCTATAATGATAAACCCACGGGGATCGTCGTAGATAAACTTCTCGGCGAAGAAGAAATCGTTATAAAAAATATTGACTATGCTGCCGACAAATACTATATAATCCATTCAGCAACGATAATGGGGACAGGTGATGTCGGATTGATCCTTGATATTGCGTCACTCCTCGACTATCTAACCATGCATAGAGAGGAATCAGCTCGGATCTTAGTATCCGACACAAATCATGAAAATACTCATCGTTGATGATTCCCCTTTAATTATCAAGCGTCTTGGCGAGTTTCTCTCTGATTTAGGCCATCAGGTCATTATTGCTTATGACGGCAAAGAATCGATGGTCGCTTACAATCAAGAACTTCCTGATCTCGTCTTTATGGACATCCTGATGCCAGGTCCCGATGGGATTAGCGTCATGAGAAGCATCATTTCTAAGCATGCCAAAGCACGGATCATCATCATGAGCAGCATGGGGCAGCAATCCAAGGTTATTGAGGCGATCCAGTACGGCGCCATCGATTTTATCGTAAAACCGTTTGAACCCTCGAAGATTCTGCTCGCACTCGAAAAAGCAACAAACACCCTTTCATGATCATCCCTATCGAGGCCCTTCCTAAAGCCATCCTCATTTCAACATTGCTTTCAGAGGTTTTTCGAATGGCTATTCCCGTTTTGTTGATATTAGCTTTCCGTCAAAAAAATAATATCCCCATCCGTAGTTTCTTGTTTGGGATTGGCCTCGCACTATTAACGGGAGGAAAGTTCTTATTTCTTATAAAACAACAACTCTTTTCAGGATGGGGCCCTGTTTATGTTGTCCTTATTAGCATCCTCGTTGAATGGCTAGTCAGAGAATGGGTCGTTCATCGTTGGGATCAATGGGAAAGCAAAGCCGTCGCTATTCAATTCGTTGCTGGATACTTGTTTACAAAGATATTCCTCCTTGGACTAAGCTATTTTCTTATATCCTCAATAAATTTTGTACTACTGTCAAATCACTCCGATTCAGCCAAAGAAATCATTCAAAGTATTCAGCCTCTTCTTAGCCATATTCTACTCGTTTTCCAGAGTGTTTTTCATCTTGGATATATTTTCATATTATTCATCTTCATAATTATTCGGGTCCGACTCAAAACGAATCCTTTGTGGCAACGGTTTTCTGTAGAGGCATTATTCATATTTCTACAGGGGTTTATCCTCCTTGTAGATATGGCTGCCATTAACGATCCAAGAGCCCCTATCGGTGCACTCTTTTTTGCAGTTATATCTGGAACCGTTGGCCTCGGGTATTACTTGATAAGATCGATCAATGAACTTCCAGAAGCACCTTCGATCGCTTCGTAAGGGAGGCGTTCTCGCCATCCCCACTGACACGGTATATGGCCTTGCGTGTCTAGCATCCATTCCTTCAGCCGTAGATAAAGTTACCATCATCAAACAACGTGACGAGCGGAAACATTATGTCCTTCAAGTGGCCACGCTTGCAGATGCAAAAGCCCTCGTTCATTTCGATCAGCACGCCATACTTCATAAGGTTTCACAATACTGGCCCGGCGAGATCACCTTTGTCTTTAAAAAGGCACCTCACCTTTCCTATTCATTCCTTGGGCCGACGATCGCGATACGCATTCCGAATCTCGCCCTCACCCTATCACTATTAACCGAAGTGAATGAACCCCTTGTCGTGACTAGCCTCAATCGCTCGGGATACCCGCCCATATTATCAGCACAGGATATTCCAGTCGATCTTCGAAAGGAGCTCGATGGCGTCATTGTCTTCGACCAGCCTCTTTCCAACATTCCCTCCACCATCGTCGACCTCAGTCAATCGATCCCGAGAGTATTACGAGAAGGAAAGATTAAATTTTCTCTATCTTTGTAACACAGGCAAATGTATAATAATCACTATGGAAACTGAGAACACTCTTAAACTTATTGATTTTCGCGTTTCAAAAAAAGACAGCAAGGGGAACATTCAAGAGCAGGTCTTCGGTATCAACGTCTATAAAGTTAAAGAAGTTATTTTCCGCCCCCCCAAATTAAATACAATGCCCAATAAATCCGAATTTATTGAAGGGATCATCAATCTTCGAGGCCATGTTATCCCAATTATTAATCTTCAAAAAAGACTAGGTTATGCCTCCGACGATATACTCTGCGATTATTTTATTATTTCAGAATGCAATAATATTGTATTTGGGTTTATGGTCCATAAAATCATGAAGATCAGGCTCATTAAATGGGATGATGTTTTTGCGCCCCCAGAGGAGATTAAAAACTCATATGGAGATCTGGTTACATCGATGACCGTTATCGAAAACAAAGAGATCATGCTAATTTTAGATTTTGAAAAAATCATTTCAGACCTCGACGAGAACACCATTGATATCAAAAGTCATGTTGAATCAATGAATAGCGCGCCCCCCCCATCTTCAGACAAATCAAAAACCGTCCTTTGCATTGATGATTCTGGCATTGCAAGAAATATGATTCGACAAACTCTTGAAACAGCCGGATACGATTTCATCGAAGCCGTAAACGGGATTGATGGGCTTCAAATGATCAAAAACCTTTCGGATGAAGCTACCTCAGAGGGGCGTGCGCTAGCTGATAAGATCGGGGTCATTCTTTGCGATGTCGAAATGCCCCTTATGGATGGATTTACGTTCACCAAAACGATAAAAGCAAACCCTCTCTACCGAAACATTCCGGTCATCATTCACTCCTCTCTCAGCAAAACCATTCTTTCTGACCGAGGAAATAATGTTGGCGCGGACGACTACCTTACAAAATTCAGCATCGAAAATTTACTCGCCTCTGTACGAAAATTCCTGTGAACATCTTAGCTGTTGACGACAAAAAGGACATTTTAACGCTCATTAAAACAATCCTCGAATTTGAAGGACACACGGTGACAGATGTCGATAATGGTGATGATGCCATCATGGCTTGTGGAACAACATCATTTGACCTGATTCTATTAGATCTGATGATGGACGGCAAAGATGGGTTTACCACCCTTGATATCATTCGACGATCAACGTTCAACGCCTCAACTCATGTTATTGCGCTCACAGCAAAAGCCTACAACAGTGACCGAACGTTGGTACTAACTCGTGGATTTAATGATCACATTGCAAAGCCCTTCAGAGCCGCTGAACTGATCCAAAAAGTTGCGTTGCTTTCAAGAAAATAAATTAGGGCACTTTCGTGCCCTAATAAAAATCACCATTACAATAAATATTTAAAAACTCTGAAGCGCTTGTTCTTGGGTAGAAAAGATGTCAATTTTCTTTGAGATCTTCGTGATCTCAAGAACTCGTTTTACCTCAACATTGGGGCAAGCAATCTTAAAGATTCCGCCTTTTTCAGAAACCTGCTTATAGCCATCAAAAATAGCCCCAAGTCCTGATGAGTCCACATAATTAACAAGCTTAATATTAAGAAGGATGTGGTGATGACCTTTTGCTAGCTCATTCTCAACGGCTTCACTCAATAAATAATTATTGTCCACATCTAATTCAACCTCACCCGAAACCCCTGAAGCTTCTTTTTTTAAACCAAGATGAACAATCGAGACATTTCCTTTGTTTTCTGTAAAGATTTCCAACCGCGATTCCTCCTTTACCCCAATTACAGTCTGTTGCTAATGATAGTACAGCTCGCTGACAATGCTTGTCAATATTGCAAGCCCCCCTACACCCTTTTTATAACAATAACCGTAAAGTCATCATGACGAGGAACCCCTTCAGAATAAGTAAGAATGCTCTCCTGTAAGGCATCCACGATACCTTGAGCCGTTAACTGTTTATTCCTTCGAATAAGTGCCTTTAGCCGCTCAAGGCCATAATCAATACCCTGTTTGTCTCGGGCTTCTGTTATGCCATCCGTAAACATCACAACGATATCACCCATCGCCAGAGGAACGGTTTCTTTATCATAGGTGCTTCCACTAAAAGCACCAAGCGGAAGGCCTCCTGCGTCCTGTAACAATCGAAACGATTGATCATTAGCACAAAACAATAAAGGGAACTCATGTCCAGCGTTAGTATAGGTATAGGTACACGTCTCATCATCTATTAAAGCAAAAACACTAGGAATATAGTTTTTTACACTTTTATTCCGGTATAAATTATCATTGATCGTATAGAAGATTTCATCAGGACCACCCTGACCAAAAACTGAAAATTGCATGACACCCTTAAAGAAAGCCATGATCAAGGCAGCAGGAATCCCCTTCCCCACAATATCCGTAAGGGTCACAGCCAGTAGTTTTTCCGTTAGCGGAAAAAAATCAAAATAGTCCCCCCCGATGGTTCGAGCAGCGACGGAGGTTGCAGCGACCTGAAAATGCTGCAGAACCGGTTTGATCTTTGCCTGCAATCCCACTTGAATACTATGAGCCACTTGAAGCTCTTTCTGGGTGATCTGCTCTTTGAGGGTCTGCTCATATAACCGGTTATTCTCAATGGATGCCCCTGAAAACGAAATAATGGTTTCGAGGATACTAATATCATTTTCCGTCCATTTTTCTTTTTCAACCGTTCGGCGAATGAGCGTCATAAATCCGATCGTTTTCTCGCGAATAACCATAGGGATAATAAGCATCTCTGGAACAAGAACATCAATTACGGTGGGGTCTCCCGTCTTATAAATTTTCACAGAATCAAGCTTTGAAATATACCCATCATGTTCTTTTACCCAAGAAAGCAGATTTCCCTTATCATCCACTTCAATTTGATCGAGGTTGTCAGGGAAATCGCGCTCAAACTCGCTAATTGAAAGCGAAATATCAAAGAGCTGTGTATGCCAAGAGCAGCGAACCTTCGGCTCACCCGTCACATCATCATAAAGAACCATGAACCCCATCTGAGCATTAGAATGACTTAAAACAAGCTCACCCAAAATGGAGAACATGTCTTCGAGATCAACAACGTAATACGTCATATTTCGAGCTTCGTTGATAACATCCATTTTTTTAAACAACAAGGCCTGATGCTTATGCGTAATAATGAAGTACCGTTCTTGGAATAGAATAGCGACCAGCGAACAAAAATCAAAAGAGGGCAGGAACATACTCGGCGAATGAACCAGCAAAACACCCTCGATTTTATCTTCAAGCAACATAGGGATCACTACTAAATGGTCAATATTTAGATCCTCCCCAACACTTGGAGCGATGTCTTCTAGGTACACTGAAAAATTCTGAGGCCTAAAAACCAAGCCCGAGCGTTCTTCTATTCGAGCGATCAACGCATCCTTTTGGCTCGTGATAGACCTTGAAGGGAACTTGCTATAACCATAGAGGCTCGATCGTTTTGGGGATTTCACCAAAACAAAGGCAGCCATTGCATTGTCAACGAGATTTTCTCGAAGAAAATTTAGCGCCGAGCTGACCAAGTCTTCCTCGCTCATAAACGTGTTAAATTGACTTCGAAGCTGAATTAATTTTGCTAATGTATCCACGACGACTCCCTCATCCCCCTTTCATTTTACGCAATAATGAGAATAACAGGAATAGATAATCTCATATAATTATCGTTGCATCCCAAGATGGGTCAGTTATAATAGAGTAGAATTTACTAAACTAGCAAGGAGCCCATACATGACAACCGTACAATATTCTGCTGACGACCTTTATCTCTTTACTTCAGAAAGTGTATCAGAAGGCCACCCCGACAAGATGGCCGATCAGATTAGTGACGCCATTCTTGATGCCCATCTTACCCTTGACCCTGATTCTCGCGTCGCCTGTGAAACCCTTATAAAAACGGGGCTTGTTCTCGTTTCTGGGGAAATCACGTCAAAAGGACTCGTAAACTATGAAGAGATCGTCCGAAATACCATCAAAGAAATCGGCTATAGTCATACCGATGATGGGTTTGACCATCAAACCTGTGGCGTTATCACCACCGTAGGCAAGCAGTCTGCTGATATATCGCAAGGTGTCACTGAAGGCGCAGGGCTTTTCGTCGAACAGGGCGCAGGCGATCAAGGAATCATGTTTGGTTATGCAACCAACGAAACTCCGAACTATATGCCCCTCCCGATCCAGCTTTCTCATGATCTCCTTTTCAAGCTCTCAGACCTCAGAAAATCAAAAAAGCTCGACTATATCAAGCCTGACAGCAAGTCTCAAGTCACCGTTGCCTACAAAAACGGAAAACCCGACCACGTATACTCGGTCGTTATCTCGACCCAACATTCCGAAGATGTAACCTATGCAACCATTCGTGAAGATATTATCGAACACGTTATCAATGCTGTTATTCCTGCATCGCTTCGAAAACAACTCACGGATGAGCGCATCTACATCAATCCAACCGGTCGGTTTGTCATTGGTGGCCCCATGGGTGACTGTGGGCTGACGGGTCGAAAGATCATTGTTGACACCTACGGTGGCATGGCTCGTCATGGCGGAGGCGCTTTTAGCGGGAAAGATCCTTCAAAAGTGGATCGTTCAGCCGCTTATGCTGCTCGATATATCGCAAAAAACATCGTTGCAGCAGGTCTCGCAGATAAATGCGAAGTTCAACTCGCCTACGCGATCGGTGTCGCCGATCCTATTGCTATCTACGTTGATACCTTCGGAACGGAAAAAATTGAACACCGAAAAATGATCGAGCTTATTTATGAAGTCTTCCCCTTAAAACCTCGCGAAATTATTGAGGTTCTTGATCTCAAAAAACCGATTTACCAAAAAACCGCCTCTTATGGCCATTTTGGGCGAGATATTTTCTCGTGGGAAAAACTCGACAAGGTTGAGATTCTTAAAAAGAAGGCCTTCAAATAAACGTCGGATTTATTAGTCTGGGTTGTCCGAAGAACTTAACGGACACCGAAACCATGATGGGGCATTTGCCTTCATCATATCGTATTGTTCCAACGATGGATCAGGCCGATATTATGGTGCTAAATTCCTGCTCGTTCATCAAAGCCGCTGAAGATGAAACGCTTGAAACGCTCCATGAATTGGCCGATTGGCGTACAGACAACCGGCGAATCATCCTTACGGGATGTTATGTCGAACAAGAAAAGGACGCTTTATTAGAGCGATTCCCCTTTATTGATGGAATCCTCGGAACGGGAGGGCTTACCCAACTGAGCGACATCATTGATTCATCCTTGCGAAATGAGCGTCGTTATATTCATCCCCCTCGTTCAGAGAACCTTATTGGCCAAAATCAACGAAAATTAGCAACACCCCGACACTACGCTTACCTCAAGATATCTGAAGGTTGCGATCATGCCTGCAGTTTCTGCAAGATCCCCTCTCTTCGAGGGCCGGCTGTTTTCAAATCCCCGCAGGCCCTTCTTGACGAAGCCAAAGGCCTTATTGATCAAGGGGTCAAAGAGCTTATTCTTGTAGCTCAAGACTCAACGGCGTACAAAGGCCATAGCGGATATCGTCTCGCTAACCTATTACTCGATCTTGAATCCTTGGAAGGACTATTATGGATCAGAGTAATGTACGCTTATCCAACGAAGATCGACGAAAAACTCATTAAAGTTTTCAATGAATCCAAAAAGATTGTTGCATATCTCGATATGCCCATACAGCATTGTAATGATACAATACTAGGGGCCATGAAGCGTCACGGCTCCAAGGTTGACATTGAAAATACTATCCAGAGACTGCGAGATGGCATTTCTGGCATCAAACTTAGAACGACTATTCTTGTTGGGTTCCCTGGAGAAACACAAGAACATGTCAATGAATTGGCACAATTTATGAAAAAAATTCGTTTTGATCATGTCGGTATATTTACTTATTCAGCCGAAGCTGGCACGAGCGCAGCAACCTTGAGTGCTCAGGTCACTGAAGCAGACAAGCAAGCTCGGTTTGATCAATTAATGTTACTGCAACAATCCATAAGTCGATCCCTCAATCAACCGTATGTTGGACAATTACTGCCCATCATGATCGACGATCTGGACGGAGGACGACGAACCTTTGATGCGCCCGAGATCGATGGACATGTGCATGTCGATAATGTGAAGAAAGCCGATATTGGCCAGATTCGACACGTTCACATCACAGAAGCCCTCGACTATGACTTGGTCGGGCACATTTCGTGACACTCGCCAACTGGATCACCTTATCACGAATTGCCGCCGTTCCTTTTGTGATTATGCTGCTCCCTCTTCAACCGTGGATCGCCGCGTTAGGGTTCGGGCTGATTAGTTTGACTGATTTTGTCGATGGTTATGTTGCCAGAAGAATGAACCAAGTCACCTCGCTCGGAAAACTACTCGATCCTATCGCGGACAAAATTCTCGTCATCACCCTTTTGCTGTATTTTGTCGAGACGTTACGCATTTCCTATATATTTGTTGCCATTATCATCGTTCGAGAACTCGCAGTATCCGCACTTCGAACCCTTGCAGCGCTCGATAATCAGATCATCAAAGCGGATCAACTGGGTAAGGCCAAAACGGTTTGGCAGTACATCACGCTTGTTTGGATGATCATGGCTTGGCCACTTGAGAATATCTTTATCTATGGAATGGTCGGATTAACGGTCGTATCCGGCATCAACTATTATTGGGTTAATCGAAAGGTCCTTAAACATGGCTGATTTTCGAGACATTCTTCTTCAAAAAGAGAGCGTCAACCCTGACATATCCCCCAATAGAGTGGCCGATCTTCTTGTCGAAAAGAAAGTGACGCTCTCGGTTGCCGAGTCGATCACCGGCGGTGCAATTTGTGCTGAACTCGTCAAAATTCCAGGGGCGTCAAAATACCTGCTCGGTGGGGTTGTTGCCTACAGTAACCGGATCAAAGTTTCCGAAGCGCGAGTCAACCCCAAGACCATCGCTCGATATGGGGCTGTCAGCGCTCAAGTTTGTCTTGAAATGGCACAAGGCATTCGACATAAGTATCAAACCACCATTGGACTTTCGACAACCGGTTTCGCTGGGCCACGTCTTGAGAATGAAAAAGTTGGCCTAACCTATATTGGATGCGTAAAAGAGGGCACAGAAGTGGTCAAACCCTTCCTCTTTAATGGCGAACGCGCATCCATTATCCATCAAGCAACGTTCGCAGCACTTGATTTACTTCGTTACGTATTATCAACAAATTAAGGAGGATTTTATGGCAGAAAAGATTACTAGTAAAGAAACCCAGAAAGCATTAGACCTTGCGATCAACCAAATCGAAAAGAATTTTGGCAAAGGCTCGATCATGACCATGGGCGAAGCGAACACGGCCGCGATTCCGTCCATTCCGACGGGATCGATTAAGCTTGACGCCGCGCTTGGCATTGGTGGCATACCAAAAGGGCGTATCATCGAAATTTTCGGGCCTGAAAGTTCAGGAAAAACGACCATCACCCTTCATATCATTGCTGAGGCACAGAAGCTCGGCGGGATTTGTGCGTTTATTGATGCCGAACATGCACTTGACCCCCAATATGCCAAAGCGATTGGCGTCAACACGAAAGAACTTCTTCTTTCACAACCTGATTTCGGCGAACAGGCCCTCGATATCACGGAAACATTGGTTCGTAGTGGTGCCATCTCCGTCATTGTCATTGACTCTGTTGCGGCGCTGGTTCCAAAATCCGAACTTGAAGGAGAAATGGGCGACTCACATGTGGGGCTTCAGGCTCGACTCATGTCCCAAGCCCTTCGAAAATTAACAGCGGCCGTTTCAAAATCATCAACAACCGTTATTTTCGTCAATCAACTGCGCGAAAAGGTTGGGGTTATGTTTGGAAGTCCCGAAGTCACCACTGGGGGCAAAGCCCTTAAGTTTTACGCATCGATTCGACTCGATATCCGCAAGAAAGATACCATTAAGAAGGGTGAGGACATGGTCGGTACCATGACTAAAATTAAAGTGGTCAAGAATAAAGTGGCCATTCCTTTTAAAGAAGTCCTTATCGAGATAACCTATGGAAAAGGCATCTCGAAAACGAGTGAAATACTCGACTTAGCCGTGGAACATAATTTGGTCGAGAAATATGGTTCCTGGTATAGCATTGGAAAAGAGAAAATGGGGCAAGGCAAGGAAGCCGCCCAACAATATCTGGATACGAATCCGGAGATTTTAGTCAACCTAGAATCCCAGCTGAGAACCATTCTCGGCATTCCAGCCAAAACCGAATAAACGAAAGGGGCTAACATGTTCTTATTCATATTAACCATTGTACTCCTCGCTATTTTTGCGGGCGGACTCTACTGGATCGGCTTAAAAAATGCTGTCGTAGGCCGAAAAGAAAAAGATGCAGAATCGAAGGCAGCCAAAATATTAAAAGACGCTGAACGAAACGCAGACGATATGCGTCGTGAAGCACTCATTCAAGGAAAAGAAGAAATTCATCGTCTTCGAAATGATCTGGAAGATGAAATGCGAGAACGTCGCGACAAACAGCTTCTCTTGGAAACTCGCTTGCTTCAGCGAGAAGAGCATCTTGACCAACGAGAGGCGAACTTAGAGGTGAGAGACAATGAACTGAATCAGAAGAAATTAGGATTAGAACGACAACAGGCCGACCTTGATCTTGTTTACAAACAGCAGGTCGATATTCTAGAACGCGTCGCAGGGCTATCGCAGGACGAAGGGAAAAAACTCTTGCTTGAAAATCTCGAACGCGATGTCAAATACGAGGCAGCTAAGCTCATTAAAGAAACAGAAGATATGGCGATAAAGACAGCTCAACGGAAAGCGCGTGAGATCATCGCTACCGCGATCCAACGCTGTGCGGTTGATAATGTTGTCGAACTGACCACTTCCGTCGTTGCGCTCCCAGGAGACGAAATGAAGGGACGCCTTATTGGTCGTGAAGGTCGCAATATCCGTGCCTTTGAAACCATGACCGGCATCGACCTCATTATTGATGACACACCTGAAACCGTTATTCTTTCTGGATTTGATCCTATTCGTCGGGAGATTGCTCGTCAAACGCTGAGCAAACTGGTTCAGGATGGAAGAATTCACCCCACTCGAATTGAAGAAGTCTACGAACAATGCAAAAAAGATCTTGAGTCAACCATTATGGATATTGGCGAACGAACCGCCATCGAGGTTGATGTCCAAAACCTAAGTCCACAGATCATCTACTTGCTTGGTCGACTTCACTATCGGACCAGTTATGGCCAAAATGTTCTCAGTCATAGTATCGAAGTGGCACATATCGCTTCATTGATGGCTCAAGAACTAGGCGTTAATCCTCGTCTTGCACGCCGAGCAGGGTTACTCCATGATCTAGGCAAAGCGATCGACTTCGAACGCGAAGGAACCCATGCCAGCTTAGGCGCAGAATTCGCGCAAAAAAATGGCGAAAATGAAGAAGTTGTCCACGCGATACTTGCCCACCACGAAGAGCAAAAACCTCAAACGATTGAAGCCATTTTGGTCGCATCAGCTGACGCGGTTTCGGCCTCTCGTCCAGGAGCTCGACGCGAATCCGTTGAAGCCTACATTAAACGACTAGAAAACCTCGAACAGTTAGCCGTTTCTTTCCAAGGCGTTGAAAAAGCTTTCGCGATCCAGTCGGGTCGAGAAGTTCGGGTGATGGTTAAACCCGATATCATTAATGATAAGTTAGCCTCAAAATTGGCGCACGATATTGTTCGAAAGATCGAAAGTGAACTCGAATATCCGGGCACCATTAAAGTAACCGTCATTCGTGAGACTCGTGTTCAAGATGTGGCGAAGTAAGTGATAACGGTCCTCTTCGTTGGGGATGTCGTTGGCAAAATTGGGCGGGATACCCTTATGGGGCAACTTCCCGCCCTGAAAGCCACCTACAAGCCTGATCTCATTATTGTTAATGGAGAAAACTCCGCAAATGGAAAAGGGATCACCACTCGTGTCGTGGAAGAATACCTAAAAGCAGGGGTTCACTGCATTACATCAGGCAATCACGTATTTGATAACCGAGAGATCCATCAAAACATGGGCTCGATCGCTGAACTTATCCGTCCCCTCAATTATGCAACGCGCGTTCCAGGCAACACCGTCTTTAAAACAACCCTCAAGGGGCAAACATTGGGAGTGATCAATGTGCTCGGTCAAGTATTTATGCCACCCATTAATCATCCCTTTGATGCGATAGAAGATATTCTTGAAACGGAGCTTGCAGATACCGATATCATTCTTCTGGATGTTCATGCTGAGGCAACCTCAGAAAAGAAAGCGATCGCACTCTATTTTACGGGGCGGATATCTGCGGTCATTGGCACACATACGCATGTTCAAACCTCAGATGCATGTATCCTCGATCAGCAAACGGCCTTTATTACCGATGTCGGCATGGTTGGAGCACGGAATAGTATACTGGGCATGGCATCAGACCCTGTTATTACACGATTTTTAACGGGAATGCCCGAGCGTTTTGCGCCGCCTGAAACAGACACAGAAAGAATCTTGGACTTTTCGATCGTTGAATTCTCTCCCGAAGGAAAAGCAACACATATCGAAGCCCACCATCTTATTATCTAGTATGGGTATCAACTAATTTGCAAAGATCTGATTAATCTTTATCGCATAGTGTTTGTCTGAAACGCCCAAGGCGGCACCAAACTTGTTTAATCCGCCGACTTTGACAAGCAAGTCTTCTGTTTTCTTAGTTCGCAAAGTGACAATATCACCGACCTGCAAATGAATAACCTCTTCAACGGTGACATCGGCCTTGCCAAGCTCAGTAGAGATGTCGACCATAGCTATTGCCAAGTTTTCCTTCATCTCGGATTCCTTCTTAATAAACTGATGTTTGGAGCGACTGTACTGACTATCAATAAGCTGAGAAAGAACATGATCAATCGCAATATAGGGGATACAATACGTAAAAATACCTAGCACATCGCCAATAGACAACTCGAAAACCATTTTCAATACGATATCATTCGGCTGAACAAGATGAATCACGCGAGGGTTTGTCTCAACAGAAATGATCCGAGGTAAATCCTTCATAACCTCGCCCCAACTTTCCTTTTGATGAACAAAAAGCTTATCTAAAATATTTCGAAGAATAATTAACTCGATATCGGTAAGATCTTGCCGATTGGTCCAAACATCAGCACCCTGCCCCCCCAGAATTTTTTCAACCATCAGCATCGCAATTTCGATATCAAAACTTAGAATGGCTTGATCATCCACAAAAGAAAGGATGTAATGTCGAGCCCGTTCATTACAGTCATCAATATATTCTTGATAAGTGTGCTGTTCGATATAAGGCAGGTTCACTTTGACGTCTTGTCGCAAATAAACCGACAATGAACCACTAAAAAGTCGAGCCATATTATCATGGAAACCTTTCAATATTCGAAGCAGATCTTTTGAGAATTTATTAGGACGTCGAAAGTCATACTTAACAATGTGCTGAAAAGCCTCTAAATGTCTCGGTTTGGAGATAAATTCTGTTTCGGATACCTGACTGGATTGCGTCGGCGAGGATTCGGGCTCTTGCTCATCCATCACACCCATAAGGAGGGCATTGATCTCGTCTTGGGAGAGGATGCTACTCATTCGGCTTCTTCCAGTAGCTCCTCCTGCTTAAACTCATCCATAACACTCATCATCAACGTTTCAATATCAGCCGGTTTAAGAGAAAGCTTTTCCATTGATTTGGGTTGTAGCTCATAATTCAGGCCATCATACCCAAGACCGATACCCAATAATTCGCTCACCATATCGGCAATATGAACCATATGGACGGTTATATTATCCTCAGGTGCACATTGCGGATCATGATGGAACCGGATCGACTGAATAAGATCATCTGAAAGATTCCATTTCTCGGCTACTTTAGCGCCAATTTCTCCATGATTAAACCCTAGTACCGTTTCTTCAGCCTGCAGGAACGTAATATTGCCCCCCCGAAATAAACGGATAACATCAACAAACTTTTGTTTAGCATATTGATCCAATACAACCTTCCCCACATCGTGAAGCAACCCCATGACATAAACTTCATCTGGATTGGGATATTTAAGCTGTGTGGCTAAGGTTCTGGCACCAATTGCAACAGAATAACTATGTTTAAAAAGTGCTCCCTTTTCAAGGGCATAGCTCATTACACCCTTATTGAACATTGAATGAGTAGAAGCGGTCAGTGCAATATATTTGATCGTATTATATCCAAGACAGACAACGGCGTGTGAAATCGTTTTGATCTGCTTTGAAAATCCATAATAAGACGAATTGGCTAATTTAAGAATTTTCGCCACCATCGCTTGATCTTTTTCAAGCGAAATAACAATTTCTTTAAGATCAGATTCTGGATCACGTGTTAACTGAATGAGTTTTTTGATAGTCGTAGGCAACGGCATCAAGTCATCTAACTTGGACACCAATTCATTAAAAAGTTCGCTATTTGCTTCGTCTACCATTCTCAAGCTCCCTATTTATAATAAAACAAATTTGAATGACGCGTAAACCCTACTTGCTTTGAATTAAGGATCGTTTCGGTGCCACCAATGAACAGAACCCCTCCAACCGTCAATGCATCGAAAAACTTCTTATACAAAACATCTTTTGCTTCTTCAGTAAAATAAATGACTACATTACGACACAGGATCAAGTCAAACCCTTTAGTGAAAGGATCTTCCAAAAGATTATTACGCAGAAACTTAACATTTCGCTTTAATCTCGACTTTATTTTCCACCGTTGCTCCTCCGGATTTTTGTCAAAATGCTTTAATAGGAGTTCTTGAGATAAGTTCTTAATATCTATCTCACGGAAATCACCTTCACTAGCGAGTTTCATGACCGTTTCATCAATATCCGTTGCCGTGATCGAATAGTCTTGTCCTGGGAAAGAGTCTTCCATAATGATAGCCATCGTATAAGCCTCAGAGCCGTTTGAACAACCTGCACTCCAGATACGAAGAGGGCGTCCTTGTTTTCTTGCTTCAGAAATTAGACTAGGCAAAATATTAACCTGAAGATCAAGGAATCTTTCAGGATTTCGAAAAAATTCAGTCACATTAATGGTCAAGAAATCTTTAAAGTCGAGAAGAACATTCGGGGTACTTCGAAGACGTGAAACAAACTCGACCAATGTTTCACACTTATATTTTAGAATAAACGAGCGGATCCGACGCTTCATCTGCGCAGGCTTATATTGGTCTAAATCAATACCTAAAAGAACTCTAACGTCTTTTTTGAAAGGGTTATAATCAATATCGAACTGATCTTCTTCCATTATAGCTCCTTCTCCTGCATGCCGATTCGCCTTGAAAAGACTTGGCCTGTCGATATATGTAATGAGAATATTCGGCCGTTAGTTCCCCCACAATCTTGAGCGAGGGGACGAATGCCTGATGCCCAAAGCGCTTGCAACACCGCTTCAATATTTCTTTTCCCAATATCAAGGCTCGTTATATTTGCTTTTGCGAACATATTCGCCCCACCCACAATCTTCACAAAACTTGTCATCATATTGCCGCCAAGACCTTTAAATTTATGAAGCAACAACGGTACTCCTGTATCTGCAAATCGTTCTGGCACTTGACTGTCTCGCTGAATGCTACTATCGGGCAAAACAATATGAGCCATGCCCCCAAGTCGAGAAACTTTATCGTAAATAGCCACACCAACACAAGACCCTAGTCCATGTACAACAATGAGGTCCCCCAGTGTTTTCGAAAACTTGATTTCTGCTAGTCCCACACTTATTGTTGCCATAATTCCTTGTTTATCATACTACGGCATCAAAGATGTTAAAACAATGATTCTATTTCTTTTAGTTCTTGACTAGAAAGATATGCACTTCCCATTAAACTGGGAAGATCTACTTGCCCACATATTTGAAGAGGGAATGAATCCTTCTCTCTTTCTTTTATCTCAACAAACCGCCCCCCATCTCTAAATAGATAGGCTAATTGCGGAGAGGAAGGATCCGATTTCTTTAGAAATAGGGCCTTATATGAACCATCTATTGGCTTTAGATGAAGAGAAAGTATCCCATTAATAATAAAAAGGGGGTTATCTAAATAAGTTCCTGCGACTTGAGGCTTCATCCACTTGATCGTGCTTGCTGGAACAACGCATTCGATCATATGTACATCAATACAAATTTTGTTCATCCCACCATCACCGTCAAACATAGTCTCCATGAAACTTTGTTTTTTCTCGAGCACACGAATCCGAACGGGTTCATTGTATCGGATCGTATTGGCTATGACATTGGGCGACGTTTCGTGATTGCGAATAAGCACCTGATAAGCTTCCAGAATTCGTTTCGTTTGAGTCTCTGCCCATTGGCGATGTTTTTGATTGAGATCAGGGTGATATTTTTTCAGAAGCTCTTTTGCAACTTTTTTTATTATCTCAGGGCTTGCCCCTTCTGGAATGTTCAAAACCCGATGATACTGGCTCGTTTTCATGTTTTCGCTCATTATAGCATAACGATTATCGTAACAACCCTGCTTTGACTCGAACTTTATTTTGTGGCCCTTCTTTTTCAGCTTGAATCACGATCGTATACCCACCCTTTGAAACCTTTTCATTCAATTGATCGGTTCCATTCCATTTTACTATGTTGGGCTGAGTACTATCTCCTCCCACTTGGCCAGCACCGAAACCCATCTCCTTAACAAAATGGCCTAATGCATCATAAATCTTGATACTCACATTGGTATCTTGATTCAACTCATAGTAAATCTGTCCCTCATCAGCATCCGCCTTAAAAGGATTGGGATAAAATGAAGCATTATAGATAACCTCATTCGGCTTCACGACATCCGTATAGTCCGACATCAACCAAGCCGTCTCACTTCCAGCCATATTAACCGCTCTAACCCGATATCGATATCGCTTTGATTGGTCGATATTGGACGATTTATAGTAATTCTGGGTTAGCGTCATATCTAAGTCATCCCATTTCTCGCTATTTGCTTTTTGCCACTGCAATTCATAATGAGATAACCCTGACTCATCATCTCGAGCAGCTGGCCAAGACAGGAACTGATTGACAAGGGCTTGGGCAACCAATGTTTGATTTTGAACAATTTGAGGTTGATTAACAAAGACCTTACTTCCTCCAGGAAGAACGGGGGGGGTAAGGTCAACTTTGAACCCAAGATCTTTCTGACTTGAAACATAGGAAGCGAGCGAATTATCCTCACTATAGGCACGCAACCTTAAAATATAATTCGTATTATGTTTTAACGAAAGTCCGCTGAAATATTGGTGTTCCTCTGGCAAATACAAACTATTATCAATGGTAATCGTTGTCCAAGGTCTAATATGGGTTACACCTAGATCACCATCGATCGCATACTCGATCCGCACGATCCTTGATTGGGGGGACTTTATGTTATTGAGTTTGACATCAAAGGTTAAACTAATGGCATCCGATCTATTTACAAATGACTTCATGGCAACATCTTCAATAATGGGTTGACGAAGATCCACAATTCTTAGGGTACTCAACTCAACATTAGCCGTATTCATTATCTTTGCATTTAATGACAATCGATCCGGTGCAAGAATTAGCTGAAGATCCCCCGTTGAACAATTGTCTTTAAGTCTCATATTTAAATAAAAATACTGATCGATAGGCGTCAGCATAATCGGCGAAGCAAAATTGAGTCTGATCTTATTATCTTGTCGATCCATAACCGTATTGATGAACGGTTGAGCGGACGTATTAAGCGTCAGTGCAGATACCGTTTCGTAGGGCACATTGGCTGATATATTAAAATCAAGATGATTGAGGGATACCTCATTGCGATCCACCTTGAAATTAAAAACTTCATAAGGGCTTACCCCATCACCCTGATAAACATCACTGCTCGAACCCGCCCAAGCTGAAATGGTGATCTGGGGTAAGTACGCTCTGATGATCGATGGCTGAAGAAGTAATGGAAGTGTGTTCGAATTTACATTTTGATTGACGTCCAATTTAATATCGTTCCGAGAATCAAAGTAGGGTTGGAACTTTTTCCCTACGGGCGACGTTAACGAAATATCTCCAGCGAGATACAGGGTCTGTGGCGAATTCCCTACGATCCAACGAAGGGGTCTAAAAACGATCTTTCCATCAATTTTGTAGGCAGGAATGGACGTTAACAGCGTATCTTCACTTGGCGACAGTTTGTCGTCATAGTTTGATTCTCTGTATAGTCTCAAATTGCTAAGGTTTTCAGTAATTGATAGATTCCCTGAAACATTAAACGTTATTTCCTGTACCATGGTCGAATAGGGGTAGCTCTCCATCATCACTCTAGCTAAGACGACGGTTTGATCCGCTTGATATACGTTGCCCCATTGTTGAGACCAACTTGAATCTTTGACATAAACACTCAATTGATTCGCTCCGCCCAAAATATCAAATGTGGGAGTGGTGGCAGGGATCACCGACGAAACCATGACATCATAAGTCCCAACACTAACACCTCCAGACGGAATATATAAACTGAATGGATCCATAGCCGACGATTCAATGTCTACTTGAAGAACAATACGAGTCAAGCCAGAAATCCTGTTCGGGGTTCTAAACTCAAACTGGGTCTCCATTCGGGTATTATCAAACCCAGCTTCACTGACAATATCCTCCGAGATAAGCAATCGAACATTCTTCAAACTCTTCCCCATCGGATCACCATATTTGTTCAACTTTATCCCTTTGATCCATGCTACAGAAGACGATGAAACGACAATTTCAGCAATATCCACTTGCCGTTGGCCTCGATAGACATTACTCGTTAACACGTTCATGGAGATCACCCACAATCGAGGTTGAAGTTCCCGTTTAACATCAAGAATATTACCCGCTCGATCCGTTATCCTTAGATCCAGATAGGGATCTTGGGTCGGATTAACATTAACGTTAGCGGAAAACACTCTCGAAGAATTGGTCAAGAACGTCATGTCTTTGGTACTCATGACGTCTGAGCCAAAAGGATAGGATCTGATCTGCGCATCACTTATTGATACCCACTCTGAAGCGGATATGATCAATGAAACATTTATTGAACCCACATTCTGAGTACTCAATGGGACATAATCCAATGTAATAATGGGCGTTGTTATATCAATCGTTATTCGTTGCATCGCACTCGCTGTTGACACATATCCAGTCAAACTCTTATGCCACACATAAAAGGTTTTTACTAAATAGCCCTGAACCGCGTCATAGCCAATCATATCATATGTAACATCACTGGCCTCGAAGGGCACGCTTAGATTGTCTTTTACGGGGGGGCTACACAACTTCCAGCGAGAGTCCCCTGCCATTGGACGATCGGCCGAAGAAGAATCGATTATATAATACATATCACTTGAAATAATAAGCAGAATCTTAAGAGTTGACTTGTTTGTATTTTCAAGGGGCAACGGATTATCTCCTTCTCCAGCCGGATCAACGATTTTCATAACGGGTTTGGGTGGATATTGGAGTTTTACATAAATTGTCTGTACACCCAGATTAAGGGTTGAGATATTCGCAGCCCGATCCTCCATAAGCAGATTCAATGTAGCGAATCCCTCGCCCATATCCTCATTGAAATTAAACTCTGCTATAAATCGTCGAGGCCCGCCTGAAACGGACATTCGAATCGACTGTGTCGCTTGAGCGGGGAATTGAATGCTCAGCGATGGGGGAACGAACAGGTCTTCATTTGTCGTGATACTAAACATTTTCATCCCAAACCGATTCAAATCTGATAATTGTTGGACTTTTCCGCTGGGTAAAGTCGTATCCACAAATATATTTACCGTTGAGGCTCTTAGACTCATACCCTGATCATTTTTCACCCAAGCATAAACAGAATGGGTTCCTTCTGACATTGCAGGAAGCACATATTGCCCCGCCCAAGCTACCCAAGCAGGATCAACCGAAGGGGGTTTGGTTGCATTATCTGTAAGGAACCATGCCCATGTGGGATGAAGTGAAGCATAATGACTTGAAAGAATAAGATTCGACGTCCCCGTATAAAGAGCCGAGCCATTAAGCGGATTGATCATGATCAGATCAGGAGGCTGGGGAAGATATCGATATGCAAGGATTTCCTTATCACCCTGAATGGGGATAGAGGCTAACATCCCACTCTTCCCGACCACTTTATATCTCAACTGCCCGATACCATCAATAAAAGACAAGGTGTCGAGCGTTGCAATGTATTGATAGTTGCCTAATGAAGCAACCCCAAAAGAATAGGGTTCTAACCCCGAGTTCATAGACAGTTTCAAGTCAGGCATCCAACCAAGAGGCTGATTTGCAGTGATCAAAACCGTAAGGATTGTATCTGTTTTAATTTCATTGGGTGTGATGAATACTGAAAATACAGGTGCTACTCTTAATACAGAGATAGACACGCTTGCCTCTGAATAATTGCCCGCTCGATCAACGGCGAGAAGCGTGACCCGATGGATAGCATCCACCAAAAAGGTGGGCGTAATGATCATTTGATTTGAGGTCAACACCACGGATCGGCTCGTGAGAGAGGGCTGATCAACCCTGAAGAAATACGGAACAGATTTCAGGGCAATATTATCAAAGGCTCCATTATAGGTAACCGTGATCATGCCATCATCATCAAACCCTGGTAAGGGGGCGAAACCATCCGAAAGATCAGTCTCGTCTTGCTCTAGGAATAAATCTCCCAATATGGGCGGGGTCGTGTCCACTGTAATTTGAGTTGAAAAGGTCGCCACATTGCCAGCCCGATCGATAGCTCTGACAATAATGGATTGCACCCCTTCTGAAACACTAAACCCATTAATGAACGGAGTGCTCTGACTGGGACTCCAATTATCAAATAGGCTGCTTTGTATTTCATACGGTTTTGTTCTTAGCCCCCCACCAATGGGCTCGACCCATTCCAGATCAAGCGTGACTCTTGAATAATATCCACTTTCTTCTTTAAAGTAGGTGTTTTTTGGAACCATGGGTTTGACCGAGATATAGCTATTAACGGGAGGTTCTGTATCCACATAAACTTTGGTCACCGTCTTAAGACTATTTCCAGCTTTATCCACAATAAGGGCATAAATATTTATTGGATGTACGCCTGCCGGCGTTAACTCAACACTAAACTCAGATGAACCAAAAACATTGAATTGATCATTTCGATTTCCCTGAACATATAAATAGGCATCACGAGTGTTTGTTTCAGTAAGTATGTTCCAAGATATTTGTCCAAAAATGATCGGACTATCATACCAACCACTTTCCGGATCAATACCATCGCCACGACTATCTAAATCAGCCGAAATTATCAGTTGCAAACCATTGGCCGATGGGGGTGTTGTATCAACATTCACAGTTACCCGAGTCATTGAACAATTCCCTGCACGATCAGCGGCCTCGATTTCATAGACGTATTGTCCATCGGGAAACGCTACACAGAAAATGTCCGTCGAATTAAAGATCTCGGACCACTGACTGATATTTGGACTGAGACTTCGGTAACGATAGGGAGCATTTCTTAATCCACCTTGATCATCCGGTAGGGCAATCTTTATATCCAATGTATTTATATCCGACCAACCTGCATCCGGTGCGATACCATCTCCACCATGGTCAATGAGAGCCCCTAATTGCGCCGCCAACATTGTGGGTGGATTTAGGTCAATAACAATCTGCCGTTTATTCTCGATCAGGGTTCCGTTCTTAAGCCGAATCCCATAAACAAGCGTCAATCCGTCCCGTTCGCTACTATTTAATGAAAGACTAAAGGTATTATTCACACTCAAAAAAACGTCTCCAGCGTAGCGCGCGTCATAGGCATAATAAAGCAAGTCTTGGGTTAGCTGCTGCGCAGATAGAATCGGCAGGTAGTTCGTCGTAATAACTAAGGTCAGTGTCGGTACATTAAAACACCCTAGTTCGGGAGCTTTACCCCCAATAGCGGACCGAGTGACACCCTCCTCAGGAATGACCCCATTTATCCAATAGGAATCATTTGTAACGATCAGATTCGATACATTTACCGTCCCGATCAGATTAGCCGTGTTCCCTGCGTGATCACGAACTTCAAGCTCAAAATACTCGGGAATCCCCCACGTGGTTATGATCTGCGTTCCTGTTTGACGATTCCAAATACTCCAACTTGAATGGGGTTCACTTAGATTATGGTATCGATACGGCATCGACGAAAGCCCCGCCCTATCGCTCGCTTGCCATTGCCAATTAACAAGCTGGCTATCATACCACCCATCCGCAAGCCGTCCGCCTATATCCGTATAGTCTGGCATCAGGGTTAATTTCGAAACCGTTGGAGGAACCGTATCGATCTGGAAACCATTGGACTCGACTTTTAAACTATTGCCGGCTCTATCCACGACTTTCAATATAAGGGTGTTTGCTAAAGAATCATCACTCACATTTAGGTTAGTCAAGGAGAGATTACTCAATCCTTGATCGATCGTCACCCACCAATTCTGGCTTATACGAGTGGGGCGTATAAAACGACTCGTTGATACGTTTAACTCGCCAATATCGCTAAGCGAAGACCATTCGACCTGCAAGGTTGTATCATTATACCAGCCGTCCTCTGGAGAGGATGCAGGATCATTCCCTTCCGTATCGGGCAATACACTTAAGGTATACAGGTTGGGCGGGGTCGTATCGATATTAACTGAAGCGAGTTGCTCGCTAATATTCCCCGCTTTGTCCACGACCCGAACCCAAAGATAGGAGGGTTCTCGGTCACTCTGATTGTGATATTTTGACTGAAGTTCTATTTTTGTCTTTTCGTTCAGAGAGAGAAAAGAGCCATAGGGCAGTAGTTCAGACTTGATCTGAAGCGGATAAATACGTAAGCCGCTCTGGGTATCAACCGGCTCTGAAACATTAACCGTCACAAACGGAATGTTCGTCCATGCAGGATCTTCGAACAACTGACCATCAGCATCAACAAGATGCTGGATCGATAGAGTCACATTGAACGTACTCGGCGGGGCAATGTCCATCAATAGTTGACGACTTGCCGTCGAAACATTTCCAGCTCGATCGGAAACCATGATCTCAATGTTTAGGGTTTGCTCCGTTGCATTCACTTTAAAATCATCAAGGAATGTTGCATTCGTTGACAAGCCCCAAGCCATTCCACTCATTCGCACTTGAAAGGGTTGGGACTTCAACATGAGATTGTCTGTCGGTGAATCCCAAGCCAGATCGATCGTATCATCGTTATACCAACCCTCCTCGGGGGTCATCTGATCTGATCGATTCTTGGTGTCAGGTTTTATTCCAAATTTTGGAAAAAGGGAGGGGGGGGTTAGGTCAATATGAACCTTTTGAGAGGATGCGTAGATGTTGCCTGCATTATCAGCAACCGCTACAAAAATAGCCGCATTATTCGTTAAAGAGGAATCCTCAGGAACCCAAACATTTCTAAACGCGTTACTTGAAGAAGAATAGGGCCACATCACCATCGTGGTCCCTTCCGTTACCACCCTAGATCGGAAGTAATTGTCTCGTATCCCATACGAATCCATTAATGAACTTGCATTTACATGAAAATTAATGGTCGAAGTATTGTACCACCCATAGTCTGCCCCAGCTCCTGGATTAATGAGGTTGGGGTCAAAGAAAAGTTGCAACTGACCCTCGGGTGGATCCGTATCAATGGTTACAACCAAAGCACTCTCGGTAATATTTCCTGCAAGATCGGCAACCGCCACCTTCATCGTATAGACACCCGAATGATTGAAGGAAACACCATAAAAATTGTTGGTTATTGAGCCAGCCTTAACCAGAACAGCCGGGTCCGCATTTTCTTGAAAATATTCAAAATAATTAAATGAAATATACGAAGGCAGACTACCCGTTGGATCTGTTTTGATAAAGTACCGATTATTCCTAAGTCCAATATTATCGTTGACGTTTGCAGAAACGTGAACATTAATGGTCAGATTATCATAGTACCCAATAAGCGGATCCACACCATCCCCGTGACTATCAATGTCTGGAATAAGTAAAAAGTTGATATTCCCTGAGGGAGGCGTTGTATCAATAGAAAGGGTAATGCTCGTCGAACAAACATTTCCCGCCTTATCGGCTACCGCACCATAAACAATGATCGGACTATAGTCATTAGCTGTAGGAATAAAATTGACAATATTTCGAGTCGATTGTCCAAACGGCTGAGCCCCCTTTATCTCGTCAAGAATATTCAAACTTACACCATTTTTGTCCTTATAGGTAAAGTTCTTATAGTGATCTGTCCCCAGCAGATTTGAGCGAACAAAATATCTGTTTAATATAAACCCACTTTCATCCGTTAGGTTTTCTGAAATGATAAAACTAATATTAGCCGTATCAAGATACCCTTTTACGGGTCCGATACCATCCCCTTGGCTATCCTTTGCCTCTGCAAGCACGATTTCGATTGCCCCATTCGGAGCCATTGTATCCACCGTTACGCGAATACTTCGGGTGACCACATTCCCTGCTCTATCTGACACAAATACCGTTAAATGATGAGCACCTTCTAAAACATTAATGCTACTGAACACTAACTCGACCTGTCCAGTTGGGTTAGTTATTTGCGAATTATCCACCGCAACAAAAAGATCTTTAATCCGTTTATTGGACTCTCCATAATTTAGTGTAATCACATTAAGACTTACGGCAGAATTATCAAAATAACCATAGTAAGGAGGAACGCCATCTCCTTGGCTATCTTCATCAAGGAACAAATCAACAGACCATGTGTTTATGGAGGGTGGCTCAATGTCAACGACTATTGACTGAGAAACAAGCCGGACATTTCCTGCATTATCAGCTACGCCAACCCAAACGAGAATATCTCCCGTGGGAAAAACAACCCCATTAAACATGGCATCTTTATTTCCCCATCCTTTATAGAGTTTATCTAATTCCTCTGGGATCGTTGAATGAGTGTCGTAAGAGGTTACTGAATCCCACTTTAACGAAGTACTACTGGCATTCGCGGAGGTCACGGCCAACAAGTATCGATTGAGCCGCAACCTTGAAGAGCCAACGTCGTTATCTGGAACGCTTGTCAAGTTAAACGAAATATCTCGATGATTAAAGAAACCAAGTTCGGGGAGGATACCCGCTCCGCTAATATCCCGAGTATCGATCAACGAAAAGGAAAGTGGCAACTGAGGAGTCTGTGTATCGATCGTTAATTTTAATGAATCATCAATTTGGGTAACGTTCCCTGCCCGATCAACCAACACAACAACAACTTTCCCTGAACCCTCCTGTAACGGAATGGCAATATCATTAACCACGCCGTCGTTAGCCACACCTTGAATATCTGCGCCCTGTTGGTTCCCTGGGTAGCGAGCATTTAGATAAACATCGGGTGTAGAGCTGACATCAAAGCCATCATAACGGATAAATAGTGGACGCGTTCTTAATCCAGAACCATGCTTAGGCGTCGATTCTCCATCTGAATACTGGGCATCATACGAGGTTCCATAATGCCCATCCCCCCACGAATCAAGAACAAACTTAAGATCAATAGATGCTGTCAAACTATCAAAATACCCAGGATAGGGATCCAGACCATCCACATGGCTGTCCAAGTCAGGTTTGGCTTTAACTGTTTGGAAGAATCCTACATCTTTTAACTGGATGGGGGTATCGTCATAATTTATACTGATCCGTTGTGCAAGAAGATGCCCCGCTCGATCTCGAAGTGAAAATTCGTAGGAGTATTTATCCTCTACTGACATGGTTGCAACCCCTGAATCTCTGAGCATCACGGTTGATAGTGATGCGTTCCCCATAACGACATTGATAAGGTTAGAGACATTTTGGCTATCTAAAAGGGCTATCGTTTGGGCACTAGCAACAAGTTGGTCATAACCGTTGTACACACGAATATAGAGTTCTTGAGCCAACGGTGCGTAGCCATTAGAGGTGATATTGCTATTCATCGAGACATTGACCGAGGGCCACTGACTATCATAACACCCAAATTCAGGTGCAAACCCATCCGCGGCACTATCCCCATCAGGCATAAGCGTCACATTAAAGATCCCCCCTTCCAATAAGGTGGGTGGAGTCATATCGACAACGACATTAAACGTAAAGGGTGTTTCCCCTTCTGGCAAATTACCCGCCCTATCTAATAGAGAGGCTTGAAGCGTAAAGGCCCCACCCCCACCCATCATATAGAGTGTCAAGTCAAGATTGATCGTAACAATATATGATTTCTCGGATGCCCCAAGACCAATAATATATTGATACGCATTATTCGTCATAAGAACCGAATAACCGTTTTGTGTTGAAATCATTATCTTCATGTTTTTTGTTGATAGATCCGTCAACTCTGAAACATTATTCAACTTTAATACAATAGAAAGGGTCGGTTGATCGGTATACCCCAATTCAGGCACTACGCCATCGGAAGAAGGAGAATTGTCTGTATTATCGGGAAGAAGTTGGCTATTTGAACTCCCAGCGGCGCTATTTGACCAGTCAAATATGACAAAGAGGCTTGTTGTTGTGACGTTCCCCGCATAATCAACCGCGCCAAAAGTAAACGTTGTATCGCCTTCTTTTATGCTATTACTCACAACATCGATTGAGACGATGAACGCATCGGCTTGCCAACGATCAGCCTTTGTCAAAAGATCTCCGGAGGTTGTATATCCTCCGGTCACACCCGTCGATGTCCATGACAAGGTGTAGTACCATATTCCATTATCGGTCACTACATTTAAGTGATTCACATCCAAGTTGTCCCAACAATTCCAAGACAGCATCAATGACTGTTTGTTATACATGAAATTTTCTTCTGGAGCAAAACCATCGTTACCTACATCACGATTGACTTCGCGATTTAAAGAAACGATGACAGGAGGCGAGAAATCAATGACCAGTCGATCAATATTGGATGTCATGATGCCAGCTTGATTTCGAACAAAGCAGGTCAATTCATAATTACCAGATGATAGTTGATAAAAGTTATTAATCTGCTCGCCCGTGATCATATTGGTTGATAGCCATTGTGAATATTTCAAGTCTCCCAGAGAATCACCATTGAAATCCGAACCCAGAATACCCACAGAGTATGGGAATTCCGGCAACCCTGAATGGGCATCAGCAAACAGCATCATTCTGATGACAAAATCTTTTGATGTATGGGTAAACACAATATTTCGGTACTGCCCCAAGACATCAGAATGGGAGTAACCCACATTTTCGGTCAACATAAATCCTGCCTGAACAGGCGCCGTGGGGGGGGTAAAATCAACTGTGATCCGCGTGGTCTGAGCATTAAAAGCACTCATATTGCCGGCACCGTCCACAACAAAGAAATTTACATCGATCAGGCCCTGATAGTTATCGATCCCCACATAGGGCTCTAAGTCGGCATTGACGTTGAACTCCGCAAGTCCAATATTGCTCGTTTCACTATTCACATCATTGATTCGTGTTGTATTAAGGAGCGAATTTAACGTTTCGATCCGTTGATTATAACTAATCCGCATTTCGAAGGGTAAATTTGTGAAGACACCCGTGTTTAATCCTGTCGTATCATAGGCTGCAGGATTAAATAAAATCTTGAAATCCACCGTGGGTTGATCATAAATTCCTGGAAGACCTGTTACATCAAAGGGGCTAAAATTATCATGCCCTTCACCTATCGAATTTGAATGATCCTCGGTCGGCTCAATGGACGCAATGGCTTCATTAATCGTATTTGTCCAGTCGAAGCGAACTTGTCGTTCGAAGAGGGACGAATTGCCTGCAAAATCAACGACTTGAATGCCTATTGTCACAATCCCTTGACCGATTACATTCTCAATATACCCTTCTGTCACCATAATCTCACGGCGATACCCGGAAATATTATTCGAAATAATATGCCGAATACTCCCACCCTTAATAAAATATAGATTATTAAAATAAATTCCATAATGGTGTTCAGAATTGTCGGCGTTATCTCCGAATAGATCTCCTTGGTTCTCGACATAGGCGTTATCCTCTGCGGACCATGAAATAGACAGTGGTTGTTTTGAATAGTATTGAAGGTCGCTAGGGGCATACCCCGCTACTCCACCTGTTGCATTACTCAAATTCAATTCATTAATGGTTGGCAGAATTTGATCATACACAACGCGCAGGGTGCTTGTCTCTGCTCTGGCCACATTATTTCGAACTTTTTGTGAAACATCATAAATTCTATCGCGTGTGACTATTTCAGAGAATAATTCGATGATATCAACCGAAGAACGATCCGACCAAATATTCGTCGAAGACTTGATTATACTTGTATCAAGGTTTAATGGACGTTCTTGAATACTCCACTTATACGCATCTAATGGGAGCAAGGAGTGTGCATCAGAGAAACTACTGCTAACCACAAAATGATTTTGACTCGTAAACGCAATATTATCTCCGATATAAGCATAATATTTTTGGTCTAACACCAATTGCCCCGTTGGTGGTGTGTAGTCAATCGTTATGGCAAAGGGATCTGAAGCACCGGAGAGATTTCCCGCACCATCGATAAATTTAAATGATAACTTTAATTGTCCTTGAAAATCCTCATTAATGATATCCGAAAAAGTCGCGATAATATTTATTGAAATATTCGCCAAATTGTTGGACGAAAGAAGTGCTGGCAACGATTGTCGATCATAGGAAGCGATGTAAGATCTAAACGAATAGTTGTTAACGACACTTCCACTATAATATTGAACATTAATCTCAATCGGACAATTTGGACTTAATAGGGTACTGAGTTGGGTTGTATCTGCTGCATTTGAAGACAAAACGATCGACATTGATACTTTAGACCTATCATCAAAATATCCTTGCCCACCCACAGTGAACGGGGTCCCAGCATCAGCGTCAGTTGAGGTTCTGTCTTCAGCAATAAAGTGAGCAATCTGATTCTGAAGATTGCAGATTGGATCAAAGATAACAGGGGAATAATCTTTGATCGAAGCGTTGTTGGCAAAATCAAATGTTTTCAATCTAAACCAAACAACTTGGTTACTAAAATTCTCTTGCGAAACACTAAGCGGAATAACAAAAATATTCGATTGCATGGGAACAATAGGAATATCGAGTGCCTGCCAAACAGGATTCTCCATTGTCTTGAACTCAAAAATATACTTTTGAATACCTTGATGGGGTTTTGAGTTAAATCCATCTAAGCTAAACGATGAATAGACATTATCAGATGCTTCCCAATAAAAGTTCAGAGTCTGAACCGACGCAAAATTTGTACTCGACGACTGATAGCTTCCTACATTGACATTCAAATCACCTCGACGATCAAAACTCGTTACAAGGGGAGGCATTGTATCAACAACAATATGTAGCGTTGGTGATGAGGCAACAATACCGGTCTTATTGGAGGCGAACCCTACCACATCAAAACAGTAATTCGTTGTAATAATACCCATATCCTTAAGGTTTTGGGTTGGCTTCTCGATCCATGTCCCATTAATGCTAGCAACATACGCTCGGGTATAAGTATATTTTGAAACATTTAGCTTATTCCCAGAAACAGCAAGGCCGCTCTCACTATCTTGATAATTGATCGAGATATTTAACGTTGAAATATCTGAAACAAAGGCTGTATTTTTTGATACCCCCGATGCGGCAAAGTTTAAATCACTTCCGATGTAGCTAAATCCATTCGAGAAATCAACGCTCCCTGTTGGTGGTGACGTATCAACCGTGATCCTGACAGGAAAGAGGTCAGCCGTTGACGAAAGGTTCCCCGCTCCATCAATAATTTTTGCAAGGATCGTCATGGGGCCGTTATAACCTGACGACTCTAAATAGCTTGAAAGATCAACAGTAACAGACAAGCTTGCGGTTGGTAGATTGGGATCATCATCAATATTTGCTACAACATCAGTTGTAACAAAATAGTTTTCTGTTTGGATCATTAAAACCCATCCCGCATTTGATGTCGAGATATAGAGTTCTAGCGGGACAAACTCACTATTCAACTTACTAAACTGAGTGAAATCATTCGCAGAAGAAAGCATTTTAATCGTAAAATTGACCGTATTCTGATCAAAATAACCACTTCGTCTGCTCGCTTCAAAAGGTGACAACCCATCTTGACCGTTATCAACATCATCCGTCACGACCTCAATCATTTGGATCTGCGAATTAAGCGTATTGTTTAGATCAAGATAGTACGGGCCAATATCTTGTGTCAAAACATTCCCCGCGAAATCTTGGATTTGGAGTCTAAATTTTACGCTACCCTCTTTGAGTACATTGATCAAATAACCCGTCGTTATGGTGAAATTATTCGCAGAAACAGGAAATATCGACGAAGTAATGACAGCGTAGGAGCCATTTTCTTTTGGCTTATTGTATGAAAGCGAGTAATTCATAATGCCCCGTCGATTTTGATCCAAAAAAGCCTCGCTCCAATTTACAAAAACATCATCCATTGCCTGCCAATTGATCGTTACATCATTATTCTGAAGAAATTGAGGACTTGAGGGGGGGTATTTGCCATAGTTTTGACCTGTTTGCAAGGAAAAGGTAGAAATGCTTGGCGCCGTTACATCGACAACAATATATCGTCGAGCTGGCAACGCAACGATACCTGCCATATTTGTAATTCGAGGCTGGATTTTATAAAGGTGATTCGGGGTTAGGACGTTTGTGCTAATTAGATTATAGGCTCCAATGGACACGGTTGGAGAAAAATAGTTTGTACTCAAGGATCGATCCAAAATGTTATAGGATGTTATGGAATAGACAACCGATTTTGATGGCATCCCACTTTGACCATCAAGATAAGATGTTGACACCCAAAGAGCCTGCGTTGACTTTGTAAATGCCCAATTTAGGCTCACACCAAATTGATTGTTGATCGTTGGAATATAGTCATATCCGACTCCATAGCTCCAATTTCCTTCTGGAGCCGTCACATCAACCGTGACAAAACCTGTTAACGCGAGAGAATCATCCGAGACATTGCCTGCACCATCAATAAATTTTACAAAATACTGAACACGCCCTTGATAACCGTTTTCATTGATATATTCACGAAGATCGGCAGTGATATTGACAGTAACATTACCCAAGTTAAAGAGCGCATCAATGGACGGCATTCCTTCAGCTTTCGCTTTAACGTTGATTGAGGATACCATCACGGGAGATCCCGTCGTAACCACCCAAACTTCAACCGGCTCACCGTCAAGCAGCCTTAGCTGTGTAGCATCATTAGCCGTCGGCGATAGATGAACGACAAGATTAATTGATGTTTGATCAAAATATCCAGCCACTCCACTTGCTATCCAAGGGGTCAACCCGTCCGAGGGAAAACTATTATCAACATTATCCGAAACCGCCTCGATATCTTTTACTTGTTCATTTATCGTATTTTCCCAATCAAAGTATATGGGGCCAAGATTACGAGACACTTGATTGCCAGAAAAATCGATGGCGGTAAGTCTAAAATATGCCTGTCCTTGCTTAATAACATCCATAACGATCCCTTTGGTAATGGATATTTCATGAGCATTTCCACCCAAGTTATTCAAATGGGTTAGGGTTGTTTTCCTGATCACATCAATCGAATAGTTCTTTATGCCCCAATGCTGTGCATTGTTAAAAAGGGCTCCCTGACTTTCTTCATAAACATTTTCTGAAATACTCCAGTTTAGAGTCAAAGGAACGGCTGACGAGAAATTTCCACTCGACGATTTATACTTGGCTTCAACACCCACCGATTGAGTAAGCCAAATAGTGTTGATCGTGGGGCTCTGGACATCAATGACGACATTCTTTGTTGAAAAAGCAACCACGCCCGTATTATTTCTAACCTTACTAAGAATCTGATAGAGATAATTGACTGTTATGAAATCGTCCATCTCTTGAAAGTTTTGAAGATCAATTTCGGAACCCGATTTCCACGTCGAAGTCTTTGAACCCGCAGGCTGTTGACTAAACGTCTGTCTATTTACAACGAACTGATATCGAGACGAATTAAATCCTGAATCATCAAAAGGGTAATCGGCCAAAAGTTGCAAAGCACTATTGGGGCTAGAGGTGAAAGCCATTGTAGTCGCAAGATCGACTCCATCACCAACGCTGAAATAATTCGACGCACCCGTATTATAATTAAAAACACCGACAGGAGGCGTTGTATCAAGAACGAAATTGATCGACACCAAGGAGAGGGGCGAAATATTGCCAGCCCCATCAACCAGTTTTACGTTGAGTGTGCCAGCTCCCTCATAGAGGTTCGCCCCAAAATATTCTCTAAGGTCAGCGGTGATTGAAATACTCACCTCTGATAAGTTTGACGTCGACAAAATCGTCGGCAAAGGCAAGAAAGAACTGAAAACATTGCCGGTTGCAACATGACCAAGCAGTCCATTCTTTGTCACAACAAAAACCTCAATAGGCAGATTGAGATAAGGCGGATACCCTGAACTTAATTGAGTTAGATCATACGCATCGGTATTCAACTTCACAAAGAAATTGATCGTTGTTTGATCGAAGTAACCTGACTTTTTGGACACACCGAATGGGGTCTGTCCATCACCTTGATTGTCAAAATCATCAATAGCCGCCGACATCGTCGCAATCTGATCCTGTAACACATTCCCTGTATCAATAAAAATAATCATCGATCGTTGCGCTATATTTTGAGCATAATCAACCGCATTCAGCGTCAGACTAATCGGGCCGGCCCCCATAACATTGACCCAATAAGACCAATTCACAGATACTTTTGTAGAGTCGGTCAAAACAAATTGGGGCAGCAGATGAGAACTATCGGTTGGGACAACGTTTCTTGAACTAAAAATAAAGCCGGTGTTCCCCTTGAGTAAATTCTGATAGGCCAACTCATAATACCAGATCCCAGTCTTACTATGACCGGTTAGCCAAGCATTAGTTGAACCCACTAAATTATCAGACGCGACCCAATTTAAAGCAATTTCTGGATTATTTGAATTGAAAAAATGGGGCAATAGAGATGGATAACCCGACGCATTCACTACAGATCCAACCATATTAAATGATAAGATCGCAGGTTTTGTTGTATCAACGATCATGGCGATCGAGGATCGTGTAACCAGCCCCGCGCGGTTTGAGTAATAAAGATCTAACCGGTAGAGCCCTGCAGGATCTGGAGTATTTAGTCCTAAACTTATTGTTGGATCACTTTCTGAATACGCAAAGCAATTATTGCTGAGCAACTGATAGGTAAAGGCTGTCCCTGTCGAGAATGGCGTGAAATAGAACTTTTGCCGCAAATACTCATTGCCCGTCGGCATTCCACTTTGCAGATCAACCAGTGCTCCCATGGCATAATCTATATGAGTTGAAGATCCATTAAAATAAACCACTTGTTGGGCCTCGGTGTAATCATTAACCGATACGATAAAATAATTATTAGTGTTGACTATCGGGCTTTGTCCGATGGGGGTGCCATCAATAAGGGTAAGACCCTGATTAGGATTGAGTGTTGAAAAATTAAACATCCCTAAGCCGTCAGGAACAACCGGTGGCGTAACATCGATCGTCAACGTCACCCAGAAATCGCTAGCCGGCATAAAACCTCCCCCTTGTGGAGACATGGGAGAGGCAAAAACACTTATCCTAATCGAGGATGAGGACAAGAGTGCACTAGACGCATTTAAGGTAGTATAACGATTTCTACTTACATTTAAGCCATATTTGCCAGACCCAGGAACCACATTTAAAAAGTTAAAAGAAAGGGTCGCAAAGGCGTAATACTCAGAAGTCTCCACATTGAAAGACGTTTTTAGATCATCATAAGTATTGTAAACATAAAAATCCTTTGATGAATACGATGGGGGATTAGTCGGCCCGCGGGTCCACACCAATCCATACGTTCCTCCAGGCATTTCACTGGTTGTTACAGCTAAATCAAAGTTAACGGTTCCCACATTATAAATTCTATTTTTAGTAGTAGCAGCCACATCAAGTTGGAAGGGCGTATACATTTCTGAGATATTAAGAGTAGCTCCATGATCTGAAAAAGCGAAAAGAAGCCAATTTGCCGTATTAATCGAGTTGTTTGGAAGAATCGTTAAGATCGAAGGATATTGCGGCAAATAATTTGCAATAAAAAGCGAATTAGGAAGTGCAACGCTACTGCGATTCCCTGCATAATCCAATACATCTATCTGAAAGTCATAGGTTGTCCCTAAGTTTAAATCGCTGGTTGTTCCCGTTCCCATCATTCCATTCTTAGTGATGATGGCATCGGGGCTAATGAAAAAACAATATTTAAACGTCGCGGGGGATGGATTCCGAGCGTTTATTTGATAACTGGTCGTCGTTGCATCAAATATCCCATAGGTGTTGCTGACAATCGTGTTGAATCGATTCGATGGGATAACAACGCTCATCGAAGGGATATAGCCTGATTGGCCATTTCGAGACACACTTATCTCTACAACCGAAACCCTCTCAATCCCAGCATTGATCCGTCCCTCATTCGCAAGATTCTCCTCAACATTAAAATAGATCCGCAACCCCTGATAACCATCAATATTAAATAATCTCTCCTTATTGTTAGGATCTGACGGATATATCGGTGCATTATCAAGAACAGAGAGATAGGGCATTTCAAAAAGCGCTCTTACATCGTTACTCGTATTCGGATAACGATGGTCAATAATCGTTGCGGTAACAAAAACAGGCGATGTCTTATCATAAATGATCGCGAGGTTTCTTGTTCCTGAATAATTTCCTGCCTTATCTTGCCAAATAAAGTCAACGAGATTTAACCCTTCGACAAGATCCGATGTGATCGAATAAAAGGCAGGAGCCCAACCGGTCTTTGCACTCCCATTTTGATAGAGTCTGATCATAAAAGGATTATCAAAGAACCCCGTTCCCGTGACACCATTCTTGGTATCAGATAATTCAACATCAGCCGACGTTATCCATCTACCAGAGGAAACAATCTCCAGATTATTTACGAACAGAACATCCTTTATTGATGAAGCTAAGGGCATTACTATCTTGGAAAAGAGATAGTCTGGCGATATCACCACCGACAAGGTGTTCGCAAACGTCAACCCCGGTGTAACGATCAGCCTATTCAGGCTCAAGGTAGTCGCGCCCAAATAGGAGTTGGCAATATTTGACGAGGGGAATTTATAGAGGCTCTCATGATTAAACGTTATCGTCGGCGCATCCGTGTCCAGATAATAAGGGATAGCGAATGTAACAACTGAATCGGCAGCTCTATTGGGGATGTAGACCAACATTGCAGAAGATCCGTTACGCGTTAAGATGGTTCGGGGCTGATTTGGATCATACCAGTTTGCATTGGAAGCATCATAACTCTTCATACTAAAAGCACCCTCATAAACATAGTTGATCGTCGAATTACTTGTTGCCCACGAGGTGTCCCTCCCCCATTTCCCCGCATACGGGTTCACTGTCAGGGTTCGTTCTGCAAAAAAGAAGGGGGATTGATTGTAGTTTCGCAGACTATAGGGATCCGACGAAACCACAACATTAATAGATAAGTTAATGTTCCCCGAATTCATATAAAATACTCCCTCGGATAGGGTGGGCTTCGTTTCATAGTCGCCCCAATCAGTATAGGCAGCCGGCTTTCGAATGGAATTATAGGAGTAGTTTCCGTTTGAATAGATCACCTCGACTACTGGTGGTACTTCAAGAGAAACGGGTTTGGAAAGATGGACATGGTCAAACGTGATCCTAGATTCATTATTGGCAAGATCCACAACCCCGAGACCTATTACACCCTTATCTTGAACCGTATCAAGGTTAATGCGTCCCAACTTTCTAACAGAATAATAGTTGCTAGAAAGGGTGGCATCGAAGTCTTGAGAACTCACTCGAATTAACTGAAAGTCATTGTTTCGAGCATTGGTGTCATCATAAAAATCATAACTGGCAACCTGAAGTTGATCGACTTGTGAAACGGAGATCGCATTATTGAATGAAACATATCGACTCATACCCCGAGGGTCGGATGACGGGATCATACTATTGCTTCGAGCACTCCAAGCATAAGAAAACCGACTATTCCCTAGATTTGTACCTTGATAAAACCCTAACTCATGACTCTTTTGATCCCATGCTCGAACATAGAACAATGAGTTGCTCGTAACCGTCAAGAAATCATATCCCCATTTATTAGGGTCGAATTCAAAGTAAGGCAAAAGCATGGTTCCAACATTGAAAGATAAGGGGTCTTTTGACGTGATCGTTTCATATGATCTTTGCACGTTATTTGGGAAAAGAGAGATCCGAGGTTCGCTGGCATACCCTGTTCCTTTAGCACCACTCTCTGGATAATCTATCTCAAAATACGGGGTAACACCGAATGCACCCGCGATCGTCTTGATCCGAACAAGTCCAAGGAACTCTGGCCGACTATCAAGCCCCACCATACCCGAAAAGTTCGCATCGATCTGGGGGGCATCTTGATCGATATAAAAATAATAGTTTTTAGATGTTATATTATCAGCCCAATCTGACAGAGTGGCCTTTAACCGATAGAATCCCGTTGTGTTCTGACTCACTCGAACCAACAACAGGTTTCTTGTCGAGACTTGAAGAGAGTCAACCAGATTATTCGAAACCAGAAAACTGTCGCTGACCACCAGTTCATCACTGATAAAGGCAAAACGAGATAGCGTAGAAAGCTCCGTTGTGTGAATAGCATTTTGGGTTGATCCATAAAGCGGATCGATACTTTGGGTCAATGTCGTATCAAACGTAGCGATAATACCAGCTAAGGAGTAAGTTGGAACGATATTATTAACGGTTATCCAAGCATTGTCGGCTAATTTTCCCGGACTAGCCCATTCATAAAGACTTAGTTTGAGATCTCGAATCCCCGACCCGACATTACCCGTCTGTGTAAGAGATGTATCCTTCATGAAAAGTGAGAATCCCGCCAAGTTGCCTTTAATCAATGCGTAGTCATTGTTGCCATACGTTCGCACGGCATGATAAGCACTATAATCATCCCGAAGCATGATATTGATCGAGGGCGCACGTCGATCCAATACTAAGAGCTTACTAATCGCCTCATCAGATTTATTCTTAGCTCGATCAATCGCAGAAATATATAAGGCATAGACATTATCCGAAGCAAACTGGACGGGTTGCCAGGAAAAATTTGACGAAGGGATCGCTCGATTATACGAAATGACCTTTTGACCAAGCCCAGCCGGATACACAGAAAGCGTAACGCTAAAGAGGTCGATACCACTACCCCCATTATCGTCCACCCTCGACCACGCCCACTTGGGTGTAGTAAAAGAGGATGTCGGATAGATCTCCGTGTTCTGGGAGATGACATTAACCGTAATCAGCTTATTGGGTGTTGCCAAGTCAAGCCAGAATAAGACATTTGATCGACCTGGCTTTGACCACACCCCATTTTGATCGATCGCGTAGACTAGCGCTTGATAATCGCGACTAGAGAACGTTTCATCAAAACTAACGACCGCACTATAGGAGGGGTTGTCACCACTCGATCGAGTAAACTGACTATAGTAATTCCCTGAATCCGTAACGACAGCGCCATCCGAGGTCAGCACATTCATCGTAACATTGAGATAGGGTTCTCCTAGCATACCCAGATGCAAATTATTCTCCGTTGAGCTAAAGAACCGAAGGACATACGCATTAACAGGATTATTGTCTCGAACCCCATCCCATGTAAACAGATGGTTGCGAGAGGAGGTATAGCGACCATTTTCTATCTCCATTGTCCTATCATGCATGGCTTCAATGGGTCGAACATAAGAATCATATCTAAAGGAGTGCACCGTAGTCATCGGCGACCAATTGCCCGCATTATCTTGTACTCGGAGCTTTAAATAGTAGGTTGTCTCTGCTTGATCGGGGAAAACAACCAAAGGAACAATCGTCGTTTGATCCAAGGGAATATCGAGCCCCTTATCTTTATTGGCCTCGGTCCCAAAATAATACTGAAGACGATAAATTCCACTTGGATTAGCCCCTGGATCACTCCAACTTATTTTAGGAAGCGAAATATCAAACTGAATTGCGTTAATACTTGAGATCGTCTCGCCATCGGTTACAACGATCGATGCTTCAAGGGGAATGGTAGCATAGGCTCTTCCACTTATCGAAGGCGGAAGGGTATCCACCCTAAAATTCCCCACACTTTCAAGTGACATCGCAGGAGCCATATTCCCCGCCTTATCTCTAGCAACAAGGGTAACCGTAAAGGCTTTACCCTCAACGCTTGCTGTTGTCACACCATATTTCGCTAATAGATTAAGGGAGGTCCGAATCGAAGCGCTTGGCGGATTATCTAATGTTCTCGTACCTAGATCACAATTCATATTTAATAAATACGAGTCGAGTCCACTGCCTCCGGCATCCTCCGGTCGAGTCCAATAGACCATCACGCTTTGAGGATTGTTCACCCAAAAAGAACTCATCGCGATTTGTCCGATCCCAGGCCACAATCGAGCTGGCTTTGAAGGGGGTGATTGATCAATCCCAACATAACCCGTTCGTCCGATCAAACTAACAAGGCCCGCCTTATCCACGGCACTCACTTCAAACCGATACTGTTTTCCGCTTATCCCCGTATAAGAATAGGACAATGGGCTCCCAAGAAGAATTGTTGGAGGTTGAGCAACAACCGTCCCTTTATTATCATATACGACAACATTATAACCCCGAAGCCCTGACCCCCCATCGTTGACACTTGTCCAAGAAAAAACGACAACATTCTTGGAGGTAATGGTGCCCACAGCAGGAGACGCATTCGGAACCGGCATCGGTGGCGGCGTAATATCATAACAAAGAGAATACATAGAATCATTAACTCCGCTATATCTTATTCCATCATGTGCTTGCAGTGAAATATTCGTAGTCCCTTCGGACACACTCGCGGGATTGACCATCATCCATCTCTGACCCTGCCACGTATTAATAGCCGGAAACCCACCGTAACTATTACTAGGTGATGTTTTGCCAAATAGGTACGCTGAGGCTGGCCCCTGTGAACTGTTGCCTTGCACCCAGAAGGCGATCTGTTTATGCCCGCTCCAAGGGGTCTTGATGTACTCGCTTGCATTATTAAATGCAACCGGAGGCCAAGGAACCTCCCAATCAATATCACTATTCCATGTGTAATTCCCCGAAAAGAAAGACTTGGCTCCCTCATTACCCACCCAGTCTACGGGCGCAACAGCGATTGTAGGAACATTATCAACATGATAATAATTTACATCAAAAGGGTGAATCGCAAGGAGTGTACCTAAATTATCATATATTCGCCATTCCTTAATACCCGTCCCCCAAACACCATCATCAGCCGCTGTCCAGGTGAAAACAAAGTGATTTTCATTTGAGAGGACATCTGCCTTTGTTTTGATAAAACTGGGGTTGGCTCGGTTACCGCTAAATCCAGAATAATATAGCAAGGTATTAAAAAGACTTTGCCTAGCTGCTAATACGATAGTTTCGTCCGTTGTTGACATTATCGACACCAAATCCTGACAAAAAGAATTAGGCATAGCCCCCCCCCGAATGGCAATAAAGGCATCCCCGATAACATGGGCTTGAAGAACATTGTGCAAGTTTATCGGTTGCGTATCAATGGAATACTCGCTTGCAAGATAGTCAATTAAATTTGATGTTACAGAAATATATTTGAGCGGCTTCATCGTTTGGTTAAAATCTCCAGCTGTCACATAACCTTTTTTAAAACAGGCTTTATAGTCATCAAATTTTTCGGTCGACATCCCCGACAAAGCATTCGTCAAAGACCCATTTGAGTAAAGACTTAAGTAGTCTATCACCGGATATCCTGATGATAGGGGGCTATCCCCCTGTCGATAGAAGGGGGGGTACCCATTAAAGAATTCATAAAAAATGGAATACAGCACACCATCCCATGTGTCGCTCACTACCGTATTTCTCGCAATATTAACCATCGAAGATAGCGGAGCCGCGCCATCAATAGCAATAAAGTTGGAGAACCCTGCAAGATCCTGACGATAGCCTGCTTTTCTAAAATCAAAGTCGGGATAATCTTTACCCGGCAAGCTCTCTTGCAATAGATTTCCAAACGCATCTCTGGCGGTCACTTTTGCATAGAACAGACCAAAGTTTGTGTCTGAATTGATATAGGGATTTAAATCAATAGGCCAACTTGTACCATCGATCCATCCAGAGGAAGCTAATGCGACTCCACCAGAGTAAGGCATAAGCGAGACATTATAACTAACCGCAGAGCCACCACCCCGATCAGCCGCTGCCTGCCAAGAGATAACGATCTGCGCGGCCGCCCCAGGGGTAACAATGATCGGCGTCTTGGTAAGATCATTATTGATCGTGGGGATTTGCGGGGGGAAATAGTCGAGCTTTGTCGTGACCCAGTCGCTCCAATCGGATGTATTCCCCGCATAATCTACGGTTCTGATCTTGAAATATTTAACATCTCCGAGGGCTGTGATACCGTACATGGTTCGACTATTCTCGGTACAAGCCCAACCCGCCTCATCCTTATTGGTCTGCCCCATAATATTGTATCCTGTCCACTGCTCCCATGGAGGGCCTTCTCGAAGTGCGAGCTTTGTTAAAACATCATAGGGATAATCCACGGTATTAAAGGTATCTAGCTGTGGCCTTGCATATCCATAATAAACTTGATACTCCTTGGTAGGGGTTGTAAAATCGTGGGGATTGTCATCACTACCCAGAACCCAGTTCCACTCGCGGCTCTTTTCATTGGTATAGTTTGTTTCATTTCCTCGAATAACCCCCGCATTATCTGCTGAGTATATGTCGACCAGTTGCTTTGGCTTTTGCATATCGACGATGACCTCATTGCTAGATACACTCCACCCACCCACATTCCCTGCTCGGTCAACCGGACGAACCCTGATGGAATATTTCCGACCCGAAATAAGTCCCGACAAGCTCAAAATGATGCCCTTGCCATTTATATATTCGGGATTTGTCAAATTATTAAGAAATATTGTTACGTTAGATAAATCGGATACATCATTGAATCGTGTCACTTCTGCCTCGTAGTGGTGAATCCCTGATCCTGCATAATAATTATTGTCATCCTTGGCATCCCTAACCGGCATAAACTGAACCGCAAGGGTATTATACGAAGCGTATTCTTCTCCCCCATTTAATCGAATATCATTAACTGTAGGGGGGCACTCATTATCCATGAACAAATATTCCGACCCATAGCTACTCTCGGTAAAGCCACCCGTCTTTTCGACATTCACGCCTTGCAATAACTGACTAACATCCCACTCGAGGTAATACTTAACAAAATACTGCGCCCCGAACTTTAGATTATCCGTTAGGGCAATCCATGTCTGATTTGACAAATTGGGCGTTATCAACCATGCCCCTACGGCAATATCAGAAAAGGCACGATACAAGCGAATCGTCGCCCGTTGATTTGAGTATGTGTAGCCAGCAGGCACATTCTGCTTGGGCAATAGGCTCCAATCAATACTGACAGAGATCTGGGTGTTTTGGCTTAAATACAGTGGCACATTCCACGTCGCGGCTTTGGGGCGACTGGGAGAATTCCCTGAGAAGTTATAGCGATAACTTTCCTGCCAAGTATCATTTAAATTATTATAATAATCCAACGACCTGATCCATAAATAGTAATTCCCTGCTGATGAA
The DNA here is from genome assembly GCA_903910705.1 of uncultured Candidatus Marinamargulisbacteria bacterium. Classification (GTDB taxonomy): domain Bacteria; phylum Margulisbacteria; class Riflemargulisbacteria; order GWF2-35-9; family GWF2-35-9; genus CAIWAN01. The sequence continues at coordinate 79,394 of CAIWAN010000052.1, forward strand.
GCGCGAAAATTAAGGACTCGATTGGTAGTAAATATGGCACCTGCCGAAGATGTTGGCGCACTAAACCCTGCCATCTTGTTCCAAGTTACATAGTATCCTTGAACCCCAACCAGATCATCCTCTCCCGGCATCCAAGTAAAATGGAATGTATCAACATTGCCGGCTGTGTAGGCTGGAACGCGAATATCATTGCCCATCCCATCATTGGCAAAAATGGAGTAGAGGGAAAAGTCTCTAGACACTTGAATGGGCGGATTGTCCGGCGGGGTATTGTCAACGATAAGATCTCGAACCAACACCCACGGCCCAGCAATCCCGACTCGATCATAGCCTCGAACATACGTTATGATAGGATTATCACCCGGAAGCTGCAATTCTTGTGTTGTTTCACCGACAAAGACACTGGCTCCATAGGTTGGGGCGGTTTCATACGGGGGAATGCTCCCATTTGGATCCCCCGAAACACTTTTATCCCAATAGAAGGACTGGATCTCATACGACTCCACACCTGAACCCGCAGATTTTCCAGTCAAAACATTATCTCTGGGTTCGCCCCATTTAATCGTTGCCACCGAATCAACGACAGCATCAACTCGGGCATTTCGTGGCGCCTCTGGGGGATACTTATCTAGCAGTACTGAATTCGATTTTCTCAACGTTGAGATAAGTCCTACATTATCTTCTACCACAACAGAAGCGATGTACTTATATTCATTAATCAGTCCATTTGATAAATTGTATGCGCTATAACCCGCAAAATAATTGTTACTAATCAATACTGAATAGATAGGGCGTCCATCCTCTGAAATAACCAAGAGAGGCGGACTCAGTAAGAGCGACTGCCCCCGCCCATCGTAAGCCTGAATAGAGACACGATAACGTTTGACACCACTCCCTCCCTGATCGACGGCAGCCTTCCATGTTAGCAGCAGGTTTTCGGTATTTGCATATAGATCGCCGTTACTGAGCAGAAAATCATTGGGCGGATAGGGGGGGATCCCATCGTACCAGATCGTATTAACCGTCACCCAATCCGATATATTCCCAACATAGTCTATCGCGCGCATAGATAAACGATTTTTTACGCCCTCTGGCAAGGGGGTAATCCCCGATACCGAAAATTTCGCTACATTAGATGTAATGGTCAAAGTGGGGTCATCCTTCATGAGATTCTCCGTCGGCGAGTTAGATTGCGAACCCCAAGAGAACTGATACATTTTAAAGCCAGCCGAACGGATGTTAAGAAAATTAAAAGGGTTCGGCGCTGGATCCACCGGTATACTGGTTGTAATATAAAAGACCATCGCATCTTTCGACGTCCAGGTTGCGGCCTGAACAACGGACGGGGATACCTTGCACACCTGAAACGAGAACGTGGGTGGGGATAGATCAATTCGATATGATGTCATATTTGTTGCTTGATTACCTGCACGATCTTGTACCAATGAGTACCAGAAATACACATCTCCATCAACAGGGATATCTGAAGAGGATATGCCTCCTTTGCCATTGGGCCAAACAAGACCGCTTGCTAATGAATTTAGGGTTACAACCGATGAGGAAGGGGCTGTTACAATATTTGCATTAGAAACATTCTTTGTTAGCATTATGGCGATAAAATCCACGCCTGATAGGCCTTGCTCATATGGCCCAGACCAAGAATTATTCAACACATAAAGAATTGAAGGGGCATTATTACCTGCAAGGGTATGATAGGGATTTCCATGATTCCAAACGATACCACCCCTAGGAGGCGGGTAAGGATCATACACAAATTGAAATAACTCTTGAAAATTCGCCGTATTACCTGCATTATCTCTGGGCGCGAGAAAAAGAGCCCAACGATCATTCTCATAGGCAATAGAAGTAGGGATTGTGTCAGGGATATATTGTCCATTATTAATAGTGCCAGTTGTATACGCATATCCACCCCGATATGCATTATTCGTAGTCCAAGCAAAGTTAACGGCTTGAAACCCAGCGATCCCATCATCAGCCGGATTGATCCAATTGAATGTAGGAGGATTGCGATTTATTGAAAAGGTTACGACATTCTGTCGACCATAAATATCCTTGGAAGCAAATGGCGGTTTAATGTCCTTGCTCACAACTGTTATCATCGGTGTTGCCACATTGTGGGCATAATCTTCAACCCACAAATAAACATAGTTGATCGTTTCGGCTAGGTCGGCCCACTTAATATCAAAGCTAAAAGTTGGCTCACGGGCTCGATTCATATTCGTACTCAATGTTGTCCACTTTACTTGATCAAAAGACTGCGAATGTCCGCGATAGCCGATATTAACCGTAGCCAACTTCGAACCTAATGTATAATCCCATAAGTCTACGGTGATAGACTTGAGCCATTCGGGTTCTAACCGATAGATACCCACGGATTGAGACATGGGATCGTTATATTTCGGGGCAAAAGATAATGTTGGCTTAAGGGTATCCTTTAATATGGTAAACAATACCGGTGAGGACGCTTGCTCTGGGGGAACACGAGTATTATTAAAGGATATATAAATATCATTAACACCCTCCGCTAACTGACTAAAGGTAATCACCCAAGGGGTCGAGAAGAATGAATCGCTCCCACTAATGTATGAGGTGATCCTATTCCACGTAATATGCCCCATAGAATTTGACGATACGCCATACTGAAGGGTTCCCAAGGAATAAAGTCCTGACGTATCAAAGAACTTAATATTGACAGAGTTGATCCAGTCTTGGGTAACATTATAATATTTCGAGAAATCAGCATTCACTAAATTATTAAAGCTAAGGGAGCCTTCATTTTTTGTTATAGAGAATAAGACCCCGCTCTGGGTGAAATTTCCGGCACTATCCATCATTCTGACATAGATATCCGTCGTCCCATTATAGAGTTGGGCCCATGGGATGTTGATCGGGATCGAATAACTGGTACTCGACAACACAGGGGCTACGGTAAACCAGTTCAACGTGAGTCCACCGACAATAACATTATTTCGCGAAAGTCCATAGTCGATCCAAGCGATCATGGATGATGTGTCTACAAAGTTGACCGTCACTCGACTGAGGAACGCGGGGGGTGAAGCACCGATGCCACCATACACCCCTTTTGGCACGGTAGAGTTAAAGCTAGGGGAAAGAGTATCTTTACGAAAATGGAAAGAACTCACACCGATATTGTGTGCAAAATCTTCGACAGTAACCGAAATGGTGTTCTGCCCATCTTCCAGCTCGGCAAAAGAAAGGGTGATCGTATCGGCCGTAACAAACAGGTAGTCATGGAGATCAGCAGGCAACGGTGAACTGAAAAGCGTCGAAGTCTTGATCGTCTGCCCTTTGTAATTGCGGACACTGTAACTAAGGGTAGCAACCCCAGACAAGCCATCTTGATCATTTGCTGTAGCAACTATTCCTTGTAGGGATAACCACGTCATGGGGACTGAATCCTTGTACCAAGTATCCTGATTAGCAAGTTGCTGAGGGTCGATATAGACCGTTGGCGACACAACATCTTTATAGATATAGAACGAATCCAAGTCTAGCCAGTTAATCGAATTCCCCGCATTATCACTAGCCTTCAATTGCAGGACATTGATACCATTATCAAGCATATTCCAACTGAGGGGGAACCCCGCTACGGTCTGAATATTTCTCAACCCATTATCTTGATAAATGATGGACCATTTATAATCTTTAGAGATCAGATCGGGCGCATCTTTCGTCAATACCCCCTGCCAAACAATACTAAAGTTAGAACTCCCCGTTTCATTAAAGGTTACCGGCAACGCATTCATCCACGGAGCCAATTGATTATTCCAATGTCGGATAGTTGTCTTATTTGAAACAAGTCCCCACTCAATTGTTGGCGTATCAACGTCTTTTAATAGCGTAAAAATAACCGATTCCGTAACATTCCCCGCGCGATCAATGACTCGAAGATGAATATCGGCCGAACCATTCGAATAGTTTTCAGAGAGGTATACATTATTCATGCTGACATAAAACGTTGAGACGTTGGTCATCAAGTTGCGCGTAATTAGCACCCAATTATCAGAAACCTTCTGGGCGTGATAGTAAACATAATAATCTACCGTTGAGATCATGGCATTCCCCGAGTCGGTGACATCGATCGTAATACTCGACAACCAAGGGGGGCTGACGCGATGCCATTGGTTAAAGGCTTCAACCGTAGTAATTGATAAACTCGGCATAATATTGTCTTTGTAAATGGTAAAAACAACACCCGCGTTACGAGATAGATCGGCATTATCGGTAACCCGAAGGATAATGTCATTGGTACCGTTGATCAGCAGATTCCATGAAATCGAAAACCCTGAGATCTGGTGAACGGAGGCGTTGTCTGTCAAGATATCCCACGTCACCGTCGTTCCTTGATTGGCACTGATCCCATAGGCCGCGAATCTTATATTTGAGCTACCAACATCAACGAACGAAATATTTATAGCAGACATCCAACCGGGCGCAGATGGATGCCAACGTTGAAATTTAGGATCATTGCGATTCTCAAGCACATCCATAGACGGAACACCCGTATCCTTATTGACCGTTATCCAAACCGCACAATAATTATTGCTTGCCCGATCCACTACATTAAACGATATAAGATTCACGCCCTCTGAGAAGTTGTTCCAACTGATTGTGAATGGATAGGCATCCGATTGTTTAAACCCACCTGATTTGCTGAAAAAGTTAGAAAGATCTTTTGCCCGATACCGATAAACGCTGCCATACGTTTGAAGTAGATTTGAATTGCCAGTATCCGTTACCGAAAGAGTTACCCCTACAAGCCAATCTGGCGAAGCGGAATACCATTTACTGATATCGGGAATAACCGAGGTCGTTACCGTAAAGTTGGGAGATAATTCATCTTTATAGATTGAGAATAGCACCGGGCTTCGGGTTACCCATCCTGCATTATCACTGACAACAACGATGATGCTATTGGTTCCATTGATAAGATTATTCCAAGGAATAGCCCACCAATCAGTGAAAGGATACGTTGATTTATTAATGTTTTTGGATATCAAATAATAATCGTGTGAAACGCCATTATCATGAGAGATCTCGTATCCAAAATCGGACAAAAGCGAACCACCCACATCATTAGGAGTTACTTTAATCGTATCGAAAACCGGATTCCCTATCGCTGTATTACACCACTTCATAAAGGAAGCATTCGACGTTAAGGTCGGAGCAACAACATACGATGGGGGTGTATCATCCCGTCTGATAACCATCGCTCGTGTAACAGTTAGATTATTTGCTCGATCTAGAACACGAATAGAAACGGTGTTGGTTCCATTGACCAACATGCTCCAAGTAATGCCCCAGGGTTCCGTATAATCTTGGATACCCTTCACAACAGATAGATTCCATGAAATAGGCGTAATATTATTGGTTAGAAGTTGAATCGAGATAGTTGATATCCCCGAATAACTATCTAGAAAGTTAATCGACACATTCTGCGAGATCCACGATCGATCGCTAGTGACCCAAGGAATAAATTGGCCAATGGTTTGGTTATTAAGAATATCCGGACTAATAACATCTTTAAGGATCGTAACCCCCATGTCGATGGTAATGCTATTATTGGCATAATCCATCAGTTTGAAAATGACATTGTTCGTACCATTGACAAGTGCATTGAAGGACAGCGAAATATCTGGGCTTACCGTATAAACGCTTCCGGTTAGAAAAGGTACAGAATTTACCGTTATATAAACATCTGGCTCAAGTTTGTTCCCAGTGACAACCCCATAAAAATAGTGTTTAATCCCAGATCCACCTTGGTCGACAAGATGAACCCCATTTATGCTAAGGACCGCCTGAACGGGGATATTGTACCAATTGGCGTACATCGCTTGACCGGGGATATTTCCAGACGGGGGGATCGTATCCTTTAGGATCTGTTTAACAAATAACACCGATTGATTCTTTGCACGATCTTCAACGATCGCATAAATATCGTTGACTCCATCCGTTAAGACATTCCAACTGATCGCCCACGGCAAAACATAGTCATTTGAAAAATAATTGCCCGTAATGAGTTTTAATGTTGCCTCATTATAATCACCGTCCATTGAAACAATAATCTGAATGGTTGCGATCGAGGAGCCCCCCAAATCATGAAAAGCGATATTGTTCTCCGAGATCCAATTAGGGGTTGTGTTATACCACAAAGGATCATAACTACTCGAAGGGGATGCAAACGTTGGAGACTGCGTATCTTTAAGGATTTGAGTCACATAGACTTTGGCCATATTAAAAGCATTATCAGTAACCACAAGATAGATGTCATTAGCCCCCTCATCTAATTCGCTCCAAGGAACAATCCAATCAGTGGTAACAAGTCGCAAATTGAAAACAGAAATTTCCAACGGATCAGAGTAGCCATTCTTTCTCAGAAGTGGACTATGATGTTTGATCAACCCCGCGTTTTCTACATCTAATCCGGCAGCCATGAGTCCGCTATATAGGTTGTCAGAAAAATCAACATCCAATGACTTATACAAATCATCTCCACCATTTTGCCAAGTGTGAAATACAGGATTTTGAAAATAATTCACACTAATGCTCACCGTGGGGACAACCCTGTCAATTTTTAACATAAAAACCGAGCGCGAAATAAGCTGATTCCCAGCCCCGTCACTGACGGAGATAATGACCTCATTGATCCCACTCGTCAGAGCATTCCAACTGAGAGTCCACGGTTCAGTATATCGCCACTGTGCCGTCGGATTGAGTGTCAGAATGACCGTCTTCTGCCACGTTCCTTGATTGGCGCTGACGATATAAGAAACCGTTGCCAAGCCCGAAAAATTCTTATCATCAGAAACGATGGTGAGCATGTATTGCCACTCGGGGGGAAGCGTAGAGTGCCAATCAGCTAACCCCCCATTGGGAAAGTTGGGGGAAACACTTCCTAATAGAGGCAGAACCGAATCCTTTTTGATCGTAAACAAGTAGTTTGAAGTTGCATTGTTAGCTAGATCGTTGTAAGACACCCAGACTTCATTGACGCCCTCATTCATACTGCTCCAGTTGATTGTCCAGTCCTGTGAATAGGTGAATTTTCCCTCAACATTTTGGCTAATAAAAGTCCAAGTGAAATTGGATCCATTTTTCAGCCCATATTGAAGAGCTGATATACCAGCACCACCTTGATCTTCAAAGTCAACATCAACGGCTGAAAACCAAGAGGGACTGACTTGATACCATCGCTCTAGATCTTGAAAGTTAATGTTAATATGAGCCGTTGGTGGGAGTTGATCTTTGTAAATGGTAAATACTGGCCCTGTTATTACCCCATTCCCTGCGTTATCACTGGCTTTAAACCAAATTCTGTTTTCAGCATTATTTAAAATGCTCCACGTAACAAATACGGGGGTTGTATAGTCATTGGTGTTTACACTATCCATTATGGTGAACCATTGAATAGCCCCAACGGATTGGCTATTTACGTAAGAATCGACCCCTATATAGAAGTCTTTTAACAAAGAATACCCCGTATCATGAACCTTTACATCGACCGTACTATATTTATAGCCGTTTGCAAGGGGTTCCGCTGGATACCAAACCGTTGTTCTATCATTTGCAAAAGCAATAACATTTGAACCAAAATTAAAATAGGGGGCGTTCACGTCTTTCTTCACTTGAAGCAGTATGGGTGTAAGCAAATGATTTCCTGCATTATCCGTCAAAGTGAAAGATATATCGTTGATGCCATTGGTAATAGACGTGTCCCATAAAACATTGATGGCATTCGTGTAATGATCAGAATTGATGAGAGCATTTACAGTAAAACTATTGGATTGTTGATTAGCGGAGACAATATAGTCTATACGGAAAAGATTTGAGCCGCCACGATCATAAAAATTTATATCAAGATCATTTAATCCTTCGGGGGCATCATTCCACCATTTTCCGGAATTGATGCGAGTATCAACAACTTCATATGATGGTGATATCGTATCTTTCTTTACTGTAAATAAGTTTGAAGTCAAAACATTCCCCGCATAATCTTGTACTACTGCGTTATAGCTATTTACCCCATCAAACATTCGACTCCACTCAACACCCCATGGCAACGTATACGAAGAAACTCTAAATAGACTCGATGGAGTAGGAAATAGTTGAACCGAATAACTGGTAACGAGTCCATTCATATCGAGAATGGAAATAGTGGTTAAATTTGAATATCCCTCATCCTTGAAGGCAATATTTACTGTATTGAAAGTAGAAACATTTGAATCAAACCAAGCTTGGTTGTGCCAAGCCGAATATTTCGAATGATTAAGATCTTCATAATTCTGTACAATGGGCAACTTCGTGTCCTTGTAAACTGTAAACGTTTTTACATTAATACTATTATGGGCGGCATCATCCACTCGAACGAACACATCATTTGTTCCTTCTGCGAGCATCGCCCAACTGACCGTCCAACTATATAAGTTATGCGTTATATGAGCATCATCTGAGACCTGAGACCAAACAATGGGCATGATATTATATGAAACCCCTAAATAAATATCCTTAATCCAAGACACATCTTCGGTAAAGGAAATGGTAATATCATTCATCCACTCTGCTGGAGATTTATACCATAACGCGTATCGCTGGTCAGTTGCCGCAACAAATGAAATACTCGGGGGTTTTTCATCTTTCTTCACACTGAAAACAGCAGCCTCAACATGGTTAAGCGCAAAGTCATTAAAGGAGACCATCACGTCATTGAAGCCATTTGTTAACGTGTTCCAATCAAGAGCCCATTGATCACTAAAATGAGTCAGTCGTAAATTAGTGCTGACCTGTTTCCAGGTCTGCAATTGACCGTTAAAGGAAACCCCATAAAAGATATCTTTCAGATCAGAACTTCCCGTATCAGAGAATCCGATATCAACATTCGCGATCCAATCGGGTGTAATTCGATACCAAGAATTCGTCAGATTCTGAGATACCAGATTATTAAACGACGGGAGCAATTCATCTTTTTTGATCCTAAACAAGTACGGACTATTCGTGCTATTTGTCGCATTATCACTGATTCGGATATAAACATCATTGGTTCCCGAGGATAGAACCCCCCACGATATGGTCCAACCACTGGGAAAAGAAAGGGCATTGAGATTCTTTGTAATATTATACCAAGCCATAGGCTGACCATTCCAAGAAATACCATATTCTATGCAGTCAATATTGGAACTGCCCATATCAGAAAAACTAACATCGATTGAACATAACCAATCCGGTGATGATTTATACCAATAGTCGTAGTCATGGAAAGTTTCTCGGTTATTATAGCTTGGATCTATAGCATCTTTTCGGATCATAAACACTTTGTTTCTGGATACACTTCCTGCCCAATCGGTAACCTCAACAAAAATATCGTTGGTACCCGAGAACAGCTTATCCCATTTAAGAGGCCAGTCGACAATATAATTAGTGGTTGCGCTCTCATATTGTACGCTTCGTGAAATAATATTTCGGGTAAACGTAGAATCTCCATTCCAGCTCACAATATATTGAATAGTTGCAATACGAGACCCGCCTAAATCGCTGAAATCAATATTTACAGACGACATCCATGAAGGATCAAACACCCGAAACCACCGGGTTGGGACGGTCATTTTATTGTCAAAATTGGGCGTAATGATATCCTTTCGTATCGTAATAACAGGACCTGTAACAACGCGATTACCAGCATTATCGTTATAGGACAAAAGGACTTCATTGATCCCATTGGTTAAGACATTCCAAGCAATGGCCCAATTATCAGTGTAATCACTTCGATCAAAACTTGAATTGATCGTAATAACATTTTCTGTTAAACCCATTGATGAAGAGATAATATATGAAACACTTTTTAAGTTAGAAAAGCCTGTATCAGCAAAATCAATATTAATCGTCGTAAGCCAAGCGGGCTCGATGTTATACCATTTTGACAGATCCCAACCCCCAGGATTTATGACATGATTCGGGGAGATGATATCTTTTTTTAGAATAAAGGAAAGCTTTCCCCTATTTGTTTCATTGGGTACACCCGGTGTTTGAGAATTATCAAATGCTCTGACAGCAATATCATTTGTACCGTTATTTAGAAGCGTCCAGTCAATATTCAGGGAAATAGAAATTGAGGCTGTCGCTGAATTTGTTAAATCAGAGGTGATGACATAAGACTTATCAGGTTGACTAATTATTTGATAATCAACCATTCTAAGATTTGACCCACCACGGTCCTTGATATCGGCAGTTAATTGTCTAAACCAATTCGGACTGGCGTTATACCAGATCACTTGATCATCAGCACTAACTATAAATAATACTTCTGGGGGTATAGTGTCTTTATTAAAGGTAAACAGTGGCCCAAAACGACTTTCGTTTCTGGCTTTATCCAAAACTCGAATACTTATAGTATTAGTTCCATCAAACAAATCTGTGAAAGAAACGGCTAGGGGCGAAGGATAGGATGGTTGTATTCTACTAGAGCTGAAAATATTGGGCGTATTTGCTTTTCCATCACAAGATATAATGTAATTCGCAAAATATAACGTAGAATACCTTGCATCAAACAACGAGACAGCTAAATCCGTTAACAATGTCGAATTATTACTCTTAAACCATAATTTATAATCAGGATTTGAACTAATGACCTGATTGTCCCAAGTTGGAAACTCAGTATCTTTTTTGATGGTCAGTATTTTGCGGTCAAATGTATTGGCGGCATGGTCATTCATTGAAATAATAATATCGTTGATCCCATTGGTTAGGATATTCCAACTGATATTAAGGACTCCATTAAAGGTAATAACCATGGCTTCCTGCGTCACCCATATCCAAGATGACTGTCCTTGAACACCGTCATTGTTATAGGAAACGCAATACTGAACATCTTTAAGGAGAGACCCTCCTTGATCATAGATCACGATGGGCACATCTGCCATCCAAGGTGCTTTCTCGCCATACCAAAGATCCATTGAGGGTTTTAAGTTTTGCATAAACGATATGGAGGGGGGCGTATCATCTTTGATAACATAGAAAAGCAGAGAGCTCGTGACGGTCAAACCTGCCCTATCAGAAACCCTGACATATATATCCGATGTTGCATCTAATAAAACGTTGTAGCTAATAAACCAATCCTCAATAATACGATCATTATTGACCCAATTTACTGAAAGGGGATACCACTTTAGGCCCTGTCCATTTGATGAAACACCATACGAAACAGACGCAATGCCCGCCCCCCCTGTATCACTAAAATCAACATCAATGGGCCCTATTTCAGTAGATGAGTCCATTTGATAGCACTTGAAAACATAGTTGGGTGTTACATGATTATTATATGAGGGGGGTGAAATATCTTTTCTTAGGGTAAACAGTGTGTTGCTCGTGGTTTGATTCGATGCATAATCATTCATTGACACCGATACTTCATTAATCCCTTCCGAAAGTAAAGTCCAGTATATTTTCCAGTTAAGGTTATAGGTGGCCGTTCTATTGTAATTTGTGGTAACAATACCTTGGGTTGGAATAATATTATTTGAAATAAGATATTGGATGTCCTTAAGTTTTGCCCCCCCTTGATCCATAAAATCAACATCGAAAGCCAACTGCGGATCACTTGAATACCATTTTGAAAATGTTACACTCATGGGATTTTCTTTTGAATTATAGGACGGTGGGGTCACGTCTTTTAATATTGAAAACAGTTTTGAACTGCGTTGAACATTCAACGCAACATCATTAAACGAAACATAAATATCATTTACACCATTAGTTAATACAGACCAACTAATAACCCAAGGTGTATCCATTGTTGGACTTCCCCGTAATGAGTTTGAGACAATAAACCAATTCATCGTACTATTCGAATAGACCCCATAATTTATGCTAGCTAGACCCGAAAATCCCTTGTCAAAGAACTGTACATTAATCGTGTTAAGGAAATCATGCACACTCTTGAGGCCATACCATTTTGTAAAGATAGAGGGATCTCCCGTTGCTTTGTTCTCAAAATTAGGAGAGGTCACATCCTTCTTGATGGAAAACAACACACTATTCGTTGGATGATTGTAAGCCATGTCATTAAGGGAGATGGCAATACCATTCACCCCCTCAGGAAGAAGCGCCCAATCAATAGGCCAAAGTGAATTATACGTGACAACCCCTATGTGCTGTGTGATCGATTCTTCTGAAACAAGGACTCCATTATTCGAAACGAGGTAGGCAATATTATTTATCTTACTATTCTGAGTAACAACCCCCTGATCGAAAAACCAAACATTGATGGACGATAACCAAGCAGGTCGATTCGGTTGATTATACCAAGTTTCAAATTTTAAACTATTTTCAGAATTTACGACCTGTGGATGCATCGTATCTCTAACCAACACCGCTAGTTTTTGGTGCGAAATGTTCCCCGCCAAATCTTTAGCAAATACGATTAGGTCTGAAAAACCGGTAGGAACAGCACTCCATGGCAAGCCGAAGAACAGTCTAACATCATAAGTTGGAACTGCTGAAGTAAAGACTGAAAAAGTTGGCCCCATGACCACATCCTGTGAGATGCCAAACCAAATATCCTGAATACCGGTTCCAGTAAGTGCATCTACAATATGAGCATTTATAGTTAGGTCACCAACTAGTTGCTGAACTCTATTGTAGTTAAGGGTTGCTGGAACCGTTGAGCTAATATCGGGAAATGAGATGTCTTTGTTGATAATGCCGACCAAATGACTAGAACTATTCTTGGCTTTATCATTCACGCTCAAAATGATCTCATTGTGTCCGTCATGTATCCGGCCCCAATCAAAAGATATCGTCCTCTCATACAACGCTTGATCGACTGAAGCATCAATCGCAATCCAATCATAAACACCCCCATTTTGAGAGAGTCCATATTGAACTAAATTAATCCCCGAATATCCATCATCGGTAACAACAAGAGGCATTGCCGAGATCCAAATCGGAGAAGTAATTAGCCAATCTGTTGAAAGAGAGGATCCCTGTAGATTAAAGCTCGGGGGGATTTCATCTTTCTTCACAACAAAAATACGCTGAAGAACCCAGTTGCCAGCCCCATCGTTCATGCTAACCTGAATGTCATTGGTACCATTCTGTAGGAATGACCAATTCAAATCAAAATTATTTTCATAGGCACTAACATTTAATTCATACGAAAAGAGTTTATTGGTTGAGATAGGCTGCCCGTTATTGCTGACAACTATCCAAATCTCTTTGAGTGTTGAGCCTCCTTTATCATAATAATCCACATCAATTTCTGAAAACCAATAGGGTTTGGATTTATACCAAATTGATACATCAGGACTCGAATTAATGATCAAATTAGGAGTTATGATGTCTTTTCTTATCGTAAATAGTTTTGAATGCTGACTATTTCCGACCCTGTCTCCTACATCAGACCAAATATCAACCACGCCGGAATATAATGAATTCCAACTTACACTCCACGGCACATTATAGGCAACTTGCCCTCCAACATCGGCAGAAACTTGGATCGAGGTTGTTGTGGGGCTAGAGGTTGCATCCTGCGTTACCATCTCATAGGCAATACTCTTTAACCCTGACATCGTATCTGAAAAGGAGATCGTAACTGAGCGAAGTGATATCGGTTCAACGTTGTACCACTGTGTTTCAATAAAATTAAAACTATCCTTCTGATACAAAGGCGCCGTTGTATCCTTGTTGACTCGCAACAGACGACTCGTTGTGACTCCGTTCTCGGCACGATCAGAGGCAATGACAGACATTGCGCTCATTCCATCATAAAAATAATCCCACGAAATATTCCAGTTTGAAACAACTTTTAATGCACCATTTGGAGACGCAACGGTAAAGCGACGAGAAGGATTGATATCATTCGTAACCCAAAGAGCAATTTCAGAAAGGCCGCTCTTCCCATTGTCAGAAACATCAAAATCAAGCGAATCCAAGAATAATGGCTTCAATCGATACCATGAATCCTGAGACACTTCCTGTGGCCATGTTTCACTAACCGTTATTATGTCTGGGAACAACGTATCTTTATATATTCGGGTGACACTCGAACTGACCGTCTTATTGCCAGCATTGTCTGATACTTTGATCCAAATATTATTGGTTCCTTGTTCAAGAGCGTCCCAAGAAATAGACCATTGTTTTTGATAATTTGTCGTGGCCATATTCGTTGATATAACAAAATATTGCTGTTGATCGGCACTAATCACATACCCAAACTCGTTAAGACGACTCCCTTCAAGATCAGATACACCGATATCGATCTGGGCAAGTTCAGGTGGCGGTTTGTTGTACCACTTCGATCCGAAACTTGCCTGTCGATTACTGATGAGGGGCGGAACGATATCTTTATAGACTTTAAACAGATAGGGTAACATAAATGAATTCTTGGCATAATCAGATCCTGTGACATATATTTCATTGAGACCATTGGTAAGCGATACCCAAGGGATTACCCAAGGTGAAAGATAATTATTGGCTCGTCCTGCATCCGCAAAAAATTCCTCGGGGCTTCCTATTGAATTACTAACAACATATCCCAGACGACTCAGCCCCGCATTACCCGAATCCGTAAATTGGACAGGCACATTAACTAAATAATCCGGCGTTACATTGTACCAAACATTATCACTCACGCTTCGAGTCAGAATAAACTCAGGGGGGAGAATATCTCGATATACTCGGAATATCGCCCCACTTACGATGGTATTTCCCGCATAATCGGCAGCCTGAACATAGACATCATTGGTGCCATTTATTAAAACATCCCATTGAACCTGCCATGGAAGGCTAAATGTCAGATTTTTATCTCCCTGCCCGATCGGATAAGGTAGAGCCATCCCATTATATGAAACTAAATAATAAAGGCCGGCCAATCCCGATCGCCCTTGGTCTTCAAAAAATATATTTATTGAATTGAGATAAGAAGGAGGATTCGTTAACCCATACCAAACATTTTGAGAGGCAACGGAGACAGTCCAATTTTTTGAGGCAATGGCCAAGGGGAATTTTCTATCAATTAAGGGGCTAAGCACGGCATTATACGTTATTCGATTTCGAGCATTATCTTCGAGAATGACATCCATTGTATTTTGTCCGTCTACAAAAAAGCTAAAGGGAACACCCCATGTGGCATTCATCGTCAGTATCTGCAAGCCCAAAACATTCGTTGTTACATGATGCATAACGGAGGCCATACCCTCTCGCTCGATGTGCACATCAATAGAATACCATCCAGAGGTTGAATCAACGATATCAAACGGAACATCACTCATCCAATCTGGAGTTGCACCAACCCAACCGTTAAGAGCATAAGAATGATTCCTTGTAACGATTCGAGGAGGGATCGTATCTTTCCAAAGGATGTCTCTTGATAAAAACGTTGCGGTATTCCCCACGACATCATCGATAGAAATGATAAGGCTGTTTTTGCCTTCAAATAATTTCCCCCAAGGTAAATCAACGCTTTGGGTAAGACTATTTACAACAGGTGTAAAGTATATTCGGTTTGAAGTGTTCTGGGTTCCAGCTTGTATTGTTTTAGTGACAATGTTGATTCCACTACCGATATCAACCATGCTTACCGTAATGGAAGCAATCGACAAATCCGACGTGTTGATCCAATGCCCCCAGGATAAACCCTGAAACCCTGACGTCCACGAGAAAGTTGGTGCGGCTGTGTCCTTTTTTACAGAAAACACATTCATTGAGGTAAACAGGCCAGCATTATTGGTGATCAACACCCAGATACTATTCGACGCTTCATCCTGAAGGTCCAGCCAATTTACGGCCCATCTATAATTGTAAGTCGAATGATTGTAGTTCTGGGTTATGCTGCGCCTGATCGGGTCGGAAGCATTTTGTGGCCTTATTTCATAGGCGACATCGTTGATGCCTGATTCTTCATCAAAGAATACAATATTTAACGAACTAAGCAAGGTTGGCTCAATCCTAAGCCATCCCGAGAAAACAGATAAGTCAACATTAATTGAAACGACCGGAGGCGTAAAGTCTCTTTTAATGGTATAGCATTTTATTAGGGTTTCATTCTTCGCATTATCGGATACTTTCACCCACACATCATTAAAAGATTTATCAAGCATGCTCGATGAAATAGCCCATTGTCTGTTATAGTTGGCGCTATTGATATTCTCGGAAACACTCACCCAATTATGCGTGCCATTGTCGTTGTGAATGGTGTATGAAAAACCGTTTAATAAGGAACCATTATCATAAGCCCGAACGGTTATTGCATTGAGTAAGGCTGAATGCTCTCCGATATAGCCAGAAAATACGGTTGGATCGGGGATAACAACCGTTGGAGGGACGGTATCTTTATTTATCGTCAGTAAGGCCGAATTTGTGACAATATTCCCAGCATAATCGACGACACCAATACCGATTCGGTTTATCCCCTCAACCAATAGATTCCAACTGAGCGACCAAGGACTGTTAACCGTTACTGTCCCGTCTGTTTCACGATAAAATATAGTATCAAGGGTAGTCGGTGAAAGGGAATAATACGCATTCTTTAGACCTGAAAGCGCTTGATCATAGAATCGAATATCAAGCGTTGATGCCCAATAGGGTAAAGCATTATTCCATGCAGCTTGATTCTCATTTGAGATCGGGGTCGCGACAAAATAACTCGGAGGTAATACATCTTTTTTTATCTTTAATATTGCATCTTTCGTCGTTAAATTACCGGCTCGATCTTCAACTCGGAAAAGAATATCATTTTCCCCATTCCCTACAACATTCCAACTAATCGCGAAGTCATTTGTCCAATTGCTTAATCCTTGGAGACTTGATGAGATGGTCTGATAGTCAAACCCACCATTGTTGCTCGGCACTCCATACTGGATCTTCGCTATTCTTGATCCACCAAGATCACTGAAATCGATATTTACATATTTTGACCAGTCGGGAGCCGCCTTATACCAAAGGTTTTGACTGACTAAAGAAACAGGACCTGTGTTATCAATACTAGGCGCTTTTATATCTTTTCGGATCTGAAAGAGAATGGGACTAGTAACAACACTTCCCGCTCGATCTTCGACTCTAAAGATAATATTATTCGTCCCGTTATCCAATACATTCCAGCTGATATTAATGCCATCTGTCCAACTATCAATACCTTCAATATTTGAGGAAACATCAAAAAGAGAAAAAGATTGATTTGTTGTAGACGCTCCCCAAAAAATTCGCCCAATTTTTGAACCACCCAAATCCGTAAAATCAATATCAACCGATACTGACCAAGGCGGCTGCAGATTATACCAAGTGTTTTGATTCGCCGTTGAAATGGGTGTCTTCAAATTAAAGCTAGGGGGAATCTCGTCTTTCCGAATCTGGAAGACGAGAGTGCTTGTTACCACATTTTGTGCTCGATCCTGCACTTTGACAAAAACATTATTAACGGTATTGGATAATGCATTCCAACTGACATTAAAATAGGGAGTCCATGTTGAGAATCCATTACTATTTTGAGAAATGATATAAGCCACAGCTTGGGTGTCTTTTGTTATCACAATATACTCGACTTTAGAAAGGTTTGATCCACCTAGATCTGAGTATATGATGTTGACTGAGGCCGCCCAAGTGGGCTGTGCATTATACCAACGATCCTGAGCAACCGTAGGAACCGGATCGACCATATAATAACTGGGAGCTATGATATCTTTCCTTATTTTAAACCCACTATCTTTGGTCGTTACATTATCCGCTCGATCCTGCGCAAATAAGATCAGCTCATTGATACCATTGGTAAGGACATTCCAAGAGATGGACCATAGCTGAGTATAGCTACCGATCCCATTTTCATTTTCACTAATGGACACATCTCCGGAAATGCCATTATTCAAATAGGTATAGCCAAATTTTAGAAGTTGAGAATAATTGATATCTTTAAACTCTATGTGAAGCCCTGTTGACCAGATCGGCTGTACGTTGAACCACGTATTTTGACTCACAAGTGGAATGGATGAATAGATGTCAATAAACGGTGCGATCATATCTATATTTACCGTCAAGATAACGGGGCTTGAGGTCACATTCCCTGCGGTATCTTCTATCGAAAACCGAAGGGTATTCGTCCCATTCGACATAAGGCCGAACGTTGGCGATATACCCGCAAGATAGGTTGGCTGATGATAATTTGATACAACAAGGTAGGAAGTATAATTATTGAGATACTTATTGTTAACCGTAAAGCTGATTGTGCTGATCAACGAATAGAGTGGATCAAACACCTTAACGTCTAAATACTGACTCCAATCGGGCGTAACGTGATACCAACGACTCTGCGTCAAGCTAGAAACATTAATTGACGTGGTGTATGTTGGCATAATGTCATCTTTCAGGATCTGAAAAAGAACGGGGCTAGTCACCACGTTGCCAGCCTTGTCGGAAACCCGGACACGGACATCATTCGTACCCAGTGCGAAATTAGCCCACGGTATCGGCCAATTTGAAGTATAGCTGGTTCTTTGGTTTAGGTTGCCTGGGGACACCGCTTGATTCCAAGTCTCGACTCCATTAGACGAGATCCCATACTCAATATTACTTAATTTCGAACCGCCTTGATCAAAAAAATCGATATCAATTTGACTAAGCCAAGAGGGGGTAGTCGAATACCATTTTCCAAATCCATATTTCCCAAGATCATTATAGGAGGGGGCCATCGTATCTCTTTGAAAATGGAACAAAGCACTGGATTGGAAACGATTATTCGCATTATCTGTTGCTATAATAATAATATCGTTAACACCCTCCGCCAAAACACCCCATGTAATAACGATCGAATTTATTGACAGACTGCCTGCCAGAAAAGCTAAACTATGTTCAGAAAACATCCCATTACTTGAAATTGCATATGCTGCTTGTTTTAATCCAGAATATCCTCGATCATAAATGACAATATTTAGGGTACTAAGTGAATGGGGATCTGAACGATACCAAGTATTAAACGTCGTCGAGGATGAATCCTCGCCATTATCACAAGTGGGCGGGAGGGAATCTTTTTTAACAGAATATAGTTTCTCGCTCGTTGTTGTATTCTCGGCATGATCGATCGCTTTCACAAAAACAGAATTTTCACCTTCCGAGAGATTCTGCCAATCAATCGCTAGTGCAGAATAGGACCTTGTGCTAATCATTTCGGGCTGAGAGATCGAAAAAAGGTTGCTTACTCCATTAACAGAAATCCCATAGTAGACACTCTTTAATAAGGAATTCCCCACATCATAGAAGTTGATCGATACGAGCGACATCCAACTGGGTTTAACCGCAGTCCACTCGTCAGTATAGGCAGGGATGTCGGCAATAAAACCCGGAGGGATCGTATCTTTTTTTAGGGTCAAAACCTTCTGCACGACAACATTCCCTGCATAATCATTCATGGAGATATAGATCTCGTTGATATTGTCTGTTAGCGCCAACCAATTAAACGACCAATCCGTTGTATAGCGTTTTGTCTCCATTGGACAATTTGCAATAAATGACCAAGCAGGGAGCACCCCATTCATGGACAAGCCCCATTGAATAGTATTAAGTCCCGAATACTGCCCCAAATAACCTACGTCTTCAAAATCAATATCAATCACATCTTTTGACAACCACGTGGGCTTATCCTTAAACCAAACAATTGAAACATCAGAAATGTTCAACAATACAAGGGGGGCCACGGTATCCTTTTTTATACTTAGGAACTCGTTGGTAGATAGTGTACTATTTCCGGCCTTATCAACTACCCGAAAAGTTAAATCGGTTCGCCCTTCACTCAGTGAAGCAAAAGAAATATCACAAGAGACGTGGGTGTCCCCTAAACGCCCAAGATCAGAAGAAATGACCGATTCATCGTTTATAGGAGAACCTAATACATTGCGAGAGGTGCGCAGATAAAGGGATGCCAATCCCGATCCACCAAGGTCTTGTATGTTTACAGCGGCGCCCGTCATCCATGCAGGAGATCGTGAAGCCCAAGGGTTGTCTGCATCCGCGTTAGGAAGAGAAATAAAGGAAGGCGTTATTGTATCTTTTTGAATTACAAACAACACCGGACTGTTGTAAACATTCCCCGCATTATCAGAGACCGACACCCAGACTTGATTGACCCCACTACTAAGTTTGTTCCAGCTTATCGCCCAATCGGTTAAAAAACTTGGGTGAGTCTCATCTAAATAATTAAAGATAAGCTCGCTAGTCACCACCCCATTACAAGAAATGAAGTAATAAGCTTCTTTTAGATTTGAACTTCCCGTATCCTCAAAGTCTATATCAAGATTATCCATCCAATCTTGCTTAACGGTATACCAAGAGTCCGATGAAACAACGGCAAGGTCGATCTTAGAGATTATCGAAGGCGTTAACGTGTCTTTATGCATCCACATGAGGGGAATAACGTTCTTACTATTCCCCGCATTATCTTCGACCCGAAGATTGATCGTTGAAAACCCGTCAGGGAAATCCGTCCACGGGATCGACCAATGACTTACATAATTATTTGAATTAATGTTGATCGAGATGGCTATATTCGTTGTAGTTTTCTGCCAAATAACCGAATACGACGCCGTGGCCAACATTGATCCACCCAGATCACTAAACTGAACGGGAATATTAGAAATATAGGAAGGAGGCGTTCGATACCATTTATTCATAGAGGCAACAACGGTATCAACCCCTCCATTAATGGAGGGCTCTTTTTCATCTTTAAGAATGGTCCACAATAATACATCGCTCGTGTTACTGGCTCGATCTATGGCGCGGAAACGGATCTCATTGGGGCCATTGATCAATAAATTCCAGCTAATCGTGAAATTATTTGTAAATCGAAGATCATTAATTAACGGGGCAATGGTGACGACAACAACGCCCTCATTATTTGAAATTATGTAGAAAACTGAACGAAGTCCCGCATTACCACTATCAATGGCATCAACATCCACCTGATTGAACCAAGCGGGAGCTTTATTTTCCCATCGACCTTCTTGATAGAGCGTGTTTTTTGAAATGATGGGCGACAACGTATCCTTTAACACATTAAAGGTCAGCCAAGCACCATAAAGGTTATGAGCATTATCCGACAAGGCAACATACACACTATTGGTTCCATTCAAGAGCGATGCAAAGGGGATATTCCAGTAAAGATGGGCTGTATCGATTAAAGTCGACTTCGAGATGACAAACGACTGAGAGATCCCATTGTTTACAAATATCGCCCGAAATTCAGATAAACCCGAATCCCCTTGATCAAAAACTGAAACAGACACCGGCGCCATCCAATCAGACGTCACTCGATTCCAAACATTGGTTGTGGCGGTTACGGCGTTAGCAAATCCAGGGAGAAGGGTGTCAATTTTTATCTTAGCAACATTTGACTCCGTACTTCGGTTCCCCGCATTATCGATGGCGAAGACGCTTAATTCATTAATGCCATTATTTAGGTCATTCCATTTGATCTCGATCGGTGAACCAATTTGTTCCGTCACACCGGACTGAATGGTTGGTCGTGATTCCCCCATATGGTTGTTTGAGATGATCCAGCCCACAAACTTAAGACGAGCCCCCCCGAAGTCCTTAACATTAACGCTAATCTGACCACCAAACCAAGTCTGACTTGATCTATACCACTCTAGGAACTTGGGATCGGTAGATGTCTCATAATTGTTTATGGAAGGAGCTCTTGAATCTTTAAGAATAGAAAACAAAACACTGGAAGACGTCTGATTCCCTGCTTGGTCGTTAAAGGAAACGCGGATATCATTCGTCCCATTTAGGAGGGCAGCCCAAGCGATTGCCCATTTCTGATTATATGAGAGGACACTCTCATTCGTCTCATGACGAATAAGCTGGGGCTCGAGAGTCGTTCCGTTATTTGAGATAAGATAATACATATCCTTTAGCCCCGAGTACCCCGAATCACTGAATGGGACATTGATACTCACCATCCAGTCTTGTAATTCGCTATACCAACTCGAAAATTTTACATTATTGGACATTTCATAGCTTGAAAAACTAGGCGGCGTGATATCTTTTCGAAATGAAAAAGCTGGGGTCGCTTCGTTAGCTGTATTACCGATCAAATCATAACGTGGCAGAAATATATAATTTATTCCTTCATCGAGATCTGCCCAATTTAAGAACCAGTTATCGGTATATTCACGTCTTTGAACATTTCGACTGATCCAGTTTGTTGTTGATCGAATATTTCCCGAAATGCGATAACTTAAATCTTTAATTCCTACCCCATCATTATCGATAAAATCGACATCAACGGATGAAATCCAAGCAGGCGGCGTGTTATGCCAAGAGGAATCTGGCGGATGGTTATCTATATATACCGGCGCTGTATCATCCCAAAGAAAAGAAAAGACATTGGAAGAGGTAAAATTGTTAGCATTATCTCTAACCGTGACTTCAATATCATTGGTACCTACATAAAGGTTTGCAGTGGGAATAGGCCAATTTTGGGGAAAGACGCTCATGTTTAACCCTGAGAATATTGGATGAACATCGTTATGCCCTCCGTTATGAATAATATAGAACGCATCATTAAGTTTTGATCCGCCCGTATCGCCAAAGTCAACATCGATCGAGCTAATATAATCGGGAATGATGCGATGCCATTCAGAACGATATTTCGAGTCGGTTGAATTAATATGACTGTCGATCGTAGGAGGGAGGATGTCCTTACTGATCCAAAATACTTTCACCAACGTATTCCAACTTGCTCGGTCATTCAGGGATAAGAAGACTTCGTTCAACCCATTGGTCAGCATCGAGAAAGAAACCGTCCATGGCAAGGAATACTCGGGGAGCGTTGCGTTCTTTGTCAAAACCACTTGATATTGGATGGCATTGTTATAGGAAACCAAATAGACAACATCACGAAGGCCTGATTGGAGGTCATTCATAGAAATGGGAATACTCAACATCCAATCTTCGGTGGCATTCTTCCACCCAGATGAATAGTTTGAAGGCAATAATTTATTTGAAACAGTTGGAGTCTTCGTGTCCTTAAAAACCGACCCTATATATAATAAGGTATAATTATTGGCTTGGTCATTGACGGAAATACGCAAATCATTGCGTCCCTCCTGCCACGCATTCCATAATATTCCCCAAGGCTGCGTATAATTCGCACTGTTCATATTCATGGTTATCCAATGAGGAAATAATCCGTTGTTGGCTGAAATAACATAGGCAATACTTTTCAGGTTTGCATTTCCGCTATCTTGAAAGTTGATGGTGAGACTGTCATAGAACCCCACGTCTTTTGTTTGCCATTCATGGAAATACGGCGAGGTAAAATCTTCAAGGATCTGAAGCGTTGGGGATTTGGTGTCCTTTTGAATGATCACGACCGAAGATTGGGTAATATTCGACGCATTATCGCTAACGATCAAATTCACCGTATTGAAGCCTTCTAATAAAACCGAAAAACTCACGCAAAGGTGAGTGGCAACAAATAAGTTGTCCTTAATATTCGGCAAATAGAGCAATGACTGACCTGGATAGAAGTAAGCAGCCTGATTAAGGCTCGACCCTCCCAAATCGGAAATGTTAACGGTGATAAAACTCATCCAGTCGGCAGTGGTACTAAACCATTTACTCAGTTCGTCCTGCAAGATATCGACACTAAAGGTTGGCGCGATATATTCGCTAAAGACAAACCAACCATTTTCTGTACTCCAAGGCCCCCACTGAAAATTAGACTCGCGCAACCTTATCTGCCAAGAATATGTCACATTCCATGTTAAGGACTGTCCTTGATAATCTATTGTTGGGGTTCGAGATCCTGGTTGTGTAGCGTCCATGTTCAAAAAATCTGGGACACCACTGTCCCAGACAATTCTTGATGAATTAAAATTTGCCCCTTCTGAAACTTGGATCTGATACCCTCTTGCAGGTGTCGCATCAGTATTATTATATTTTGCTGAGAAGGCTATCGAATTTGTAAGCGTTGAGGGGTTCGTTTGCTGATTAACCTGCAGTTCATTGGGTGTCGTGGGTGGCGAAAAAGAATAAACCGAAGACGCCACCCCTAGAAGCAAAGGTAGCGCCCATAAAAACACTCTGGATAGTTGCCCAGCCCGTCCCACTTTAATCAATAATTACCCCTGTAAACTGTACGTCTTCCTAGATGATTATATAGGAAGCCCCCCCAATAATTAAGTGTTTACAAAAAACTGCAACACATTAGTCTAATTGTGCCCATAATTGGCACTTTTTAAACATAAAAAACCGAGACTATGCCCAGCGACTAAACCGTTAGCACTATTCAGTCTTAAATTGATCCTTTGATACCCCACAAATCGGGCAAACCCAATCGTCCGGTATTGACTCAAACGCAGTACCTGCAGGAACGCCATTATCGGGATCTCCCACAACAGGATCATACTCATATCCGCAAACGCCACATACATACTTGTTCATTACAAAAACTCCTTTAATCGCTTATATCGTTAAACCAACGGGCGCAATAAATGCTCGCGCCAATAGATCCTTATCCAAAAGGAACCATCCCGCAGCTTGATTATCAACCAATTTCAAACTTTGAATAACCGCGTCTACATTGGATTCTTCTTCTACTTGCTCGGTCACAAACCATTGCAAAAACGATGTCATCGCATGATCGCGCAAATCCATTGAAAGATTCATCAACCCATTAATTAACGCGGTGATCTTGTGTTCATGGGCAAGTGCTTCTTCAAAGACGTGAAGAGGGCTCGTCCATTCAGTTGGGGGCGCATCGATCGCGGTTAGGATAATTCGAGCCGACCGAGCTGAAAGAAATGCGTAAAAGCGACGCGCATGCGTCAGCTCTTCCATCGCTTGTACCCGCATCCAATTTGCAAAACCCATTAAGTTTTTTGATTCGAAATACGAGGCCATCGAGAGGTACAAATAGGCAGAATAGAGTTCTGCATTTATCTGTTCATTGACGGTATCAATTATTTTAGGGTCGATCATAACGCCTTATGACCGCCAGAGACCATGAAGATTACAATAGGCTCTTGCCCAAATATTGGTCCCAAGGACACAAAATTCAGACTGAGGAGCATCGCCAGGCTGAAGGAATTGGACGTATGACTTTCCATCCGCGACCAACTCGATCCATTCGATATAATGGGCCTCATCCATCGGATGCGAAACACTGCCCACTTTAACCAGATAACCCATGGCTGTTTTTTCGATCTGAGGAACATGTTTTTCATGTGAAGCATCAACCGTATTTTCAAGCACATGCGTCATAGCCTGACCACAGCACGTTAACGTCCCTCCGCCTGTATGAAGTCCCTCCACAATATTTCCGCACAATTCACATTTATAGACCCCTAATTGCCAAGCCATCATAACCCCTCCTTTTTTATTTCTACCAATTCTCGGCTAACACCTCAAAATACGCTCGTGGATGACTACATGCCGGACACGCATCTGGCGCCTCCGTCCCCTCATGTACATACCCACAGTTGATACAACTCCACTTTTGGCTCACTTTTCTTTTGAAAACATCCCCTTTCTCCATATTATGAGTCAGTGCAAGATATCGACGTTCATGTTGGCGTTCTGCTACCGCAACATGCTCAAAAGCGTGCGCAATATGCTCAAAGCCTTCCTTGTGTGCAATCGCAGCGAACTCAGGATACATCACTTCTTGCTCGTAATGCTCACCCATAGCAGCGGCTTTGAGGTTTTCAAGAGTGGTTCCCGTTTGTCCTGAAGGAAAAGCAGCCGTTATCTCGAGCTCTCCTCCTTCGAGAAAATTAAAGAACCGCTTAGCATGCTCTTTCTCTTGACTTGCCGTTTCTTCAAAAATTTGCGAGATCTGAACATAGCCTTCTTTTTTTGCGACACTCGCAAAGTAGGTATAACGATTTCGGGCTTGCGACTCTCCCGCAAACGATTTCAAAAGATTCTTTTCTGTTTCGGTACCTTTTACGCTCTTCACGATGCGCCTCCTTGGGAAACAAGTATATGAATAAGGTTCGCCAGTTGAGTTCGATCCGTTCCGTGCATTTCTTTGGCTTGGCCTACTTTCATTTTAAGCTTCAATAGTTCCTGTTCAGCGACTTTATAAACTTCAGACTTTTGAGCAATAGGGGTGACTTTAATGTCAGGGTTCTCGATGATGGGGGGAATTCCCCTCTCTTTAAAGAGCTCTTTTTGCGCTTTTTCTTCTGAATATCGCTCTAAAACAAATGAATCTACCATGGTTGTTGATTATACCAAATTCAAGGGGGTAAACCAATGTTTTCATGTTTTATTTGTCATTTCGCGCTTTTCGGAGAACATCGCTCGCCGTATCCGTATTGACGATCATGATCCGATTCAGATGAAGGGAGTCTGTTGACCGGTTATTATTTTTGCCTGAAATATTAAAGGCCAATTGATATCCCGCTTTTTTTATCGCAGCAGAGCTACGGGGTGAAATAAGTCCGAAGGGGAAGGCCATCGTTGTCACATCATGGCTAATGCGCTGTTCAATATAGGTTTTGGCCCCCTGTGTTTCCCGTTTGAGCCAGACGTCGATCTGAGCTTCTGTAGCGATCGATTTGGGCGGATAAGGCAAGTAAGGATGGTCGAACCCATGGGCACCGACCTCAACTCCTGCGCGAGAGAGAACCAAAACATCAGACCAATCCATAAACCCTCGCTTATGCCCGACACAAATTGCCGTGGGATAAATAAAGACGGTCATCGGTATCCGCATCGCCTTCAAGATAGGCCACGCAAGCGTATAGGCATCGTGATTCCCGTCATCAAAGGTCACAAGCACAGAACCACTCGGCAAAGATGCCCCTTGCTGATAAAAACGACGGACCGAGCCCATGGTGACAAAGGTAAAGCCAGCGCTTCTTAACGCACTCAGATGGGTCTTCAATTGTTGGCTAGAAATATTGTACGGATTTGCACGCGGATAATCGACGTGATGATAGCACAATATCGTTAATCTTGAAGGCGCGGCCATGCTTGTGGCCACTAGGGATAGAACAAGGAATAGTCGTCTAAACATTAGTCATTTATCATACCCCCTAATTAGTGGGTAGCCAAGCGGTTTAACTTGCCCTACAATACTGCACGCCATGACACCTGAACCCTATCGATTCCCTCTGAACCGATTCATGTCCGATAAGGCCTTTAATCGTATACAGAAATTCTCAAAGAACCTTAAAACCCCGTGCTTGGTTCTTGATCTCGACATCATCAAACATAAATATAAAGAACTCAAAAAAGAACTACCCGCATCAACCATTTTCTATGCACTCAAAGCCAACCCCCATGATGAGATCGTTCTTCTGTTAAACGATCTGGGGGCTCATTTCGACGTTGCATCCACCCATGAACTCGATCAGCTCCTTCGGCTCGGCGTTTCACCCGAACGTATCAGCTATGGGAACACCATCAAAAAACGTGATGATGTTGAGTACTTTTTTGACAAAGGCGTACGCTTATTCGTAACGGATTCTTTTGAAGACCTTCGAAATATTGCCGACAAGGCCCCTGGAGCCAATGTCTTCTTTCGGATCCTCACCGATGGGACGGGCTCTGACTGGCCGTTATCCCGCAAGTTCGGCGCCCACCCCGACGTGGTTTATTCGCTCATCCTTAAAGCAAAAGAATGGGGGCTTAGCCCTTTTGGCATTAGCTTTCATGTGGGGTCGCAACAACGCGACATTGGTCAATGGGACGAAGCCCTTGCTCGATGCAAATACTTATTTGATGCCGCGAGTGAAGCGGGTATACGACTGAAAATGATCAACCTAGGCGGCGGATTCCCCGCTAATTACCTTGAACAAACCAATCCTGTCATCAACTATACCTCTGAAATTAAACGCTTTGTTGAGGAAGACTTCGCCGACGAACACCCCCTTATTTATCTTGAACCGGGACGTTCTATTGTTGGGGACGCGGGGGTATTGGTCAGCGAAATTATTCGGGTTTCAAAAAAAACAAAAAGCAGCTATCACCCTTGGGTCTTTTTGGATGTAGGCAAGTTCGGGGGGCTCATTGAAACCATTGATGAGTCGATCCGATTCCCCATTTATGTTGATAAAGCAGGCAAGGAAGAAGAAGTCATCCTAGCGGGGCCAACCTGTGATAGCATGGATATTCTCTATGAAAAGTTTAAGTATATTGTGCCCCACTCGATTGAAGAGGGGGATCGCGTTTACATTTTAACCACAGGTGCCTACACGCAATCTTACTGTAGCATCAACTTCAACGGATTCCCCCCCATTCGGGCCTATATCATTAAATAACAACAAATCCCTCCCGACCTCCCTTTACGAAAGGGAGGAGCAGCACCGTATCCCCCCTCTTTCGTAAAGAGGGGCTGGGGAGATTTTATAGCCCGATACTGACTCCAACCCGATAGAACAATCCACTGCGATCTGAACCACTTAAATCCAATGTTCCAACACTCGTAGCACTATCTGCCAAAGCCTTTTGAGCATCATAGATCTTCGCAAAATAACCTAACTGAACAAACCCATCAACTAACGGAAGAAAATTCTGATTATATTGACCAAATACTCCCGCATAAACACCCCCTGGAAGTGCAACGGCCGTTCCATCATTGGACTTTCCTGTAAGTAGATCGACCAGAACATCGCCTCCAAATTCAAACCCAGACATGTTTACAAGAGGAATCTTAGCTTGAAAATCAAGCGCCAAGGACGAAAATTTCTTTGTTCCCGAAAAAGTCTTTCCCCCATAGGTTAAGTTCGCAACAACATCCGTCTCACCAACAGACGTAATATTGAGCACGGTAGGAATAAACGGAAATAAGGGAAAATCAACCATCGCCCCTATCCCCGACCCTTTTCCAAACCCCGTATACGTTCCGCCCACTTTTAACAACGAAAACGATGATGCCATCACACTCATCAGCACAAAACTTAGCATTGAAACCTTCAAAACATTTTTCATACCCTACCTCCTCACATAAATTTGGAACGATTTTATTATGTCAAACTTTCAAGACTATATCAACTCTGCTACAATACAGTCGCATTACATCCCACGGAGGTCAAAAATGAACTACATTAGCTTGGTTTTGGGTCTTATCGCAATGGTGGCATTGGGGATGCTCTGGTATTCCAAATTATTATTTGGCAGGCAATGGTTGGCGCTTCAAAAGTTTGTTGACGCGAAACCAGCACCCAGCACAAAAGCCCTCGCTCTAAGTATCATAATGAATCTTATCATTACGGCAGCCGTTAACTGGTTGGTTATTCAAAACAATCTCAATCTATTGGGAGCGGTTGAATTAGCCCTTTTTATTTGGATCGGGTTTTTGGTTCCGTTTCATGCTCAAAACATTATTCACGGTAAGCAACCGTTCAAACTATTCGCGATTATTTCGGGGTATCAATTGGTCGGGCTATTGATCGTTAGCTTAATTAGCGCCGCATTGCTCAGATAACACCTAATTCTGCCTCACCCAGTGCTTCGCACAGCCCTCTCACGCCCGCGGAGAGGGCCACTGCTATGAATTATGAATGTTGCGTTTTAACGTCTTTCTCCGCAAGCGGAGAAAGATGCCCGTGGTCACTGAGGCTCTCGAAGTGAAGGGCAGATAGAGGCGGCATTTCGGACTTAGTTTTTCTTTTCGATCTTGGCCCACGCATCTTTGAGCGTGACGGTCTGATTAAAAACAAGGTTGTCTTTTTGACTATCCTTGTCGACACAGAAATAACCTTGGCGAAGAAATTGAAAGCGTTCACCAACGGTCTTCTCCGCTAGGCTAGGCTCCGCTTTACATCCGGTTAACGTCTCAATCGATTGTGGGTTAAACCCTTCCATAAAATCGTGTCCCTCGGGCAGGTCTTCGGGGTTTTGCTTAGTAAACAGATGGTCATAGCATCGAACCTCTGCCTCTACCGCATGCTTAGCCGATACCCAATGCGAGGTCCCCAAAATCTTACGGCCATCTTGGCTCCAGCCCCCTCGACTTTGCGGGTCATAGTTACAATGAATTGTGGCCACGTGGCCACAATCATCTTTTTCCACAGAGTGGGCAGTAATGTAGTAAGCATGTTTTAATCGGATCTCTTTGCCAATAGATAGGCGAAAATATTTAGGTGGCGGATTTTCTTTGAAATCATCGGCCTCGATATAGAGTTCTTTGCAAAAGGGGATTTGACGCTTCCCTGCTTCAGGGTCTTCAGGATTATTATCAGCTTCTAGCCATTCGACTTGGTCGTCCGGATAATTATCGATGATCAGTTTGATCGGACGCAACACCACCATTATCCGCTGCGCAGTTTTATTAAGTTGTTCGCGGACACAAAAATGCAAAAGCTCGATATCAATGGTGCTAAACATTTTGGCCACACCGATCTTTTCGGCAAAAGCCCGAAGCGCTTCGGGGGGATATCCTCGTCGACGCATCCCAGCGATCGTCGGCATGCGGGGGTCATCCCACCCGTTTACCGAACCGGACATGACCAATTGAAGTAATTTGCGTTTACTCATGACTGTGTAGGTTAAATTAAGTCGAGCAAACTCGATCTGCTGAGGATAGCAAGGCACAGGAATTTGACGAAGAAACCAGTCATATAAGGGACGGTGGTCCTCAAACTCTAAGGTGCAAATGGAATGGGTAATCTGTTCAAGCGCATCGTTGATACCATGCGTAAAATCGTACATCGGATAAATACACCACGTATCACCGGTTCGATGATGCGGCACTTTCATAATGCGATACATCGCAGGGTCACGAAGATTCATATTGGGCGAAGCCATATCGATCTTGGCGCGCAAAATATGCGCTCCCTCATCAAACTCACCCTTGCGCATCCGTTCAAAGAGATCAAGATTTTCATCTATCGACCGATCACGGTAAGGACTATTACGACCCGCCTCTGTTAAGGTTCCACGGTACGCGCGCATCTCATCGGCGCTGAGATCACAGACATAGGCTTTGCCCTCTTTTATCATATACACAGCAAAATCATAAAGTTGCTGAAAATAATCGGACGCATAATGAAGCTCGCTCCAATCAAAACCCAACCACTTAATATCATCCATGATCGAATCCACATATTCGGTTTCTTCTTTGGATGGATTAGTATCATCAAACCGAAGATTACATTGCCCACCATATTTCTTGGATAAACCAAAATTTAGGCAAATCGATTTGGCATGTCCAATATGAAGATAGCCATTCGGTTCGGGGGGGAATCGTGTATGAACATGTGTCCATTTCGCCGATTCAAGATCTTTTACAACGATCTCTTCGATAAAATTAGACGGTTCAGGGTAGCTCATAGCCCCTATTATAATGCTAGAATAGCAAATATGTCCCTTGCCGTTTCAATTTTTGCGCATCATGAAGACGATCCTGCGATCGATTTTATCTTGTCTGAAATATTTCCGTTTCTGTTCGGTGCCGAATTTCCAATCGTGACGTCGTCAGGCCACACCCTTGTCTATCGAACCTATACAGACGATCCCGAAACAGCCCAGACCATCAAAGCCACTGCGGAGCATAGCTTACACGCTTTCAAAAACGTTCATATCGAGATTGAAACCATCCATGATGTCGACTGGCAAACCGCTTGGCGGGAGCACTTCACCCCCTACGCGATCGGCGAGCATCTTTACGTCACCGTTCCTTGGGACAAACAAGGTGTTCCCGAAGGAAGACAGGCCATTGTTATCGATCCAGGCATGGCCTTTGGAACGGGCGGTCACCCCACAACAGAAGGGTGTCTTTTCTTTCTCGACAAAATCATTTCCTCCAACATGTCCGTTATTGACTGGGGAACGGGATCTGCGATTTTGGCTATCGCGGCGGCCAAGCTCGGTGCCACCGTTATCGCCTTTGACAATGACCCCGAAGCGATGGACCCCGCAAAAAACAATATAGCCCTTAATCATGTCGAGCAAGCGATTAGCCTATTTGTTTCCGATGGAACCAATCTTACCGAACCGGCCGACCT
The DNA here is from genome assembly GCA_903910705.1 of uncultured Candidatus Marinamargulisbacteria bacterium. Classification (GTDB taxonomy): domain Bacteria; phylum Margulisbacteria; class Riflemargulisbacteria; order GWF2-35-9; family GWF2-35-9; genus CAIWAN01. The sequence continues at coordinate 111,370 of CAIWAN010000052.1, forward strand.
CATCGTGGCCAATATTACTGCGGACATTCATGTTCAATTGATCAGCCAGTATAAACGGCTGGCAAGCCACTGGATCCTTAGCGGAATAAGCGATTTCAGAAAAGGACAAATGGACCTCTGCCTTGGCATTGAAAACCTTGCCCCCTCCGCCGTTTGGGAAAAAGACGGTTGGTATACGTATTATATTGAGGCTATAAAGTGACCCTACAAAAGAAACTCCTGATTGCGAGCGTTTACTTTGTCCAAGGCGTCGTATCCATTACGGGGCTAGCCGAGTTCATCCTCACCCGAAATGCCTTTCACTTTACATGGGTGCAGTTGGCCTTTCTGGGCGCTATGTCAACGCTGACCTGGAGCATCAAACCCCTTTATGGCTTCTTAACCGATGGCGTGTCCATCTTTGGACTGCGCCGAAAACCCTATCTGATCGTCTCGTCCCTACTTGCCTTATGCGGATATTGGGGCATGGCGTTCTGGGGAACAGGGTTTACGTCGATCGCGATCGGGTCGCTCATTATAAGTATTGGACTTGGCTTTGCCGATGTCATTATTGACGGTGTGGTTGTCGAGAACTCCACCCCGCAAACCGTTGGAAAATGGCAAGCCCTTTGCTGGCGATCGAAGGGATGGGGGATCTTGCTCGCCTCGCTATTATCAGGCCTGCTTCTTGAGCGGGCTTTCTTCTCAAACTGGCTCGGACATTCAACCCTTACCAACGTCTTTACCCATCTTTTTCAAAGCACCTTTACGCTAGAACATGTCGGGAAGATCGCCATGCTCGATATCCGATATCTCTTATTCTTTACGGGGTTCTGGCCGCTCTTAACGCTCGGGCTAACCCTGCTTGTCAGTGAAAAGAAACAGCTCACGCCCACCCCCATAAACATCCCTCCGGTGATCATCGTGTCCGCAGGGATTGCCTTTGTGGCCACCGTTCTATTAATGCTATCCCATATCGGACAAGCCCTCACGAGTTTACTCATGGTGCTGATCTGGGGCGTTTGGATATCCGGATATTTATATGCCTTAGTTAAGAAGAAGATCGCCACGTCTACGCTTCTCTTTTCCGCGCTGTTTTTATTCTTATGGCGATTTACCCCAAGCTTCGGAGCGCCATGGAGCGATTATTTCATCAACACCCTTCATTTATCCCAAGAAAAGCTGGGGCTCATCGGGGCGTTGTCCTCCATCAGTTGGATACTGGGGACGTGGATCTATAATCGATTCCTCGATAAATTTCCTCTTCATCAATTATTGAAATGGACGGTGATTATCGGGGTGATCCTCTCGTTTACACAGTTAAGTCTCACCCATAGTCAACTGGCGATGAGCCTTGGGGCAATGCCGATGATCAAATATCCTGCGGCCATTCTGCTCTCTCCGATCTATTTGATCGTTTATCAAGGCAATGCGTGGACGGAGCTTATGGCTCAACCGGGCATCCTTAACCTTGATGCCTTACTGTCCTTTTTCTTAGAGATCATGTTCATGGTGTCGTTTCTGCCCATATTAAAACTCGCGGCCGAAGTCACCCCCAAGGGCGTTGAGGCCACCAACTTTTCTATCCTCGCTAGTGTGATGAATTTAGGACTGGCCTTTGGAGCTGTGTCCGGTGGATGGATCTATACAGGGATTGAAGGGGGGTTGCACCTTGGGTCAAACCATATCACAGGACTACAGTTGACCATCATCATTGGCGCCCTTACCAGTTTGTTGTGTTTGCCCGTAATCCCGAAGCTGAAAAACTTAAAGTAACGTCACGCGTTGAACCCCTCGAAGGGCGTTCATGATGACAACCGACTGCGCACCACGGATCTGGTCTTCGGAAATATCCGCCTCAACCAATAACCCCTGCCGTAACATTCGGGCTCGACAGGTCCCCTTCAAGAGCGGCTTTCGGGGGGTCAACCATCGTTTACCATCAAACATCGCCACATTGGCCATCGTTGTGTCCGCAACCCGTCCATCTATGACCATCAGGACATCATGTGCCATACCTCGATGCTTATAAATCGATTCCAGCTCGGTTCTGTTCGCAAACTTATGGGGGTATTCAACGTAAGTCTCAAACACCTTAACCACGGACATGGCCGATTGAAAATAGGGGCGGCTATCCACACGAATAACCCCCGTTGGGTCATACTCGACCCGAAGACGAGTTTGGCCTAGCTTTGGAAGATCCGCCTCCAAGACGTCCCACGGTAGGACGACCTCATGACCCCAAAGGGCAATCGATGACCGAGATACTCGCTCATTATGGTCTGCACGGTTTTGAGTCTCTCCATCAACAACCAGACACGTTTCAAAAAGCATCACACCCCTCCTGACAAATACACCTTCAGCAACATTTCCTCATACTCCGCTTTCGCCTCGCTATCGATAGTGAGCCCACCCCCACTGTGATAATAGAAGGCCTCTCCCTTTTGGGCAATAAATCGAATGGACACCGCGGTATACAAGGCATGATCTTGGTAGTATCCAAAAATGCCACAGTAATAGTCTCTCGGAACCGGCTCGACTCGCTCGATGATCTGACAGGTTTCGTGTTTAGGCATGCCCGTTACGGATCCTGCCGGCAATAATGTCTTCAGTATTTCCCCTGTCTGGGACGGCCATTCAGGCAACATGTCCCCCTCAATGAGCGACTCGGTCTGCCAAAGCGCACCCCGATCTGTTTTGATCTGTTGGAGAAAACGAAACCGTTTAACCTCGACATCGGTGGCGACTTGAGCCAGATCATTGCGAAGCAGATCGACAACCATCTCATGCTCGGCTCGTTCTTTTGGATTATTTAGCAAAGCCTGACCATCCAGATCTTGGTCAACAGCCGAGGTCCCTTTGACTGGGGTCGTTGATATTCGATTATCCTTGATCGTTACAAACGATTCGGGGGAGAAACAACAAAAGTGATCCCGCCAGATCGCCCGATACGGCGCGGTTCCATACTCAAAAACATCAACCAAACTCCCCTTCAATTCGATCTCGGTTGGAAAGGTCAGATTCAACAAGTAGGTATTGCCTTTTAACATCTCCTCTTGAACGGTTTGGTGCACGGACAAATATGTTGAAAAGGCAACCGGTTTCTTAAGCGTAACCTCCGGTTTTACGAAGCTTTCAACCCTCATTTCCCCGAAAGAACGGGCACCAAAACGAAGGGCAAAATCACGGGGAATATCGCTTAAGGGGAACGCTTGTATCTGTTGTCCTGAATAATCAATAAAGAATATAAACGGGATGTTTTCTCGTCCCCACTCGCTTAATTGTCGATAGGAGCTCACCCGATTAGACTAGAGTTCAACCCGAGTAATAATGCCATGAAGTCGATGGGATGGCAGAGTGTAGAACTGGACAAAAGACGGGGTGACTTTTTTGATGAACGCAAAGATCTTCCAAATTGACTTCTCGGTAACGATATCTTCAAGCCCGTAAAATATGACATTTTCGTGAATGCCAGCTCGACTGATCAGTGCCTCGATATCCATCACCTCCATATAACCGATACGGATCTCAAAGTAACGAAGCCCCCCCGCTATATCGTCCTTAAACTCTCCAATCGTACCAAAGGGCTTATCCATAACATTGATGGAGAGCAAAATGTTCGTTCGATAAATAATATGATTATTAAACATCGTATTGACGATATAAGGCGGGATAAATTGAGGACTACGGACAAAGAATAGCGCAGAGCCTTTAATCGCATTAGCTTCTTGGTAAGCCTTTCGATACTGCAACAAGAAATCTTCAAGACTTAAGGGCTTAAGGGCTTTATAGAGCTTTCGCTGACCTTCGGTATAGACAAGAATGGTGATTAAAGGTAGTGAAGCAATAATAAGTGACCAATAGCCTCCATGAGGGATCTTTAACATACATGACATCAAAAATAATGAATCAATCCCCGTCACTAAGCCAGCAACGACAGCTTTTATATAGTTTTGTTTTAAATAGAAAATGGTCGTCATTAGTATTCCCGTCAAGGTAATGGTTCCGGTCACCGCCAATCCATAAGCTGCGGCTAAATTGGCCGATTCTCTAAAAAAGACGATAGCAATAAGGACAAAGATCATGAGGAACATATTGACCGCGCCAATATATATCTGGCTGCGAATCGTAGGCGAAGTATAGTCGACCTTAAACATGGGCAATATGCGCGTCATGATCCCTTGATATACGACCGAAAAAAGGCCGCTGATCAAGGCCTGCGAGGCAATAATCGTCGCCAAGATACTGAGGAACAGAAACGGAATATAAAGCCAAGGCGCTTCATTAAACACCATTTCAAATAAAATATTTACAGCCGTTGTATTCTGCGCCACATACGCACCTTGACCTAAATAGGTTAAGATTAGTGCAACAAATACAAAACCCCACGCTTGAATGATCGGTTTGCGCCCTAAATGCCCCATATCCGCATAAAGCGCCTCGACACCGGTTGCACATAGAATAACTTCAGATAAAACAAAGAACCCCACCATACCGTGAGAAAAAAGAAAATTAAGGGCAAACATTGGTGAAATTGCCAACAGAACAACGGGGTAATGAATGATAGAAACGAGCCCCGACAGTCCAAGGGCGATAAACCAAAGCACCATCACCGGGCCAAAAAGCTTCGATATTTTCTCTGTGCCACGCTTTTGAATGGAAAACAACCCGATCGCTATAAGGCATGATATGACAACAATGATCGTTTGACTAACTCCCGAAAACATCGGGATCAGTTTGAGACCTTCTACCGCACTTAATATACTAATGGCGGGCGTGATAACCCCATCACCAACCAATAGCGACACTCCCAAATAGACGACGATCGCCACTACCGCGACTCGGCGACCCGATTTCAAAAGGGGGGCGAGAATTTCCTTTAAGACGATGGTTCCACCTTCGCCTCGTTTTCCCAAACTCATCGCAAGCCATGTATAGCCAACGGTCACAAGCAAGATCAGCGTCCAAACAATCAAGGATAAGACACCCATAATATGAGTGATGGTCGGCTGAAGAAAAATAAAGATTACGGTCAGGGTATAAATCGGACTGGTACCAATATCACCGAAGACAAGTCCCAGTGACTTAATAACCCGCATGACCCCTTCTTTTGAAAACATGGTTATATCATAACATAACTTAAGATTCCCTATCCCCGAATTATCAACCTCACCCCATCAAGCGTTGGGTGCGCGCCAAGCTTTGTCTGTGCAAATTCAAGCGATTGCTGTAGCAATTTTTTCAACAAGGGTTTTTGCGTGGCCACCAATCGTCGAAACATCTCTGGCGACCCCTCCTGCAAGACTTTTCTAAACGTCGAAATCGGGATATGTTGATATTCACCCCGTTCATTGAGGGTCAATCGAAGGGGAACAGTCCCCGCGACATAGACGGTTTCCAAATAAAGAGTCGGGCGCGCTCGGCTCTTATCCGGCCAATATGCGGCGCTACACGTTCCGTCTTTTCCTGCCAAAAGGAGCATCCTGGCGTTTTGCGTCATCGGATGATCCCACGTCAAGAAATGGTAATCTTCTCTGCGAAGTGCCATCGAACGCGAATAGGTGAACGGAGGCCTGACCTCGTCACTACCCGACAAAGCATCGAACAGACTATGGTCCGTGATAAATCGAACCGTATTTGGAGCAAGATCCTCGACCTCTACTCCAAAATGATCCATGATCGCCTCTGTCCATGCCATCAATCGTGGCGAGCGATCCACTCGTTGGAGGGTATTAAGCAGTTTTGCGTTATCCCTAACTGGCGCAGCGACCACATCTCCCCCACGTAAAGGCGCATCAAAAAGCCCCACACTTTCGTTTAGCCAACGCACCCACTGCGCATCCTCACTGCCTTCAATAAACGGCATATGCAAATGGATTGTGCTGGTTTGACCGATACGATCGATACGACCGATCCGTTGCTCAAGCAACCCCACATCTCGTGGATAATCAAAGAACACCAAATGATGACAGAACTGAAAATTCCGGCCTTCACTGCCGATTTCGGAACAGATCATGAGCCGAACCTCATCATTCTCGGCAAAATACGCCGCCATTCGGTCACGCGCGACTAACGTCATCCCCTCATGGAACAACGCCGTATTCAGACTCGCCCGTTGACGGAGGGTGGCTTGCAACGTCTGGGCTTGAGTCGCTGTGTGGACGATCAGAAGCACTTTCTCTGTAGACAGCTCTCGAAGAAAATCCAGCAACCACGCCACGAGCGGGTCGGAGTCGTCCGTGGTTGCGCTCAGAGGAATCAGGTTAGCCTGACGTTTAGGAAACAGGGGGATCTGTGCCCGTGTGCTACGAAACACATGCCCCGACTCACTTAACATTTCAACTGGTAGTGTATCAACGCTTGCGCTTAGATAGAATGTCGATCCGGCCGCAGAGATCAAGGGCAAATATACATCCGAATAATGGGGAGAACACGGCAAATGATGGGCTTCATCCACGATCACCAGATCCCAATGGTCGGCTAATAACGAAGTCTGAAGCGAAGGTGACGTTGCGATAAACTCATAAGAACTCAGGCACAGATCATGGGTCGCCCAGAATTCATCCGACGGCCCGGTCTCTTTAAAATAATCGTTAATAAGCGAAAAAGCGAGATTGAACTTGCGATATAGCTCAATAAACCACTGAATAAGAAGGGCATCGGGAACAAGAACCAAAACGCGTTCGACCCGCTCGGCTTGCAATAGATAGTGCAGCGCGAGTCCCGCCGTCACCGTTTTTCCGAGTCCCACTTCATCCGCCAACCAGAACCGTCCCGGAAAAAGTGACGCCACCATGGATGCCGTGTTGATCTGATGAGGTATCAATTGCACGCGTGGCCCCACCCACCCTTTGGTGATGGACCGTTCATGATGAAAGCGTGCGTAAAGACTCTCAATTCTACATTGGCCTGCGGATGGGAGATCGAATTGGGTGTTAAGCAAAGTGTCCTCAATAGAAAGAGGCTTTCCGTTTATCGGGGCACGACTGAGCGGTGCACTCTCAATGGCATATCGACGCACAACCTCACCAAACTGAAGGACAACCTGTCGTCCCTCAAGCGCCGTCACCACGCCTACACCAAGACTCAGCTCCATGGAACTAATCCACGACTCACCAATATTGAATGGCTGTTTCATTAAAAGCGATTATAGCAGAACCCCTCTACCCTGCGCGGCAATGACCATGCAATAATGGGAGAATGGCACCTTCACTCAAGAAAAACATCCTTCGAACAGGGCTACTTGTCAACATCGCTCAAGGGTTTATGATGAATGTCTTTATCAACGCAAGTATTGGGCTAGGTATGTTTATCGTCAATGGGCTTCGCCCCATTCCTTTGTTTGGCCCTCTCAGTATTAGCGGCGACTTGGTCGGCATGTCAGCGACATTAACCTTTCTGGTCTGTTGGTTTAATATCAAGACCGCCCGAGAGGAGATCAAGCGTTTTCCTCAAAAACAAATCAACCATCCCTCGTTATTGGTTCTCACCTTGGGTATTATCATCCCTACCCATCGACTTGTGCGAGTATTGCTCCTCACCCTTCTTTTTACCGTCCTTAGCGTCCCTGTTATCGAGGCCTTAACTATCCGCGGCAAAATGATGATGTCAGGGTTTGAGTTTATTCTCTTTAAATCCCTCTATTCCGGTGTTTTAGCCGCAGGGGTGATTTTGGTGTCGTCGTATTCGGTATATGTTAAGAAAAGTTAAACAACGCCCTTAAAATACGCGATGGTTTTATCTAGGCCCGTGGCGAGATCGATCGTGGGGGCCCACCCTAGCTTGGCTTTGGCGAGACTAATGTCGGGGCAGCGTTGGCGCGGATCATCACTGGGTAAGGGCATAAACGAAATATTCGACTTTTGCCCCAATTTTTGCTGAACAAGCATCGCCAACTCTAAAATCGTAAACTCCCCAGGATTGCCCAGATTAACTGGCCCGATAAAGTCATCCGTATTCATCATCCGAATCATCCCCTCGACAAGATCATCCACATAGCAAAACGAACGGGTCTGATTCCCTTCACCATAAATGGTGAGCTTTTGCCCCTTCAACGCCTGAACAATAAAATTACTCACCACCCGACCATCATCCGGTAACATGCGAGGGCCATAGGTATTAAAGATACGAATGATCCGAGTATCAACCTCATTTTGACGATGGTAGTCCGTAAACAAGGTCTCGGCGGTGCGTTTCCCTTCATCGTAGCAACTTCGGATCCCGATGGGGTTTACATGTCCCCAATACGCCTCGTCTTGTGGGTGGACATGGGGGTCGCCATAGACCTCACTCGTCGATGCTTGTAAAATCCGCGCCTTCACACGTTTAGCCAGACCCAGCATATTCATCGCACCCATAACCGATGTTTTGAGCGTCTTAATGGGATCGTATTGATAGTGCACGGGCGAGGCTGGACACGCTAAATTGTAGATCTGATCAACGTCAATAAACAAAGGATCAATCACATCATGCCGAAGCAGTTCGAATCGCGGGTTGTCGATTAAATGGGCGACATTTTCTTTTCGTCCGGTAAAAAAATTATCAAGACAAATCACAGAATGGTTCGCCGCTAATAATCGCTCGCAAAGATGAGATCCGACAAACCCTGCGCCACCCGTCACCAGAACACGCATTACGAGGCTCGGCCTATTGAACGGTAAGTAAACCCAATCTCCATCATATCAACGGGATCATAGAGGTTCCGGCCGTCAAAAATAACAGGTGCGTTAAGGCTCGATTTGATCGTTTCAAAGTTGGGTGACCGAAACTCGTTCCATTCGGTGTGAATAAGCAAGGCGTCCGCCCCCCGAAGGACCCCATAAGGCTCTTCGCCAAAGGTTACGGCATTACCCCAAATTCGTTTGGCCGAGTCAACCGCCACTGGATCATACGCTTTTACGCTCACGCCGGCTTCCAAAAGCAAATTGATCATCTCAATAGACGGGGCTTCTCGCATATCATCCGTGCGCGGCTTAAAGGCCAACCCCCAAACGGCGATGGTTTTGCCGGATAGTTTGTGATTAAAATGTTGTTGGATGCGGTCAAATAATACCTTTTTCTGGCGATCATTCACATCCTCGACCGCTTCAAGGATCTTCATGTTCAGGCCATTCTCATGCCCTGTTTGGACCAAGGCTTTGACATCCTTGGGAAAACATGACCCGCCATAACCAATGCCAGGGAACAAGAATTTCTTGCCAATGCGATCGTCAGAGCCAATACCAAAACGAACTTGGTCAATATTGGCCCCCACTTTGTCACAAAGCGCCGCCATTTCATTCATAAAAGAGATCTTGGTCGCAAGCATCGCATTGGCCGCATACTTCGTCACTTCGGCACTCTTATTATCCATCACGTAGATACGGTTATCCGTTCGTAGAAACGAGGCATAAAGTTTCTTCATCAGCGATAGGGCTTTCTCTGACGAGCCGCCGATCACGATACGGTCTGGCTTCATGAAGTCGTCGATCGCACTCCCCTCTTTCAGGAATTCAGGATTGCTGATCACGTCAAAAGAGGTCACGGCTTTACGTTTATCCAGCTCGGCTTGAATGGTCGCCTGAACTGTTTGGGCGGTACCAACCGGTACGGTTGATTTATTAACCACAACTTTATAATTATTCATATGGTGGCCGATCTGCTTGGCGACACCAAGCACATATTGCAAATCCGCCGAGCCATCCTCACCAGGGGGGGTCCCCACCGCGATAAAAATAACCTCCGCCGATAGGATCGCATTTTTGATATCCGTCGTAAAACGAAGTCGCTTTTCGGCGATATTTCGTGCTAGCAGTTCATCAAGCCCAGGTTCATAAATTATGGAGATCCCTTTGGAGAGTTGATCGACTTTGTGTTTATCGATATCGACCCCCACAACATCATTGCCTGTTTCAGCAAAACACGTCGCTGCAACGAGCCCCACATATCCACTACCTACCACGGTTACTTGCATGGTCTCGATTATATCAGTGATTTTTACTTTCCGCTAAAGTTTTAAAGATATCTACCGATAATCAAAAGCTAGTCTGTCTAAAACAGGATCATTTCAAGGAGGATACGATGGAAAATTCAAGTATTATTTCTGGCGCTTTCGTCAATCAAAGCTTGCTCCAAAACATGTTTAGCTCAAGAACAAACGGCTCCTTTGCCAACCTTTTGCCCACATCCACCTCTACTGATCTTGCCGCTGCTGCCGCCCAAAGTCTACTCGGGGCAACCTTTGGCTATACCCAAGACAACACAATCAGCACGTTGACTCAAAGCTTGCTCTCCACAGAGTCTCAAGCCGTCAGTATTTCTCAAACCGCACAACAGATCTCGGAACTTTATAACAAAGTACGCCGCTCGAACAATTCCAACGCCATAGATGGTATGAACACCATCCTCAGTGAACTCATTCAGAATAATCAAGACCCGTTAACGTTTATAAATTCCGTCAAAACCCTTTCCTCGGCCGACCTAACGTCTGTCATGGAAACGGCAAATGCGGTCGAATCCACCCAACGCCTAGCCACAGGGAGATCAGACATTAATGCGTGGATCAACCAAGCAACGGAAGCATATTCTGTTAGTGATTCTGCAGGGAAACAGGTTGTTGCTGCCACTCAAAAGATATTAGCCGCTCAGCCCGAGGCTAAACTCACCACGAATCAAGCCTTATCCGACTATATCAAAGCCAATCAAACCATTGCAGACCTCAATACAAAGGCAGCCAATAAAGATGAGTATTACAAACAACTCGCGCAAATCGTTCAAACCTCAACGAATCTCCACGTGGATATTAATAGTTTCGACCAAACCCTCTCAAGCAAGAAGCCGCTCGCATAGCATGTCCACTAATACTCACCAAAGGGCAGCATCATTGTGGCCTCTCCCCGATGCTTAAAGCGAAACATTAAGTCCTGATAGACCTTGGAGTTGGCTAATTCGAGTAAGGTTGAAGTTTGTCCGTCCATTCCTCCACTAAAATCAAACAACGTTTGTTCTGGGTATTGCAATAAATCAACGCTCTTATCCGGCGCAATATGAGCCATTTTCTTAGCTAGCAGCAGGGCATCCATTAAGTTGCCTAAGTCATCTGCTAGATTTTGTTTGATAGCGTCGGACCCTAGCCATACTCTGCCTTGTCCAATACTATCAACATTCGCTGTACTCAGATTACGTCCGCTTCCAACCCTTTCAATAAACCCATTATAAGCCTCTAAGATATTACTCTTAATTTTGCTTTGCTCGTCACTGTCCAAATTGCGATCGGGCAGAAAGCCAAACATCCCCACCGCTAAATCAGCATGTTTGCCAATTGCTACATAGTCTGTCGATAGTCCTAAAGTTTTTTTAAGCCCTGTATTATAAAACCAGCCACCAATTACTCCAATGGAGCCGGTATACGTAAAAGGTGTCGTTAGGATTTTCTTCCCGTACATCGACAACCAATACCCACCTGAAGCGGCTTGGTCGCCCTGTGAAATAATAATTGGCTTATTGGAGGTGCAAGTTCTTATCTCCTCCGCTACCATATCGGCCGCTACAGCACTCCCACCAGGAGAATCTACCCGTATCACGATGGCTTTAATATCATCATCCTTAATGAAGCAACGCAGTTGACGGGCCAAGTCATAGGCTTTTATTCCCGTCTCAGTATCACAAACCCCCACCGCATATAACAGAGCCATCTGGGGTTTATTCTCCCAACTATCCCGATGATCGGGTTCAGTTTGTGCAAAGCGTAAAGCAGGCTCACTATAGCTAATTTCGGATTTTTCATATTGTTTTAAAATATCGTCTATGTCGATCCAGCGTCCCGTAGCATCGACTAGCTTTTCGTTTTTAGCCGAAAGGGCACTTAAGGCGATTTCATCATTCATGAGATGCTCAATATTACTACTGGGTATGGCTCGATTGGCCATGACAGCACTTTGCCACGATTCAAACATACCCCGAAGCAAGACCTGTTTTTGCTCACGATCTGCTTCCGACATACTCTCACGCGATAGGGGTTCTACCGCTGATTTATATTTAAAGTAGCGCCATTCCTCAAAACCGATTCCCAGTTGGGCCAAAAGGCCTTTCAAATAGGTTCGACTTAACACAAATCCCTGAAAGGAAAGACTTCCCACCGGATCTATCACCATATAATCGGCCACCGAAGCCACACCATAATCAACGATGCCCGCTTGCTCCAAAAAAACGACCACTTTTTTGCCATGAGCTTTGCAGTAGGCCAGTTCTTTGTGAATTTCATAGGCAAAAGCGGATGTTAAATAACTGCCGGCAAAATTAACCGCCACCCCATCGATACATTTATCTTCCGCCGCCTGATGAAGACGATCCAACACACTCAGTAAACTCTGGCTTTTACTAAAGAACACACTAGAATGGTACTCAACCGGCTGATTTAGATCTAGCTTCATATAGCGCTTTTGAGGTAACTTGAACAAGGGTACCTCATTGATCCTCTCCGCATTACGAAAACCGAACCCAGCCGAATTTGTCCACCATATAAGGCTGTCCAACTGAAAACTTAACCCCAAGCTATAAGTAGATTTATCATTCACTTTGGCAAAAAGACTGAGGGCCTGAATCGGCTTATAATTCAGCCCCAACCCATAAGAAGCCAAGTCTTGATTATAGCGCGAATAATCCACATAGCTGCTGAGTTGATTCGTCCCAAATGGACGCCAAGCGAGTTCTAAATATTCATCACTATCAGAAACAGCATATTTCTTGCTGCCGGCTACTGAAATAAAAGTGGTGGGCCGATAAACAAACCCATAAGACCCATAGTTTTCTCGATCTAAAACATTTTGCCCATCAAACCAGCCTTTACCCAAACCAAAACTAAGTTCCCGACTACCAGCAGAAAATGCCAAAATATGATCGGTAAAGTCACCTTGGGCCGTGCTATGCATGACCTTACCATAAGCCAAGTTGGGCAATACGATGTGCAGCCCCGTGGCTTTCGCATTGTTGTAATAAATAAAATCCGCTTGATCATAGTCGCTTAATAGTGCCGGATTATCTAGTCCACCTAAACCGGCTTCACTGACAGCCGGACTGCCCAAAGAAAACTGATTAATAGCACGATAATCCAAAATACTCGACTCAGCCAAGGGTAAAAAACAGAGTAAAAAGGGGGCTATTTTTCTAAACATACTAGGAGTCTGTCGGACTTAATGGGTTAAAGTTTTGCCCCCCCCCTGTCAATAGGCAGTTTCAGCGATCACCTAAAACCACCGACACATTGTTGCTGAGCTTGGCGCAGGTTGCGTCATAATCGCTGCAAAACTGCAAG
>CAIWAN010000053.1 GCA_903910705.1 uncultured Candidatus Marinamargulisbacteria bacterium
TATTAGAAAAATGCGATGGATGCGGAGATGGTTGTGAGTATCAATCAGGGTTTTTAGTCAGTATTTCGGGGTGGTTTTTGATGATAATTAAAAGTACATATTTTAATAAACATGTTTATCTAAGATTGCCCTGTGGGCTGGCGAGATCGTTAGCTAAACGCAAGGCTGGCGTAGCCCACGACATGTTGGTCGTCAAACGAGGTGCTGGCGCTGGTATCGTAATGCAGAAGCGTTGCACAGTAGGGCGTAGGCAGTGTGTTTAAGACCGCCATGCCAAGGAGGATGGGGTGAAGCCCGCAACACTCTGCGGCTTTGCGTTGATAGCTGCCAATAAGCCCATCAATATCGTTATGAAGAATATGCGTTAGCGTGGTGTGATCCAAGACCTCCGCGGTTCGTTTATTGTGATAATGAGATAGGTCACTACTCATAATAAGCAGCGTCTGATCATCCATCAAGGTGGCCAGTTGTTGAGCTCCACGTTTGATGTCGGCACCATCGATATCCCCCACACTGATCGGGATCACGTGAAAGGGTCTGCTCAGTGCTAGCTGTAGAAATGGGTATTGAACCTCGATGGCGTGTTCTTGCAGATGGGGCGAATTGTCGAGAATAAACGGTTCGGTTTGGGCGAGTGAGCGAATGGTGCCAGCATCAAAACGAATGAGCCCTAATGGCGTATCGACCCCGTCTGCGAGGGGGATGGCAAGGTCGCGATGATAAAGTTGATGGCTTGGTGCCAAAATGATGATCCGTTCATAGGGCACGTTCTCAATCTGTTTATAGGCGAATCCCGCTGTGGCTCCTGAATAAACAATGCCCGCGTGAGGAACAAGAAGGGCCTTCGGATGGGGAATGGTTTTGGGGGCCTGATCGAGATATTGACGAATTTGATCGGCTAACTGCTGCGGGTTAGCGGGATAGAAAGTCCCCGCGAAATTACTTCTTAGGTTGGTCATCCGCGACAGGGAATCGCTTCCACATCGGCCAGTATTTTCGCACGGTGGTGCTGTAGTTGTTATAACTGCTGCCATAATCTTCAGAAAGTCGCTTTTCTTGATATTTTGAGTTGAAATGATAATAGGGAATAAACACTAATAGAAAAATTAAGCTTTTTATCGAGGGGCCATTGTTGTCTAATCCTCCAAGTAAGAATAAAAGACAAATATAAAATAACACGGGTTGGCGATGGCGAAGATACAGCCCCTTAGGGCTGAATTCTTTTCCCCGTATTCGATTGCGTTTTAATTGCGTTAAGTCTTTTCCTTTGAAGAATAATAATATTTGTCGAATTCCAAGAAATTCCATCAATTCTAGTTCCCATAATGCTTCAGCTACAAGGAAGAGTGCAAGAAATTGAATCGTACCAATTAACAATACCATTACACTGCCAGGGTTATCTTCAAATACTGATATGAGTCGAACCCCTGTATCTAGGTCAATGTATAGTTTGATACAAATAAAGTAAATCAAGATTGTTATAACAATAAAGATCATTCGATAAAAAGACTTATATAGCTTATCTCCGATGATTTGTTCGACTTTATCTTTAAAGGCATTTGTTCCTAAAATAACCTGGATGGATAAAAGAACCACCGAGACGAGGACGAAGATTAGATAACTCATAGCCCTATTATAGCAGACCCTTAGCCAGAAGGTAACTCTTCCGCCATCACGCGATTCCGTCGATTGCGCCAATGGGGTAAGGAGTGAAGGGTGCCAATCTCGGAGTCGGGGAAATGCTGTATCTGAGGATAGGGTTGTGCGAGCAAGTTTGTTTTCTTAAGATAGAGTAAGCCGAGATCGGGATTGTCAGATTTCCAAATTCGTGACAGTTCTTGGTCGATCTGATCGAGGGAAAGATGGGCCAACGCGAATCGGTCAGGGGTGATAGCGGCCAACGTTTTGGTCTCAATATAAAATCCGCATTCAGCGGAAAGTCGAATGGCTCTTAGCATCCGCAGCGCATCTTGATCAAACCGTTCGAGGGGATCGCCAATGGTTCGAATGAGCTTAGCGTCAAGGTCGGCGATGCCACCCGCCGGATCAAGGAACATTTGCGTGACAGGATTGAAGGCCATCGCATTAATGGTAAAGTCTCGACGGGGCCAGTCTTCCTTGAATGTAGCGACAAAGCGAACCTCTTTAGGATGACGATGATCTTCATAATGTGACTCTTGGCGAAAGGTTGTCATCTCGAAACGTTGTCCTTCAACAATAAGAGTGGTGTTCCCAAATCCACCTTGAACCATTTCGGCGTCAGGAAATAGCTCCATTAACTTAGTGGGGGGCGCTGATGTGGCAATGTCAAAGTCAAATACGCGCCGTCCGAGAAGGATGTCACGAATCGCGCCGCCGACGATGGTACTTTCAGCGAGCTCCTCTTGCAGCCTTGTAAGGAGCTTAAGGAGTGAGCGCGGGAATATTTGGGTTGTCAGCGTTTGCGGGCTTCTCATAGCTCTTTATAGCTTGAGCCACACTTTCTTTTTTGTAAATCAATTCTACACGTCTATTTTTTGATTTTCCTGATGGAGTGGAGTTGCTAGCTATGGGGCGATACTCGGCAAACCCTTCGGCTGAAAAAAGTGAAGGTGTCCCCCCTCGCTCTATAAAGGTTCGCACAACATTGCAGGCTCTGGCTGTGGAGAGTTCCCAGTTGCTGGGGTAAGTGGATGTTTGAATGGGCGTATTGTCGGTATGCCCCTCAACCCGTAAAGGGTAAGGGAACTCTTGGATGAGTCCGACTAAATAGTTAACGAATACATCACTTTTTTGGGATAGATTGGCATCCCCAGGGGCGAACAAGATATCGTCAGCGATTTTGATCACGACGCCCCGCTCATCAATGAATGTCGACACTTTTGAGCCTAAATTGTGCTCGTTGATATAAGCATTCATACGGGTGGTGATCGCGTTCAGCTCAGCATTTACTTTCCTTTCAAGATTAGTCGTTTTTGAGACCTCTTTGACCGAACCGATCATCTCGTCCATATCCAGTTCTTTTGCGAGTTTGCCCATGGCCGGTTTTCCCTTAAACGAGTCTCGGAGTGCTTCTTGAAGATCCTGATACCTCGAAGCGTTAACAGCTGACATCGAATATAAAATAACAAAGAACGCAAAAAGTAAGGAGACCATATCCGCAAACGTCATGAGCCATGGATCTTGGGGCTCAGGATCATCGGGAAGCACTAGGTTTAAGGGGTCACTCATGGCCTAAGGTTCGTTAGGTTCTCTGGAAGGGTTGTTTTTTCGCTGCTCGGTAAGGAAACTGTACAGTGATCGAGACACAAAAGAGCTGAGCTTGTCTTCCATGAGGGTCATCGATTCGCCTGCCTCGATACAAAGCAGAGCTTCTTTGATGATCTGCATAGTGAGGAATTCTTGTTCGCTTCGGCGTTTAAGTTTACTCGAAATGGGGAGAAAAAATAGATTTGCTGAAACCGCACCGTAAAACGTGGCCAGAAGCGCAATACCCATTGCAGGGCCAACTTTGTCAGGATCTTTAAGATTGGCCATCATTTGAACCAACCCGATCAAGGTCCCGACCATGCCGAACGCAGGTGCGTATTTGCCCATTTGAGCGAACATTTCTCGACCGACCTTATGGCGGGTCATGGTGATGAGGATCTCGTTATCAAGGGTGCGAATGATCTCCCCTCGATTGAATCGATCCGAGACCATTTGTGCCCCTTTTTGGATAAACGGGTCATCCAACCGTTCTACGATATTGGGGAGTTTGATCAACCCTTCTCGTTTAACTTTTGTGGCGATTTGCATGAGTTCGATCATGAGGAGTGTGGGGTCTTGAGAGTCGTGACGAAAGACCTTGCCCACGATCTTAAAAACACCGATGACTTCATTCATGGGGTAGCTGACAAAGGTGGCCGCCATAACCCCCCCCAAGACGATCATCAGGCCGTGGGTGTCCATGTATAGCGCAAGCCCGCCACCCTCACCCAAAATGATCGAGATGATGATGAGGCTTAACCCCGCGATAAACCCTAAGACAGTACTAAAGTCCATGCAACAACCTTCCCTATAATCAAGTGTAACATATGCTATAATAGGCGACCATGTCTAACCAAACTCTGACTTTTGAGAATCGTCTGAGAAAGCTAGAATCCTTAGTCAAAGATCTTGATTCTGACATCCCCCTTGATAGCGCGATCAACAAGTATGAAGAGGGAATGAAGCTAGCCCGATCATGCCAGAACGATCTCGAAGAAGCGGAAAAGAAGATCCTTAAAATAGTCGAGAAGGACGGAGCTGCGATAGCGGTTCCTATCGAGAAGCATGAATTCCCAACGCTTTTTTGACGACATAAAACAACGGCTCGAGTCATGGCTTGACGAGGCTCTCCCCCAAAATGACCCTGATGTGGCGCCCCTTCTCAAATCCGCACGTTACAGTACCCTTGCGGGTGGAAAACGATTCCGTGGTTCCGTCGTTCTAGCTATGGCAGATTGGCTCGGGGAAGACCGTTCAATGCTCGCGTTAGCGGGTGGGGTTGAAATGATCCATGCTTATTCCCTGATCCATGATGATTTGCCTGCCATGGATGACGATGATTTGCGTCGTGGAAAGCCAACGAACCATATCATGTTTGGCGAGGCTACGGCGATTCTGGCCGGTGATTATTTATTGTCAGACGCCCACCGATTGATCATTCACGGCCTGAAAAAATCGGGATTTGAATCGGATCGTATCCTTTTGGTTATGGAGTATTTGGGTGAGGTTTTGGGTGCGGTTGGAATGGTCGGAGGACAAGAAATGGACATGGCTTTAACGGGGAAGCCCATGAGTCTGCCGGTTCTCGAGAAAATTCATCGGCTCAAAACCGGTCGTTTTATTGAGTTCGCCTTTGTAGCCCCCCTTCTTTTGTCTCGAGGGATTTCTTCCCCAGAACCCGACTTTGATCTGAGTGCCTTTGCCTTAAAATTAGGGCTGTTGTTCCAAGTGGTGGATGATATTCTGGATGTGACGGCCGAAGAAGACGTGCTCGGAAAACCGGTTGGGTCCGATATGCAGAACCATAAATCGACCTATGTTTCCCTGTTGGGGCTTGAACAAGCAAAGCAAGTTGCGCAGACCTTAGAAGATGAACTTCTTCACGCATTAAGCCCCCTGACCGAGCTGGTATTAAAACGGGGATTGTCCGCATGGGTTGATCAGGTGGCGCATCGTGACCGATAAAAACCTTCTTCAAACGCTAACCCTGCCGGATGATCTTCATCGATGTTCGCGGCAAGATTTTCTTCAGCTCGCCGATGAGATCCGCGCTGAGATCATCGATGTGGTATCTAAAAATGGAGGCCATCTCTCTTCTAATTTAGGGGTTGTCGAGCTGTCCATCGCGATTCACGCGGCGCTATCGAGTCCAACGGACAAAATTGTCTGGGATGTGGGCCATCAGTCGTATCCTCATAAACTCTTAACGGGCCGCTATAAAGACTTTCCTGCGATCCGTCGAAAAGGAGGGCTGAGTGGCTTTACCAAGCGTGAAGAATCTCCTCATGACCCTTTTGGCGCGGGGCATGCCGCAACCTCGATATCTGCTGCCATGGGGATCGCCAAGGCAAGAGACTTAAACGGCGAGTCCTTTGCTGTGATGGCGGTGATCGGGGATTCGTCCATCTCTTCGGGCGAGGCCTTCGAGGCGCTTAATAATATGAATACCGTTAACGGGCCGTTTATTATCATACTCAACGATAATGAAATGTCCATTTCGCGTCCCGTTGGTGGTTTGTCCGACCATATCACCGCGATACGGACAAACTTGGTTTATCGTGGCGTTAAAAAAGAGATCGAACGATTGCTCCTTCAAATCCCCAAGGTGGGTTCGCCCCTCGTGAAATCGATCGACCGGTTGCTTCGACGGACCAAACATTTGCTCATCAATTATGAAAAAGCGGGCGTTATTTATGAAGAATTTGGCATCCGCTATATTGGTCCGATCGATGCGACCGACATCCCCCAGATGATCGGCGCCATTCGTTTTGCTCGATCGGCTACCGGCCCCGTC
Organism: uncultured Candidatus Marinamargulisbacteria bacterium; assembly: GCA_903910705.1. Lineage (GTDB taxonomy): Bacteria > Margulisbacteria > Riflemargulisbacteria > GWF2-35-9 > GWF2-35-9 > CAIWAN01. The sequence continues at coordinate 6,023 of CAIWAN010000053.1, forward strand.
ATCATTCATGTGATCAGCAAAAAAGGGCAGGGGTTTAAACCGGCAGAAGATGATCCAACGACCTATCATGGGCTAGGAAAGTTTGATGCTGTGTCGGGTGAGATCTTTTCTCAATCAAAGTTGCCGAGCTATACCCAAGTCTTTGGCGAGGCGATGCTTGATCTGGCCGCGCAGGATGATCGAATTGTCGCTATTACAGCGGCCATGACAGAGGGGACAGGGCTCGCCCGATTTGCGGAGGCCTATCCTGATCGGTTAATTGATGTCGGGATATCCGAAGAACACGCCCTGACGTACGCTGCCGGCCTTGCCACCGAAGGCAAAATCCCTGTGGTCGCGATCTATTCAACTTTTATGCAGCGAGCCTTTGACCAGATCATTCACGATATTGCGCTTCAAAAACTGCCCGTTATCCTTGCGTTGGATCGAGCTGGGCTGGTGGGCGAGGACGGGCCGACGCATCATGGGATGTTCGATCTTTGTTATTGTCGGATGATCCCTCATCTGGTGGTGATGGCGCCTAAGGACGGACCCGAACTTCGGGCGATGCTTCGGGTTGCCATTGCGTCCGGTCAGCCCGTTGCCATCCGATATCCCCGAGACAGCGTCCCCGCAGAGGGAATGCCCATGGCGCCAGTCGAAATAGGAAAGGCTGAGTGGCTCTTGTGTCCCCCCAAAGCCAAAACCCTTGTTATTGCGATTGGTACCAAAGTTTCGACCGTATATAGGCTTATCAAAAAAGACGATCTTGCGGTCAGCCTTGTCAATATCCGCTCTCTCAAACCTCTCGACAACGTTCTTCTAGCCAACGCGGCCAAAGGGATACATCGTATTGTCACGATTGAAGAAGGTGTCAAGCAAGGGGGGCTTTACAGCGCGATTTGCGAATGGGTCCAAGAGGCAAAGATCAATATCCCCGTCACGGGATTGGGGTTAGAGGCCGACCAGTTCTATCCTCAAGGTAATCGACAAGAATGTTTGCAATCTGCCGGCTTGGATGCCGAGACGATTGTGGGCATGATATAATCTCCCCTATGGGTCTCATCCTCTTGAATATATGTTGGTTGATCGGCGCCTATCTCTTAGGGGCTATCCCCTTTAGTTATCTGGTGGGTCGCTATAAGGGTGTCAATTTGCTCGAAGTGGGCAGCAAAAGCAGCGGGGCGACCAATGTCTATCGCACGCTGGGGCTTAAGTATGCGCTTATTGCCTTTTTGCTGGATATGTTCAAGGGTTTTGTCGCCATGTGGATATGCTATTTGATCAATGGGTTTGATAGTACGTGGGTCGTGTTTGCTGGGTTGGCGGCCGTTGTGGGGCACACCTTCACGCCCTTCTTGCACTTCAAAGGCGGCAAAGGGGTTGCGACAGGGGTTGGGTTGATGTTGTTCATGAAACCTGAAATCGCGATCATCGGCTTTATTCTTGAAATGATCATTATAGCCATTACCCGCTATGTTTCGTTGGCATCCATTGTGTCGGCTCTGGCTATTCTTATCATGAGTTGGCTGCCTTTTTTTGCCATCATCCCTGCGTATCGGCTCTTGATCTTTTTAGCCGTTGCGTATGTTATTTTTAAGCATATCCCCAATATGAAGCGACTTGCCGTGGGCAAGGAGAATAAGATCTGATGCGTACCGTCGTGGTCGGATGTGGTGCTTGGGGCACAACCCTTGCCCATTTAATGGCTACAAAGGCCGAGCGGGTAAGCCTGATATGCCATGATGCGGCGATCATCGACGAAATAAATTCAACTCATACCTTAGCCAAACTGCTTCCCCCGTTTCCGTTGATCCATCCAAACGTGATGCCCAAACCCATGAGTGCCTTATCCTCAGAAATTAAACAGGCGGAACTTGTTTTTATCGTCGTGGCTTCCTCTTTTTATCGGCAGATACTGACGGAGGTTTTAAAGGATCTCCCCCCTAAGGCTATTTTGTTAAGCGCCACCAAAGGGATGGAGACGCAAACCAACCGATCGGTTCTAGAAATTGCCACGGAGGTTCTCCCCTCAACTGTCATGAACGAGCGTTTTGTAGTTCTTTCCGGCCCCAATCTAGCGACCGAGATCTTTCTTGGATTACCCGCAGCAACGGTACTCGCCTGTCAAAATATTGAGGTGGCAAAGGTTGTGCAGTCGGCCATGAGCTCCACCGCGTTTCGGGCGTATGTGAGCACGGATATAGTGGGGGTAGAGTATGGTGGGATACTGAAAAACATTATTGCCATCGCAGCAGGGATATTGGATGCGAAGAAACTTGGGTCGAATGCAAAGTCGGCCCTGCTTGTTCGAGGCATGGCAGAAATGCGCCGTTATGCCTTACACGAGGGTGCCAAAGACGAGACCTTATACGGTTTATCAGGATTTGGCGATCTCATTACCACCTGTCTTGGGCCACAAAGTCGAAATTATTCAGTAGGCTTTCGCTTGGGGCAGGGGGAGTCGCTTCAAACTATTTTAGAAAACAGCGTAGCGGTTGCCGAGGGTATTAACGCTTGTTTGGTCGTCTCGCAGCGTTCGGCTGAAATGGGAATAGCAATGCCCATTACGCAAGCAGTAGCCGCTGTCCTTACGCAACAACTCAGTATCGACAAAGCCATCGAAGCCTTAATGACGCGAGAATTAAAGGAAGAGGACTAATGGAATCCATCCTGCTGATCGCTGTCAAATATCGCAATTATGAGTACGCACTTCAAGAGATGATATCGCTCATCGAGACGCTTGATGCCCACGTGGATATGACGGTCACGATGCACAAAGATCTCGTGAGTAACGCCTCCTATTTAGGAAAAGGAAAGATCGAAGAGGTTCGGCTGATTCTTGAAGAGTTCCACATAGAAACCATGGTCATTAATGCCAATATCTCGCCGGCTCAAAAACGTGCGCTTGAAGAATCCTTGAAGGTAAAGGTCCTCGATCGAACCGAGATCATTTTGGCCATCTTCTCGTCTCGGGCGATCTCAATGGAGGCCAAAATTCAGGTCGAGATGGCCCAGCTTCGATATTTGATGCCCCGGCTCACCCGGATGTGGACTCATTTATCTCGACAAAAGGGCGGCATCGGCATGAAAGGTGTAGGGGAAACCCAGCTTGAAACAGATCGTCGCGTCCTGCGTCAGCGGGTAACCAAATTGCGCGAAGATCTGGATGATGTTCGACGGAGTCGTGATGTTCAACGCAAACAGCGTATTCGAAGTGGCCTTCCGGTGGTGGCCTTGGTGGGGTACACAAATGCAGGGAAATCGAGTCTCTTTAATGCGTTTAATGGAAAAGCGGTTCTAGCCAAAGATCAGCTGTTCGCGACCCTCGACACCATTACCAAGAAAGTGGTAACCCCCAATCAATGTCAGTTCTATATTGTGGACACGGTTGGGTTTATTTCCGAATTGCCCCATTTTCTTATCGAAGCCTTCAAAGCTACCCTTGAAGAAGTGATTCTTGCTGACGTTTTGATCCATGTGATCGATCGCTCGAACCCAAGTTATATTGCCCAGATCGACGCGGTGAACGAGGTTTTGCATGAACTTAAAATTGACGATAAACCGATCATTCTTGCTTACAATAAATTAGACAAAGTCACGGAGCCGTTTGATATTCCCCCCAATTCAGTCGCGGTGTCGGTCACGGAGGGGACAAACCTCGACCGACTGGTAGAAAAAATCGAACAAGCCCTCACATGAACCCTCGGAGTTTTGTGACCTTTGACGTTGAGACAACGGGCCTCAGTGTCGACACCAATGACATTATCGAGATCGGTCTTGTCCGTTTTGAAGAGGGGCAGGTCGTGGCCGAGATGTCTCAGCTCATCAAGCCCACACAAAAAATTACTCATTATGTGGTTGAGATGACGGGGATTACCAATGAGGCTGTCATGGATGCCCCTCCGTTTATTGAGGTAGCCCACGAGATATTGACGTTTATTGGGGATGCCCTGATCGTGGGACATAATATCAGCTTTGACCTCGGGATGTTGAACACGGCGTTGACGCGAGTTGGGTTGCCGGTCGTCACGAATCGATCCATCGACACCCTTGATATGGCCTCGCTTATCATGCCCAGAGAGCGAAGCTACAAGCTTGGCCATTTAGCGGAAATGTTCAATATTTCAGAAGACAATGTTCATCGAGCCAAAGATGATGCGCTGATGACAGGCCATCTCTATTTGATCCTCTTAGAGAAGATCGCCGCCTTTCCGCTCGATATTATTAATTTTATTTTCTACTATGCCAAAGCCGCGGGATGGATGCTTTCGGACGCTCTTGAATATCTATTTGGGGACAGGCTAAGCCATGATGAGTTTCCGTGGATATTGCTTTTTACAGAACGGATGAAGCCAACGGTCGCGGAGGATGCGGACGGGATGCCTGATTGGGCGATGCCTTGGGATGCGGATCATGTTGTTTCTGAACTTTTTAAATCGTTTGGACCTAAAGGGGCGATTGGTTCTCATTTAAGGCAATATGAGCCTCGAAGCAGTCAACTCGATATGCTAGAACGTGTCTGGACGGGGCTTGAAAAGGGCAAACATCAAGTCATCGAAGCGGGAACAGGAACGGGGAAATCCTTTGCCTACCTTGTACCAGCAATGATCTTTGCCTTGGAACACAAGACACCGATTGTTATTTCAACCAAAACTAAAAACCTACAAGAACAGTTGATCGATAAAGATATCCCCTTTCTTCAGAAATCACTGAATGTTCCGCTTCATGCTCTCATGATCAAGGGGCGGGATAATTATATTTGTGTTAATAAGCTGGCCTACATGTTTGTAAAACTCATTCAAACGCCGAGCCAGGTCGATATCGTCGGGGTATTGTCAATCATGTTGTGGTTGCTTGAGTCTGAAAATGGTGATTTTTCGGAGATCCACAACAGCCTTGTTACCCGCTTCAAGAGTCAAAGCTTCTCAGATAGTTATTCTTGTTTGGGAAATAAATGCCCTTTCAAAACGGTGTGCTTTATCAACCGATTAAAGAAAAAAGCGAAAAGCGCTCATCTTGTCGTGGTCAATCACGCGTTGTTGTTTACGGATATCTTTTATGAAGCCAATATCTTGCCGCCATTTGAGCATCTTATTTTGGACGAGGCGCATGCGGTTGAGGATGTCGCAACAAGTTGTTTTGCTCGAGGGATCAGCCGAAAGCGACTTCATGACGTAGCGATCAAGTTGGTCGAACAACGGGTGTGGGAAGGAAAACGCTCGGAAGATCCGCTGATCCATCAAGCCTTTGCCCCAATTCAAGTCGCGTCACGAGTATTTATGGAAGCCAATATTTCATTTTTTGAGATGATCGACGAACTCTTCAAGCGCAAGGAAAAAGATAATCTGTTTTTTCGAAAGAGCCAAAAGAAACTCAGCTTCAATCAGTTATCAGAGGAGGAACACCTCGAAATTGCGGCTCAGCTTGAGGTGCTAGAGAACCAATCGGCGGAGATCGAGAAAATGTTCGAAGACCAAAATGATTTTATGCGTGCGCAGCTAACCAAGATCCAATATGCCTTTATTCGTAAGATCACCCTCGAACTGCGATACATCAAGAATGATCTCGACGTTTTGCGCCATGGGACGGTAAACCATGTTCGATGGATTGAAGGCGTTGAACTCAAGAAGGTTCGGTTTTATGAACTTAAAGTTGTCCCTGTTGATGTAGGGAATGATCTTCAGAAATATATTTTTCATAATAAGACGTCGGTGTTGTTGACCTCGGCGACGTTGTCGATAAAAGATAACTTCAACTATTTCTTGTCCAGACTGGGTTACCTGAAAAGCGATATCAAGGTTGAGAGTGTTGCCCTGAGCTCTCCTTTTGACCTCGAACGAAACATGTTACTTTGTATGCCACAGGATGTTCCCGAATATGAGGATAGTCGTGATTACTTAGATAAAATGTCGGATTATATTTCCGGCCTACTCCTTGCGACGAAAGGGCGGGCGCTTGTGTTGTTTACGTCGCACAAACACCTCAATGAGGTTTATTTTAAGATTAAAGACCAACTAGCCTCATTTAAAATCCAAGTGTATTGCCAGAGCAAAAAGGTTGCGGATCGAAATCTGATCAAGCAATTCAGAGATAATACTCATTCAGTCTTAATGGGGACGGATAGTTTTTGGGAAGGGATCGATGTTCCAGGTGAGTCCTTATCCTATGTTATCATCGTCAAACTGCCTTTTGAGGTGCCGACCGATCCCATCGTCATGGCCCGAATGGAGGAAGTTGCCGCTCAGGGGAAAAGCAGTTTTTTTGAATATGTCATTCCGAATGCCGTCACCCGTTTTAAGCAGGGGGTGGGGCGGCTGATCCGATCAAAGTCGGACCGAGGGGGTGTCATTATTCTTGATAGGCGTGTACTTAGTCAGGGCTATGGAAAGGTGTTTATTCAATCCGTTGTCGCCGAAAAACAATATCCCCGTTCGTTGGACGACCTAAAAGAGATCCTTGTTAATTGGTTGAAATAAAAAACCCCGCTTTGGCGGGGTTTTTTAGAAAGCAAAATTCAGTATTGATATGACTTATTCGACGGGCATCATGAGGTTGATATAGACACTATAAAAACCTCCACGTCTCTTGGCGAACTCAACGGGATCAGCCTTAATGTACATCGTAAACTTGGATGGTGTGTCTCCGGTGTTGCCGATATAATTTCCTGATATTAACGTGTTTGCTACATTAGCCGAGGTAGGTTCAGATGTCGAATAATTTAAGGTAATGTAAGCTGATGCTAGGGGGGCTGTAGCATTAAAGGATACTGCTTCGATCAATAGGGGGATCGTGTGAGTCTTGCTTGTATTGATCAGTCCATTTTGACTAGAAGAATACGCAACAACATGCCACCCATCGTAATTACATAAAACACTGAAATCAATAGTCGAAATACTTCCGGCTACATTGTTCATAACCGAAAGGGTTACAAGGCTAGCATTGTGAGAGGGATTACCCGTGATGGTAAGTTCCCTGACGCTGGGGACTTCAAGCTGTGACAAAAAACCTGTGTAGGACACTGCTGATGCCTGACCAACAATTCCTGCAACAAATAGAAAACATAATAAAATCACTTTCTTCATAACTGCACCTCCATTTTTACCTATACCATAAACCGCCGATGAAACATGAATGCTATTTTTTTGATCTATCGAAAAACAATCGCTGAGGTGCTCTGTTCGGGCATCATCATAAAAGAGGGAAGGAGCGTCACTTCGTTTTGATTCTCCATTTTCAGAAGGTGGAAAAGATCCTTTTGCATTTTCAAGTCAGGACAAAGCGGATAACCAAAAGAATAGCGTTCTGCTTGGCCTTGTTCCATCCAATCACCACGAATGAGTCGGTGATGGTACTTGGCAAGAGCCTCTGTCAGCCAGACAGAATATCCGTGAAGATAAAACAGCATGGAATATTTTTCCTCAAGTTCAAACTGCGCGATCATCGTCTCCAAGGAATGTCCGAGTGTGACAACTTGAAGCGCGATCTCTCCTCTTTCAGCAATAGAGTCTGTGAGACAACGGTTCCGGATACGAGGGAATGACCACTCTATGCCGGAGTCATTGAAAATAAGGGTGTCGCCTTTTGAGTGAACCTTGAAGGTGTCAAAATAGGCAATCCCTTTGATACCTGAATGTAAGATAAATTGGGAAAGATAGTCAAAAATCGCGTTAAACTTTGTCAAGACCTCGTCCCGACCTTGTTTACGTTTATTCATACCCCACGCCATACTAAAAACCGATTGTTTGAAAATGAGGGGAATTACATTTTTTAAGTCTAGACGACGAGTTTTTGCCATTTACATAAGTCCTTCCAATATTCGAAGCCCGCTGAATGCATCTTTAGCATAATGGACGCCTCCCTTATAGTTTACACCATTTGGTGATGAAATAAACTGTGCAAATGTTTCGTTAATGGCGGCCCCTCCCACGAGGACGGGGATATTTAGAGCTTCTTTTTGAAGCGCTTCAACGACGGCCCCCATTTGCTTAGAGGTTGTCACAAGCAGAGCAGATAGCGCGATTGCATCGGCTTTTTCGGCGATGGCACACGAAACGATATCGTTGACGGGGACTTGTTTTCCTAGGTCGATGACCCGGTAGCCGTTGTTGGAAATAATGGTTTTAACGAGGTTCTTTCCAATATCATGAACATCTCCAAAAACAGTGGCAAGAACAACGGTTCCCTTGATGTGACTTTTTGTCTTATCCATAAACCCTTCAAGATAGGTCATCGCTGCCCTCATGACCTCTGCTGATTCGAGGACAAAGGGTAAAATAATCTCACCACTTTCCATGCGATTGCCGACTTCTTTCATGGCAGGCAAGAGGACGGTATTGATGATGTCTGGGGGTGACATCGATTCCTTGAGGGTTTCAAGCAGGGGGATGAGCCCTTCTCGACGACGCTCAATAATTTGGGATTGGATTTGTTCAGGGATGGATCGTTTTTCAATAAGAAGCGCTTTTCCCTTCAAGCTCGGAGCCGGAGTGAGATTCTCAAAAGCCGTAATGTAGTCGATCAACGCGGATCCATGGGTGTTAAGAATCAGGTCATTCGCTAGTGCGACGAGATGGGCAGGAAGCATGCTGATGGGGATATATTCTGCTGCATGAAAAATGGCAAAATCGAGCCCCGCTTTGACGGCATGGTCGAGATAGACCCGATTCAGGATCTTCCGAGCGGGAGGCTTGAGGCCAAAACTAATATTGCTAACCCCGAGCGTGATATGAATGCTGGGATATTTTTTCTTGATTTGTCGGATGGCTTCTAAGGTTTCAAGGGCACTTGATCGAAACTCTTCTTCTCCGGTTGCGAGGGTGAAGGTTAAGGGGTCGATCATGAGTTGATCTTCTCGAAGGCTGTAGATTTTGGAAATATTGACGATACGCTCGGTAATGGCAAGTTTTTCAGTGGTGGTTCGAGCCATGCCTTTTTCATCAATAGAAAGGGCGATAGTGGTTAGGCCGAATTGTTTGACTAAGGGGAGAATGCTTTTGTATTTATCATTCTCCAGATTGATCGAATTGATGAGAGGGCGTCCGGCATATCGTTTGATGGCGGCCTGCAGAACATCGGGTTCAGTCGAGTCAAAACTGAGAGGTGTAGATACGGCATAGGCAACAAGGTTTGTAAACGTGGACAGTTGCTCTTTTTCATCAGATCGTTCTGTCATCGCAAAACAAAGGTCTAGCAAATCGGCGCCAAGCCCAACCTGATCTTTCGCCATATCAAGCAAGGTGGGGTAGTCATTCGCCATCATCAGGATTTTAGCCTTCTTAGAGCCTTGAGCATTCAGTCGTTCACCAATAATATAGGGCAGTTTTTTAGATGGCAACGTTGCGATGGGGCTTGAAAAGGGTGGCAAGATGTTTATCCTTCGCTTGGCGGGTTTAAGCGAGGGGAGTAACTTCGCTAAAGCAGCAATATGGGCTGGTTGTGTGCCACAGCATCCCCCGATCACTTGGATGCCAAGCTCATTGACAAAGCGGGCAACAAGCGTTGAGAACACTTCGGGTTCAAGCGAATAGGTGGCCTTGCCGAGTTCATTATGAGGCATTCCCGCATTGGGTAACACCGATAGGGCGCAGGGGCAGACACTCGAAAGTTTGGTGAGCGTGGTCATCATCTCCGCTGGCCCCGTACTGCAATTGATGCCGATGACATCGACGCCGAGGTCTTTGATGATGTTGACGGCACTGATAATATCCGTGCCATAGAGCATGACCCCGTTTTGATCCACCGTCATTTGAACTTGAAGAACGATATCTTTTCCTGAAGTCGCAATGGCTTGCTGACAACCCATGATGGCGGCTTTGACCTCAAGAATATCGTGTTGGGTTTCGAGGAGTAAGACATCAACCCCCCCATCAATGAGGGCGGTCGCTTGCTCACCAAATACCTGCGCGATCTCGTCAAAGGTCACACGGCCTAAAACGGGGTCGGTTGAGGAGGGGAGTTTGCCCGTTGGCCCCATTGAGCCGACAACAAAGTGATGTCCTCCAAAATCTGCAATGGCTTCTCTAGCAATTTCAGCGGCTCGCTTGTTAATGCAATAAACGTCATCACCTCGGTCATATTCGGTCAGTTTTATTCGTGACCCACCAAAACTGTTGGTTTCGATGGCCATTGACCCTGCCTTTAAGTATTCAGTATGAATGGCTTTGATGATCTCGGGGTGGGTGAGATTAAGGATTTCATTGAGTCCCTCAAGTCCCTCAAAGTCATTAATGGTTAGATCATAACCTTGGATCAGGGTGCCCATGCCGCCATCCAAGAGGATGACTTGGTTCGTGTTTAACAGGTCTCGATAGCTGAGCATAGACAAAGAGTATACCAGATTATTGGATATTTCCATTTTGCAGTTTAATAAAGTATAATATCGACAAATATTGATATGAGAAAAACAAGACGTCTATATACTTTATTATTCCTTATAGGACTATTTTCTGTAGCGACAGCTTCGGACAGTTGGGCAACCAAGGCTTCCATGCCGTCCAAACGATTTGGTGTTGCTGCGAGTGTAGTCAACGGTAAGATCTATGTTTTCGGTGGTCAAAACGATGATCATTATGGCGAAGGGGTTACCCGAAACGCCTTGAACACGGTTGAAGAATATGACCCAACAACGGATACGTGGATACCCAAAGCTCCCATGCCAACAGCACGAATGGATCTCGCTAGTACCGCTTATAACGGGAAAATCTATGTCTTTGGTGGCGAGAAGGGTTGGGGCGCTAATGGTTATGGTTTTGGTTTTTCTAACGCGGTTGAAGCGTATGATCCTTCAACAGATACGTGGACCACAAAAGCGTCGATGAATACACCTCGGTCAGGGCTAGCTAGCAGTGTGTTGGATGGTAAGATTTATGTTTTAGGCCTTGTGGATGATACTGGAATTAATTCAAACATTGCCGAAGTGTATACCCCTTCCACAGACACATGGGAAACGATCGCTTCGATGAATAATGGACACGCCCATCCCGCGAGTAGCGTAGTCAATGGGCAGGTTTATATCTTCGGAGGGCTTGATGGCCCCCTGCCTATGTTGAAAACGGATCCCTTTATTGCATTTTCTGTAGAAGCTTATAATATTTCGACAAATACATGGGTAACAAAATCTTCGATACCCAACGGTGGTCGGGCATCGTTGGCTAGTAGCGCCGTTAATGGGAAGGTTTATTTGTTGGGAGGAGGGTTTGCGACAGAAGCACTAGAATATGATGCTATAGGCGATGCATGGACGTCGAGAGCCCCCATGCCAACTACTCGGTCCCAACTTGCCAGTTGTGAGGTGAATGGGAAAATTTATGTGTTTGGTGGGGCAACCGATTATAGCGGCTGGCCGATGAAGGGGGCGGTGGATACGGTGGAGGAATACACGCCACCGGCTTATACCCCAACGATCAATCAGGTTCTGGTCACTGTAAACTTTGTATCGAACCCAGGGGTTCCTATACCCTCTATAAATGTGTTTATCTTTTACAATGTAAAAGATAATGGTCAGCTCAAGACTTATGAAACCTCATTAAATGCGACCGGTGTTTTGACCTTCAATTATGCAATAACGAAAGATGATTTGCTTCAGGTATTTGTGTCCTGTCCAGAATATTTGGGACGATTCCTTGGCTTTATCATATCTGGGGATCGGAATATTTTTCAGACGGTTACCATGGATGCTGCTCCCTATAAACTATCGGGTAGGATTCTAGATCAGGGTGGACGACCTCAGCCCCATGTCCTAATTTCGTCCGTGCTTTCAAATCAATTCGCAATGTTAATTATGCCAACCCAAGACTGTTCGATAAATGTAGGCGTGGGATATTCATCTATTACCGGAAGTTATTCAATCCCTATCGCCATAGGTTCGTGGAATATCCTCGTTCGAACAAGCATAACGGGTGACGTGCTCTTGGCAACGAATCTTGTCGTTTCTTCTTCAATAAACAATTTTGATCTGATCGTTCCAAGTGGATACGTTCCCCCCACGGAAGATGTCATTGTCCCAACAATGGATTTCCAAGTAGGCACGATTTATACCGTAACGCTGAATGTCGGCGATGGCTTTAGTTTTTCAAAAAATACAGTAACCAATAATGAGTTTGATTTGCAATACACCTATTCTTCATATGGTTATGGACTTGGGGTTCAGGGGTTAACCAATAACTCAATTTTTAATCCCGCAGATTTCAATGAAGGCTATTTATCGTCCCTCGCCAAGATTTGGTTTGATGCATCAAGTATCCATGGTGGCGTGGGTTTTGGTGCGAATATTGGGCCACATATTGTTCGGGACACACAGCTTAATTATTTTGCTATTGATATTATTTCTGAAAACGCTTCAGTCCTTGTGTTTAATTGGGTGGCACTAGCGAATAGTGGAAATGTTTGGTCTTCTAGCCCAACCCTATCGATTGTGTTTTCGCCTGTTACGCTCAATATCAAGGTGGTGAATAGCTCCGGAACGGCAATAACAGGTGCCGGATTAGTTGGAAATCTGATGACACTGGAAAATAATAAATTAGTGATGCAAGGGTTTCAGTATAGCGGCAGTACAGGCGTTGATGGGTTTTTCGTTCTTACAAGGAATCTCGCTAATGAACCCAATCAAAAACTGTCTATTCAAATGTGGCCAACTCTGTCATACGTCGGAAAAAATCGAATTGTTCCGTTGCCTAACGATATACCCCCCGTTTTTATTGTTACGGCTAATGATGCCCCCTATGTTGTTACAGGAAATTGCTTTCCAATTACAGGGAATATCCTGCAAGGCCTTCCAGACGGCATGTTCAGTGTCATGAGTCAATTCTTTTCTCAATATATTACGTCTGACTTGGATGCTATTAATGTAGACTTTGGAAATGCCCCCATCGACAGTTTAGGCAATTATTCTATTCAACTTTCTCCTGAAACGTGGGCTCTTGCTGTATTCGGGGCTCCGATAGCTAATCAATACAACTTTATCACGCGGAACCTCGTTATAGGGTCGGCTATTACGCCTACCCCAACGATCAAGCAGGTTCTGGTCACTGTAAATGTTGTCGATGAATTTGGGCTTCCACTGTCGGGGGTTAGGTATGCCTATTATTTGCAAGGCCCTAATTGGACTTCTATTGAGAAACAGGGCCACCAAACGGATGCTTCGGGTATCTCGACTTTCAATTTTATGACCACCTTGAATTATGGTTTGCTTTCGTTTAATGCAGCCCTGCCAAGTGCAAATGGGAGTATTGTTTTTCAACAGTATTGGGCGATTTCAAGTGATCGACAGATTGAACAAACGATCACCCTGCAGACGAGGATTGAAAAAGTAGTAACGGGTCAGGTTGAGGTCAATTTACCGGCAGGCAGCGTTTTGACAGCGATGTCGATCAGCGATTCTATCCTTGTACAAAATTTTTATGGAACCATCTCGACTAATTTTACATGGAATGAGACAAGGCCCGATTTTGGTTTTCAGATGTATACGGTGCTTATCCCGACTTCGGGGATATATGTTCTAGGTATTCCTGTTGGCGAGTGGATATTGGCCTTGAGTAGTCCAAAATATGACACATTGCAGTTGGTCTCGAGTTCAGTCATTATTACGCCAACGATAATCCCTTCTTTGCCAACCGCTAATTTCCAAGTAGGCACGATTTATACCGTAACGCTGAACATGGGTGAAGGCTTTAATTTTAAAGATGCTCGAATCGTGACGGATAATCAATTCGACCTAAAGGTATTCTACTCGGATTATTATAAAGGACCTGTTCTGTCGGGATGGCGGGCAACCCCACAGGGGGGGACGTTTTATTCGCCTAGCGCCTTTGACGGTCAAGTCACCTCGTTAACGGATTTGGTTTTTGATGGATCGACGATCGTTGATCAGACAAGCCAAGGTATCGAAGTTCCTCCTGTTGGGTCGATTTCTATTGTAGCCGTAAGCGGCAATCGTTATGTGGCGATAGAAACCGTGACTTCAAATGGACAAACGGTGGTGCTTAACTGGACACCCCTAGTTCAGACAGGTAATTATTGGACATCCTCACCTAATCATACCTATATCTTTGAAACCTCAGTGCTCAATTTAAGAATAGTGAATGAAATTGGCGAGCCCACGGCGAATGTGGGGGTTATGTTTATGATGATCTCAACAGCCTCCCTTCAGAATATGAGTCCTACATTTAGGATGACGAATGAAAAAGGTGAGGTGACTTTTGCAAAGCAATTTGTTCGGGGTTATGATCATAATATAGGGTGGCTAAGCGTGAATCCTCAATCGTTTAGACAAGTGAACCTGGGCGTTCCGATCTCATCAAATCATACTTATACCTATACCGTGACTTACAACACAGCTGCTTTTGAAGTTTTAGGGAATATCGCTCCGGTGACTTATGCTCAAGTTAGTCAGAATACGATGTTTGGGATAAAGGGCGTTGTTTACGCAATGAAAGAGTCAATATGGGCAAAGTATCAGAATGCTTTTTCAAGTTTCAATTTTCCGGACACCAGTAAAGTAGAGTATGAACTCAATATTTCACTCATTAGGGAGAATGGTGATTATTCCCTTTCATTATCTGACGGAACGTGGGGACTCGCTATCTATGGGTATCCAACGTCGAATGAATTTTATTTCCTAACACGAAATGTGACGGTAGGAACGTTCGTTTCTGTCCCTGCTCCCCCCACCGAAGGTGTCATTGTTCCAACAACGTCCCCGCAAGTATTCTCGAAACCTGATCCTGTTAATATGGCCACCCTCAACGTTACGGTGCCGTCCTTTGCTTTTACTGAACCCATTCAATTGATCGTCACGGGGTCATCCGTTGTGAGTTATTCGCTAAACGCGCTGCCATCAACCGATCCGAATACCGGTCGTTCATTTGCTTCTGCCAGTTTTCTTTATGGATTTGACATTCAGGCACAGCCCATTACTGCGATGGTGGGGCTTACGACAAACATCAAACCGACGATCAATGCCCCCATAGAACTTTCGATCGAGTTGTCGGCCAATATTTTGGACACGACGAGCATCAGGGTGTTTTACTTTGATCCCTTATTGTCCCGTTGGGCAACAGAAGGTATTTCGATTAAGGGCGTTCTGAATAATCGTGTGACGTTCACCACAACCCATTTTACCTATTTTGGCATTGCACACGTTCAGTTGGTGTCTAATCGAGTTAACCACCCCCCGATCATCTCGATGAATAGCGTCATTTCAGTCAATGAAGCGAGCACGATAACTCTGAATCCGACCTTATCAGATCCAGATGGTGACACGATTAACGTCATCTACAGCGGATGGATGACGAGCAATGTTCGACAGACGGGTTACAGCGACGCGGGCACCTTCAACGAGCTGATTACGGCGACGGATAGCTTGGGTGGAGTGACAACCAAAGCGATAACGATCGTGGTCAACAACGTCAACCGGTTGCCGGTTGTCGTGGTCAATACCGCCAATATGGTCAGAGTCGGAAACACACTGACCCTTAATCCGTCGATTACGGACCTTGATGATATATCGGGCAACCGAATCGTGGTTACCTATAGTGGATGGATGAATGCTAATGCTAAAACCGCATCAGATGGAGATGTCAGCAGCAGCCAAAAAGTATATTTAAACGTAAATGACGGCGACGGGGGAATCGTTAAGGTGACGTTGAATGTGTTGATATATGGCACGCAGAATATATTGGTGGATCAATCGACGTATCCCCAATCTGTTTTCGGGAAACGAGACAGCAACTGGAACACCGAATTGGGGTTGCTTGCGGATACGTTCAAAAAGCGCTTCATAGATCCGTATAGCGGCAAGCTGGTTTATGACCCCGTCAATCTAGCGACAAGTCAAGGGACGAGTTATGGCTTAATGATGTTTCTGTGGACGAATAAACAAACAGATTTTGATGCCCTTTGGAGTGCTGCAAAAACGAAACAGCAACACAGTGCCGACAAGCTCTTCTCCTCGAAGGCAACGTCTGATGGAACGATTATCTCGACAACCGCGTTAATGGATGGTTGTGAAGATATCGCCTTGGCTTTGATCTTTGCGGAAACGATGAAACGGACTGGGATGTGGGGCAACACCGAAACTGATTATGGAGCCGAAGCTCGCAACATCGTTTCGGATATCTACACGCTTGCGACTGACCAAACCAATGGACTGTACCCTGACAATCTAAAAACGGCGGACTTTAATCCCTCCTATTTTGCGCCGGCCGCCTACCGAATATTTGCACAATTTGATGGGAGTCCGACCCACAATTGGAACACGATCATCGAAAAAGGGTATACGTCTTTATTGGCTAATCCGGTTGCTGGGTATGGGTTAGCCCCTGATTGGAGTAATTTTAATGGAACGGTGCCGTCCTCGAAGGGGCGGACGAGTGGATATAGTGCTGGGTCAAAGAATGGGAGCGATGTGTGGGTTGATGCGATACGGGTATCGTGGCGAATGGCACTCGATTCTCTGTGGAATAAAGACAATCGCGCGCAATCGTTTGTTTTAAGTGAGAACTGGATCAGCCCCACAACGGCCTATTTGTATAAGATCGATAGAACGCCCTACCTGTATTCACTGAACGCGTATAATCAAGCCCTTCCTGTGTCGATGTGGGGTGCGGGTGCGGCTGGAACCTTTGTGACGGTAAGACGGGATGCGTTTATGGATCAACTGGCGTCGTTCTATCAATGTGATGCAACGGGTCCCTACTTTTCCTATTCAAAGCAGGATGCTAATAATGCGTATTTGCAAAGTTTAGCTTGGTTTGGCATGGCGGTCATGAATGGGGCTATTGTTGATGTATATAGTGACTTAGGCACGACGCCGAACATTATTTCAATAAACATACAATCCTTTAAAGCGGGGATCAGCAATAATTTTAACCTGATTATTCGTGATGATGATGGCTGGCAAAACATCCGGACGGTGACGGTAGATATCGAACATTCCAGTGGAAAGCGTATTCAGTATGCCTATGGGAATGTGATTTCAAACAGGACACTAGGCGTCAACAACCTTGGTTTATTCGTTTCTCGGAATTGGGGCTATGAGAAAGTTGATGATCAGTCCATTCGCCTCACAGGGATGGCGCAATTTATCTGCAGTCAGAATTTATTTAATATCGGCCCCTTAACGTTAAATGTTTCAGTGGTGGATGTCCAGAACCATCCGTATTCTGTTTCGCTGACGGTAGACTATGTTTCAATGCAGCCAACGGGGACGTTCATCATTAAAGATAATGCAATCCAATCCACGCGATCCATAACAAGCAATGGGGTTATAACCGATGACTATGTCGTGAGCCATAAAGTGACGCTGCATGTCATGAATGCCTTTGCGCCGGCAGGGATAAAATATTACCAATGGGACATCAGTGATGGGACAACCCTAAAAACAGCCCCGACACAAAATATTATGGACTTTACCTTTACCTCAAGTATCAACCAAGAGGTCTATATTACGCTTAGCATGGTCGACGAGTTTGATGCCGTGCGAACCGTAGGGAAAGAAGCGTGGATCAGTCCCTTAAAAATAAATCGTATCAGCGTCAATGCGGACAGTCTGGTAACGAACAAGAAACGGATGATGGTGACGATAGATGTTCAAGGGATAGACAGCATGCAGCTATCGGGCGATTTGCGCGAGATCAGTGTAAACGAGTGGATTGCGTATGAATCAAATCCGACATTAACATTAACCGAAGGTGGCGGGACGAAAGATATTTGGATAACCTTTAGGGATCGAAAAGGCGTCATCCAACGGGTAGACAAACGCATGACCTATGTTCCTGTCGCGCCACTCATGCAAGCCCATCAACAAAGTTATCGATATGTTCAATGGGGAGGGACGGCGTCTATCGATGTGACGATCATCAACACGGCTAATTTAGATTTTGGTCGTCCCACGGTATCGGTAAGACTTCGGTACGACAATGGGACGGTAGAAGAAACGCCGGTCGCGATCAGCAACAATCATGTATTCTTTGAACGGCTCGCGACTGATAACGAGGGCTATCTTACGATCGATATTCTTCATGCTACGAATGAAGATGATATTTCTGCGGGTTTCTATGATGTCGCTCGTTTCAAATTTGACTACACCGCGCCACAGGGAATGGTGTGGAATGTTGTGACGCATACCTTTGTCCTGACTTATTCTGTTGAGGTCAGTATCGATGAGGCCTGTGAGGTTGAACTAACGCTGAATTCAGCCCGATTACAGGGTTTGTCAGGCGAGACATCCTTTGTTGTGGAGCCCGCTATCTCCTCCGAATCAAGCAAGATCCAAGTTGTTCTTGATCAAGGGGCTAATTCCCTTGAATTATTCTATAAAGATCTAGCGGGGAATCTTGGTCAAATTATTAGTAGCGATGTGTTCGTTGGAGATAAAACCATGGTCTTTGCGGTGTCGACCAATACGGACAGCACCCAAAACGCGACAGTGGAAGTCTCTTTCCCCGTGGGCGCATTGAGTCGGAATATCGAGGCGATGGTTAATGTTGTCGATAACAGTGGCGGTGTTTCGACGAATGCAGACGTGTTCGAGATCCGTGCGATGGATTCCTTTAAACAAGAACTGATCCAGCATGTTGCCTTTGACTTGCCCGTTGTTATAAAGCTGCCCTTTTATGGAACGACGGTTGACCATCAAATATTTTTGAAATATCTGGATACGACGGTTTCGCCAAACCGGTGGCGAACCGATGGACTTCGAATTATTAGTATCGACGTACAGAACCAATATCTGGTGGCTGAAGTGATGCATTTCACTCCGTTTGGTGTTGTGGTCTATAGTGACAGTCATCCGCCTATTATTGGTGACATTAAACTAAACGATATCCTCTTAAGCAGTGGCGGCTATATTAACAATTTACCTGACTTCCGTATAAGGGTTATGGAAACCAATCCCAGCGATAGCGGGATTACGAGCTACAATTTTACGCTTCGAAAAGTGGACTCCAGTGATGTTCGAATCGTGACGGGTGATCTTTCAGGGTATGCCGCCGTTGTCGATACGTGGCTCACGTTCAATATTACGGGCACGCCATTAAGTGAAGGCAATTACACGTTGACGATTCTCGTCGCGGACGATGCAGGGAATGCCACCGCGTTTAATCGAACGCTACAAGTCAAAGGTAATGTCGATATTGTTAAATTTTTAATGGCGCCTAACCCCGTTAACATCAATCAGGAGCCGGTGCATATTGTCTATACGCTTACAACGGGGGCCGATGTGAAGGTCATGATCTATGATATGGCGGGGAAATTGATAAAGAAATGGGAGCTGTCGACGGACGCTATTGGAGCGGCCGCTGGGAAAAATGACCTAAGCTGGAATGGCATCGGCGACGATGGGAGCAAGGTAAGAGCGGGCGTGTATCCAACGTATTTGATCGCCGAAAGTGGCGGAAAACGTCAGATGCGAAAATTTAATTTAATGGTCTATAAATAGGCGAGGAATCGTGATGAAAAGAAGAAAAAGTGTGAATATACAAGGATATAAAGCGATCATTATCGCAGTATTGTCTGCTGTTCTCTTTAACTATTCGTATAGCGCCGATGCCTTTATTGACAATGGGGTCGGGGTTCGATCAACGGGGATGAGTGGGGCTTTTTATCAGAAAATGAGCCCCGAGAGTATCGTCTATAATCCAGGGATTTTAAGCGGCGTTGTTACAGCACAAGCTGAATTTGCGTTTAATAAGAAGTGGGGTGAATTTGATGAAGTATATTTGTCCTTCATTATGCCTGGACGTTTTGCCAATGTTGGATTAAGTTATTTCCACTCTCAGCTCTTGAATGGAGTTGTTGGGACGTATTATGTGCCAGCAGATCAAGACGGATATGAAAATGGGAAGAGCTATACCTACTATAATTCACTGATAACCCTTTGCTTGTCGAAACAACTGACCGAAACTATGGGCGGGTCTATCAACCTGAATCGTTATGAGATGAACCTTGCCGTTGCACAATCAGTCGCCTATGCGGTTGATGCAGGGATCAATTATACCCTTTCAAAAGAGATGAACCTTTGCTTGAAAGTGAGCAATATTCTTAATACAGGCTACGTATGGAGTACCGAGACGGAGAAGAATAACATGGAGTTCTCAGGCGGCATGGGGTTTGTGATCAATGAAAAATCGGGTGGGAATATCGGGTTTAAACAATTCAATAATCGGGTGATCCTCGTCATGGGGATGGAGATGGATGTCTTTAAAAATATGACGCTTCGATGTGGCTATTCGCCCGATATTTATTCCGCAGGTCTAGGGGTTAATTTTATGGGAGCTGATCTGGCCTATTCTTACAATTACTTCCCCAATAGTGCGGGTATTTTGGACACTGTCAGTCGCTTTGGGTTTAACGTCGAGCTATAAAGTCAATAAGTGTTAGGGTTCTAACTATTCGGTGTTGATAGCGCGTTCAGCTCTTTGATCAGTGACTCTTTTTCCGAAATGATGGTTGAGAGGAGCTGTCGGTAACGATCTTTATCCGCCTGAATTTGGGGTTCATAATGGTCTCTTAGTTGTTGGCGTTCTCCCTCGTACTGATGAATGAGCTTGTCGCGCTTTTCTTTGATATCATGAAGCATCTTTTGAAAGTGGGCTTGTTCGCTTTGAATGATGGGCTCGTATTGAGTGCGAAATTTCTGACGTTCATTCTCATAATAGGCTTGAATATCCTTTATCTTGGTTTGCATGGTTTGAGATTGTTGGTTGTACTCGGCTTCAAGTGCCTGTAGCTTTTGCTTTGATTCGGTTTCTTTGGCCATAAAATCTTGGTGAAACTGTTTATTTATGGATGCCAATTCCTCAGAGTGCCGCCGAATGAGGTCGGATTTTTCTGAGAGAAATTCACGTTCATAGGATTCAAGTTGACGGGATTGCTCGCTGCGTTGATCAATGATCTGTTGACGAAGCTCGATCCTTGTTTTGTTCGATTGTTGGTGAATGGCTTCGAGTTGTTGGTCTAATTGTTTTTTAAGTTGTTGACTATGTTCTTTGTAAAGCGATTTTTGTTTTTCAAGCGACAAGGTTAACTTGCGAACATGATTTGTATAGTCGGCCAAAGCCTTTTCTTTTTGTTGGGTCAAATAGTCTGTTACCGCTTCAGGTGGGGTAATAGTTTCGGGCGTATATTGAACGCGAGGGGGCGGGGAGATTGGTGGCTCGCTGACGAGAAATGAAAATTCATCTGGATGCAATGACTCAGCGTTGCGTTTGATATGTATGTCTGGATTCGTCACCTCAACTTTTTCGGTGAAATTCGTCTTGATAAACGTTTCGTAGTCCATCATCCGCGTTTCTCTCCTATGCTAAGTTTAAGTGGTGCCCAGGGGCGGAATCGAACCGTCGACACGAGGATTTTCAGTCCTCTGCTCTACCGACTGAGCTACCTGGGCAAACGATCTCTTCTTGGAGCCGACAGTCGGATTTGAACCAACGACCGGCTGATTACAAATCAGCTGCTCTACCAGCTGAGCTATGTCGGCTTCAGCGGTAAAAGTGATTATAAACGGCGGGACTTAAGGTTGGCAAGAACTGACATCGGATTGAACAGAAAAGCCAAATACATGAAAAAGTTAAATTTTGTCGATACTAAGAGTGTACGAGGCAAACTCAGACTACAACAGAAGGGGAGTGAGAAAGAAGGGATTCGCGAATAGGGTATTAGATTATTACATAAAAGGGGGAATTTATATGGCACTAGATTATGGTTTTGCAGGTGAAGTCAGTCGCAACAATGCAATGAATGCGGTTGCGGATACGATGAATCAGAACAATATGGAAATCTTAGCTGTTTCACTTGAGATGGGTGGAAAGAAGTCGATTTCGCTTGATGGAAAGTTCTACGCGATGGATCAAGCGAATGCCAGTGAACTGAATGCGATGAAACTAAATTTTAACGCAGACGGATCGATCAAGGTGGGCAGTGAAGGGGTTAAGAACGATATCATGACCCTGCTTGGGCTCGATGCTAACAATATAGCAGGTGGGGCTGCAGGACTAGAAGTGAAGTTGACAGAAGATGCTACAACAACACCAGCGACCATAACCATGTCATTAGACTATGTAGACAGTCATACCAATAATTCGATGAGTATGGGGATTAAAATGGATCCTGATGGTAAAGTATTAGAGTTCGCACCCCTAAAAGAAGGGGCAAACGTTTCAACCGACTTCAAAAAAGTTGATGACCAAGGCGGTTTGCTAAAATCATGGGGTATTACAGATGCAACTGATCTTCAACCGGGTGACCTTTTCTTGATCCAACAGAAGTTGCAAATTGTTAAAGATCTGATCAGTGCCGTTCATGCTACGGGTAAAACACAGGGTGATGTTATGCGTGAAGTCACTCAGAAATTCGCTCAGGGCTAGTTCTAGGAGCATTATTGCGAGTGTGTTCAAGAGGCAGGGGAAACCCTGCCTCTTTTGTTGTTGAGCGCATCATGCGATAATAGATGCTGTAATGCAGACTGATTCCCATCTACTCGATCATCTTAATCCTAAGCAACGCGAAGCGGTCGAATATGTCGAAGGCCCGCTGTTGATCCTTGCGGGGGCTGGGTCTGGCAAGACACGTGTACTGACCCACAAGATCGCTTGGTTGGTGAGTCAATATCAGGTTCCCCTTCATAAGATCTTGGCCGTGACGTTTACCAATAAGGCCGCCAAGGAAATGGTCGAACGGGTAGAGAAGCTCGTCGGTGTCTCGGTTCCTCCTCGGGATCAATGGGTCCTGACGTTCCATAGTTTTTGCAATAAGATCCTTCAGCGGCATGCTGAATTGCTGGGTTATCAGAAGGCGTTTGTTATCTATGATTCGGGCGATCAACTGTCGGTTGTTAAACGGATCCTTAATGATATGGATATCGACCCTAAGGTAGCCAAGCCTTCGTCTGTTCAATATGCGATCAGTGACGCGAAGAATAAATTGCTCACACCCGATAAAATGAGTGTAGACAGCGCCTTTCAAGAGATCGTTCGTAATGTCTATTCCGAATATCAAGATCAACTTCGACGCAATAACGCCATGGATTTTGATGATCTAATGATCAATGCGTTGGCGCTCTTAAACTATCATCCCGAAATTTTAGAAAAATATCAGAATCAATTCGACTATATTCTTATTGATGAGTATCAAGACATTAATCTTCCCCAATACATGATTGCTGAAAAACTCAGCGAAAAGCACAAACGGCTTTTTGTGGTCGGGGATGGCGATCAAAATATCTATTCATGGCGTGGGGCGAATATGCAAAATATTCTCAATTTTGAGAAAGATTTCCCTCGGGCAAAAGTGATCCTTCTCGAACAAAACTATCGCTCAACCACAACCATCCTTGAGATCGCTAATTCTGTGATCCGTCATAATAAAATGAGGACCGACAAGAATCTATGGACAGCGAATGGCGAGGGTGAGAAGGTCACGATGTTTGTGGCCTCGAACGAATATAATGAAGCGGAATACATTGGGAAAAGTATTCTCGCTAAAATGGAGTCCGGTACGGATGCGAACGAGATCGCGGTACTGTACCGTACCAATGCGATGAGTCGTGTTCTTGAAGAGATGATGTTGCAATACAATATTCCTTATCGTGTTTATGGGGGCTTTCGTTTTTATGAGCGCAAAGAGATCAAAGATATTTTGGCCTATCTGCGCCTCGTTTTTAGCGATCAGGATGATGTCGCCCTTCAGCGTGTCATCAATGTTCCTACTCGAAAGATCGGCAAGCTAACGGTTGAGCGGATCATCTTAACCTCGCAACAAACCAAAGATCCACTCATGATCATTGCTCGCGGCGAAGCACCCAAGAATCCTTCGATCCAAGGGTTTATCCAATTGATCGATGGGCTTCGTGTTGACTACGCGACAAATAATTGGTCGTTGGGTGAGTTGATTGATCAGATCGTCAGTCGTTCGGGATATAAGAAATGGCTAAAACAAGAAGACTCTCAAGAGGCTATTACACGACTTGAGAATATCCAAGAGTTGATCACCTCTACACAAGATGGGGACTATAATCTCGAAGAATTCCTTAGTATGACGGCTTTGATGACGCAGCAGGATGAACCTTCGGCGCAAGAACATACGGTGACACTGATGACCTTGCATTCGGCCAAAGGGCTTGAGTATGATGTGGTTTTCTTGGCAGGCATGGAAGAGAACATGTTGCCTCATCAGCAATCGGTGGATTCTCCCGATCAAGTCGAAGAAGAGCGACGCCTCTGCTATGTAGGGATCACGCGGGCTCGACATGAGTTGACGCTCTCCGCCGCCAGTCATCGCAATACGTATTATGAGGGCTCACGGGCGCAAGATATGTCGCGCTTCTTTTTCGAGATCCCCGCGGAACGGATCAAAGTTGAGGTCAGTCATAAAGCGGGTGGGTTTAATCATATGGTCACGGTGCTTCGGGACGAAGGGGTTTATGGGATCGGTCAAGCAACGGCTCCTGCGGTGACAGGTTGGCGGGCTCAATCATCGCCTCGCACCATTATGACGGAGGCTTCGAATGTTTTTGACGCTGATTTTAGTGTGGGCGATCTCGTTCGTTCCCCCGTTTTTGGGGATGGCGTGGTGGTTCAAACCATTGGCCACGGGGTGGGGATATCGTTACAGATCAAATTCGGCTCAACGACAAAACTGATCCTTCCAAAGTATGGCAAACTCGAAAAGCTAAAAGCCTCCTAGGAGTCAACGATGCAAGTCTCTGAAATTTTCTCCTCGATACAGGGGGAAGGTCAGTATGTGGGATATCGGCAGATATTCTTGCGATTAGCGGGTTGCAATTTATCCTGTGATTATTGTGATGAGCAGAGCGAAGGTCGCATGATGTCGGGCGCTGAGGTTCTTGCTCAGATTAATGCTCTAAGTACCCATTATCATCATTCACTGTCGATCACGGGTGGCGAACCGCTGCTTCAAGTCAACGAGTTGCTTACGCTAGTTCCCGAACTATCCTTGCCTATCTATTTGGAAACCAATGCGACATTGCCCGCTCATCTTCGAGAGATTATGGACAAAATTGATATATTCTCCTTGGACTATAAGTCTGGGTATGAGGCCGAATTCCAAGCCTGTCTTGAGTTGGTGAGGGATCAAGATACACAAGTGAAGTTTATTCTGATGCAGAATCAACCCCTTACCGTGATCAAACAAGCGGCCGAAACGGTTAGGTTGGTGAATAAAGACATCCCATTTATTATTCAACCGGTGACACCCTATCGCACCGTTAAACATATGCCAAACACCGATGAAATACTGGCTGCCTATACCGTTGTGAAAAATAAACTCAACGATGTGCGGGTGATCCCTCAGACGCACAAAATGATGCATATAAAGTGAAGGCTCTTTTTGTTTTGATTCTTATTTCCCTCGCCTTCTCAGGGTATCAACCCTCAGGGCTGATCAATAATATTTCGACGACTCAACGAATCGTTTTCTTAACCTTCGATGATGGCCCCAAGACCGGCGTAACGGAACCGCTTTTAAAAATCCTCGCGAGTGAAAATGTTAAAGCGACGTTTTTCTTAGTAGGGGACAATATGGCCAAATATCCCGATCTGGTCGAGATGATCTTTGCACAAGGCCATGATGTCAGCAATCATACTTACGACCATATCCGCTTAGACAACCTCGATGGTGACGACCTTGACTATCAACTGCAAGAAACGAACCGTGTGATCGTCGATATTATCGGAAAGTCGCCCCGACTCTTTCGTCCACCCGGAGGACGCTTTAATAACATTATCCTTGAAACACTAGGTAAATATGGCCTCATTCCCATCGGGTGGGCGATCAATACCAGTGATTATATCGAGGGTGTGAATGTTCACCTTTCAGCCGCGGCCATACAGACAAAAGTCAACGAGGTCATGGGAGCTGTCAGGGCCAATCTCCATCCGGGGGCTATTATCCTGATGCATAATGGCAACGAGATCGGGATTCAGGCACTTCCCATCGTTATTCAATACGTTCGCTCACAGGGATATCAATTCAAACGGTTGTCAGACGTTTTATAACGCAATTGCTTTAAAATCAGCGATTTGATTAAAGACGCTGTTGAGTGTTTTGAGGACACTGAGGCGATTGGTTTTTACAGCCGAGTCGTTCGCCATGACCATCACCTCTTCGAAATAAGTTGAAAGCTCTTTGGCAATCGTTCCTAAGGATAGAATAAAGTTTGCGTCCCAGTTGTTTTGAACGGCTGACTGAAGAACTCGAGTGGTCTTCCACAGGGTCGTTTCGATCGGAAGTTCAAAAAGCTGGGGGTTGATCGCTTTGATCGCTGTAATCGCTTTGGTGATATTGGCGACGCGGACGGCGGCTTCGACAATTTTAGAAAAAACAGGCGCGTCGAGCTGAAGGAGTTTAATGGCCGCGAGTCGTTTCATTAAGCAGGGTAGGTCAAGCGTCAGCACAGCTGAAACGATGTCTTGTGGAATAGCTCGATCGCGAAGCAGGGTGGCGAGTCGTTGTAAGAAAAACTCGTCTAATTTAGATCGAGTCTCCTCGGGAATCGTCGTTAAGGGCAGATTCGCCAGTGCCTTTTCGATAAGGTGTCTAATGTCGCAGGTTAAGTCAGGGGTTTCGATCAGGATTTGAATAACACCATTAGCTTGGCGGCGGAGTGCATAGGGGTCAAAAGAACCACTGGGGATATGTCCGATGGCGAAGTGTCCGACGATCGAATCGACTTTATCGGCTACGGAGGCTATTCTAGCTAAGAGTGAATTGGGCAAATCGTCCCCCGCGAAGGCGGGTCGATAATGTTGCGCAATCCCCTTAGCGATGGCGGGTGATATGCCCCAGATGAGGGCATATTGCTCACCCACATAGCCTTGTAATTCCGTAAACTCGATGACCATATGGGTCGCGAGATCAAATTTTGAAAGCGTGAGGAGTTCTGTTAAAGGTTTATGTTGATCAGGGGACAGTTGGGTTAAATGGCCGAGGTATAGGGCCAAGGCCAAGTTGCGGGCGACTTTGTCTGAAATGGAGCCCAACTCTTGTTGATAGGTGATGGATGCGAGCTTATCGAGAAAGAAAGGCGCTTGTTTGCTGATATCATCCTCAAAATAGAATCGAGCATCCGAAAGCCGTGCCCGAACCACCCGTTCATTCCCCGCGATGATCGTTGGGGCGTTGGTGGGGGTGACATTATCGGCTGTGATCAGAAAGGTGTTCGTGAGTTTCCCATTCTTAAAAACAGGGATATATTTTTGATGTTTCTTCATGGTGATGATGAGTATCTTTTCGGGAATAGCCAAATACGGCGCCTCGAAGTGTCCCTCAAGGAGGGTCGGATATTCGACTAGATAGGTTAATTCAAGAAGCAGCTCATCGTCGATAGAGAGATCAGGGTAAAGGGCGTGTACTTGGCGAACGATACTGTCTTCTCGGTCTTTTGGGGCGACAAGGACACTGGCTTTTCGAAGTGTTTCAACATAAACAGAAGCGGCTGAAAGCGATAGGGGCCGGCCTTCGAGGGTCTCACCACCCGAAAGGAAACGATGGCCATATGTTAGACGATCTGCTGATTGTCCCGCGAAGGACAGGGGAAGCACGTTGAGCCCCAAGAGAGACACGACCCAATGAACGGGTCGAATGAATGATGTTGCTTCATGCCCCCAATGCATCGCAATGGGGAGGTAGAGGTCTTGCAGGGATTGAAGGACAAGGTCGCCCAGTACATCAGGCGTGGCGTTAGCTTTTTGTTCGATAGAAAGCGTTAAATAGCCATCGACCACTGTGCTCGATGTTTGTCCGTTTTTCTTCAGAAACCCTAAACCCGCGGGGGTATAGTCGCCTTGCTCGGTAAGGGCGATCTTGACCGGTGGGCCTTTGATGGTAAGGGTTGAGGCCGCTTGGGTTGCAGCAATATTTTGAATAACGAGAGCCAACCGACGGTATGACCCATAGGTAAGAATAGCGTCAAACGTGATGCGAGATTGTGTCAATCGCGTTTCGAATTGTTTCCTAAGTCCCTCAAGCAAGGTGTCGACAAATCGTGACGGGATCTCTTCGGTGCCGATCTCTAAAAGATAATCCATTCGGGCATTATAAGCTACGTACTAAATCGGTACAACTGATACTAAGTAACTATTTTGTTTTGAAGGTCTAGTAATATTGACTATGTGTCGGAAAGGTGCGACTATTTAGACATATGTTCCGAAGAATAGTGCGATTAACCGAGAATAATAGTTATTTTCTTTTGGGCCCTAGGGGAACAGGGAAGTCAACACTTCTAAAAAATACCTTTACCGAGGATAATGCTTTTTGGGTTGATTTGCTGAATCCCGACCAAGAGCATGAGTACGTCCTACATCCGATGCGAGTTATCGAAAAATGGCAAGCGATGGAACCCCAACCCCAATGGATTGTTATCGATGAGGTTCAAAAGATCCCAAAACTTCTGGATGTTGTTCACTTTGCCATTGAGAAGTACGGGATATGGTTTGCGCTAACCGGGTCCAGTTCGAGAAAGCTAAAGAGTAGTTCAACTAATTTATTAGCAGGTCGAGCGTTTGTGCATCATTTGCATCCCCTGTCATATCTCGAAATGGGTGACCAGTTTGATTTAGTCGATGCGTTGCAATGGGGAACCCTACCGAAAATATCGGCTTTTCAAACATCTCTTGATAAAAAACGTTTTTTAAACGCTTACACACAAACCTATTTAAAAGAAGAAATTCAACTTGAACAGATTGTTCGTAAAATGGAACCTTTTAGACGTTTTATTGAGGTGGCCGCCCAATCAAATACAGATATCCTTAATTTTTCAAAATTAGCTCGAGAGGCTGGAATCGAGGCCAAAAGTGTGGAGCGATATTTCGACATATTAAGTGATACATATTTAGGTTTTTACCTTGATGCTCGTCATGCATCCGTTCGCAAGCGACAACTGCTTAAGCCCAAGTTTTATTTCTTTGATACCGGTGTATGTCGGGCGGCACAGAATATGCTTGATGTTGAGGTCAGACCCAAAACCTTTGTCTTTGGGAAATTATTCGAGTCATTTATTATCGCTGAAGCTTTTCGGCAAAATGACTATTTTGAAAGGAACTTCACGCTTTCCTATTTGCGAACCAAAGACGATATGGAAATTGACCTCATTCTGGATAAGCCAGGTCATCCAACAACTTTTATTGAAATAAAATCAACAGACCAGGTTGATTCAAGCGATTTACGCTCGTTGCGGTCGGTTCAAAAAGTATGTCCTAACGATAATTTTGTGGTCTGGAGCCTTGAAAATTCAGCCCGACTTGTTGAAGGAATCTATATCCTGCCTTGGCAGGAAGGGTTAAAAAAAGCATTTGGATAAAGCCCCCCCCCTGATAGCTCAGCATATTTCGACAAGCTCAACACAAGTTACTAAGACTAAAAATTGTTTAGCTCAACAATTAGGTCTTAGTATATACTGTATACCCATGGCTGACGTTCGTCCTTTTGCAGGTATTCAATATGATCTTTCCTCTGTGGGTTGCGATTTAAGCAAGCTGGTTACCCAACCCTACGACAAAATTAGCCCCGATCTTCAAAAAGAGTATTACGCGCGAAGCGAATATAACATTATCCGCATCGAGAAAAATCAATCCGAAGTCGATGGCAATCCTTATATCACGGCTAAATCCTATCTCGATAAATGGTTGGCTGATGGAACCCTAAAGCCTGCGAAGACACCGGCCTTCTATTATCTCAAACAGACGTTTTCTTTTGGTGACGAAACTTTTACCCGCAAGGCGATTATCGGCATGGGTCGCCTCCACGATTACAAAGAGGGTATCGTTTTTCCTCATGAACAAACCCTCAAAGGCCCAAAGGCTGATCGACTCGAGTTGATCCGTGCGACCGCCATCAATTTAGGCCAGATCTTTATGTTATACGAAGACCCAAAACAGCTTGTCCAAACGACGATCGACACGGCCATCAAGGGACAAGCCCCTTGGGCACGATTTGTCGATGATGAGGGCATCACCCAAACGATTTACGTGATCACCGACCCTTTAGCCACCACCGCTATCCATGATCTGATGGCTGATAAACAACTCTTTATCGCCGATGGTCATCATCGCTATGAGACCGCCTTGGGCTATAGCCTTGAGATTGCTAAGAAAACCGGCAACACCGATCCTGATGCTTCGTTTCGTTTTGCGATGATGTCGATGGTCAACGCCTATGACGAAGGGCTCCTTGTGCTGCCTACCCATCGTTTGATCAATGAAAAGAAATCATTCCCTTTGGCGGCGCTGCTTAACGGACTCAAGGCTGACTTTGAAATCAAAAAGAAATCCCTTGAACGAGAACATCTGCACGCCATGATCAAGTCATTGCCGGCTCATAGCGTATATCTCTTTCATAAAGACGATATCGATAATCTATATCAGCTAACGCTAACCTCTAAGCCCTACAACGCCTCGCTGCCAGAGTCACTGACTACACTTGACGTTTATATGCTCCATGAGGTTATTCTCGCGAAACAGTTGGGTGTCACGCCTGACGATCTAGCAAATCACACCTATATTACATACAAACGCGATCCCGCCGGCACCTGCAAGGCCGTTATTGAGGGAAAAGAACAAATGGCATTCCTACTAAAACCCACCGATGTCGAAGACGTTATTCGGGTGGCGAGAGATCGTCAGACGATGCCGCAAAAGTCGACCGATTTTTTCCCTAAATTTTTGACAGGCTACGTCATAGCCGATGTCGCGACCACTTAATCATTTACTCCTCGTGGCCGAACGCCGCGAATTAGCTCCCTTTATCCGCAGACTATCATCGGTTATTCCTCAACGCTATTTCGAGGGCCAATTTGGCGAGCGTCTAGTGGGGGTCTACGTCACGGGCGTGGGAAAGAATGCCATTAAACGCTCCGCAAACGCGATTGAAAAAGCGGGGATTCAAGCCGAGACCGTTTGGAATGTAGGGAATGTCGGGGCGTTGTTTCCCTTTCCTCGGGGGTTTATTCTTCGGGTAGGGCGAGTGGTCGGGAAAAATGGACACGAAACCAAAACAATCGACCCGACCAGCCCCTTTTCGCTCGTTACCGTTAACACGCTCCAAGACAAAGCAACCCTTTCAAGCCAGTATCCTTTTATCGACATCGTTGATATGGAGGCGTTTCACTGGCTCAACGTTTTCCCCAAATGTCGCATCGTTAAGGTGGTTCTAGACTCAAACACAGACACACTCCAAGCACCGGTCAAAGGATGGGGCTGGTCTTGGCGTATTCGCCAAAACGCCAAGCGACTGAGCCGCCTGATGCTGACGCTAGTAGATCTCTAGCTCTATTTCGAGGGTGACGCCTGTTTGCTCGAGTACCGTGCATTGGAGGTGCTGGATCATATCAGCGATGTCCTGCGTTGTCGAACCGCTGTCTGCCAAGATGATATTTGCGTGACCCTCAGCGGTGTGAACGGCCCCCCTACGATACCCTTTCAGCCCACAGTCATCGAGCAGCTTTCCCGCAGGGATATTCGCCGGATTCTTAAAGACGCTGCCACAGGTATGATGAAGTGGATATCTTTTGGTTCGTTGGTGTCGAATGGAATCGAGTTCGGTTTGAATATGGCTCGGGTCCATCGGTTCGAGTTGAAGGGTCGCTTCGATCAACACAAGGCCGTCTGTTTTTAGTCGCGAATGTCGATACGAAAACCAATCGGTTTCTGGGGAAAGGGTCAATAGGGTTTTGGTAAGAGGTGAATACACCGTCATTGAACGAACGAGTGTGCCGATTTGAGATTGATAGGCCCCAAAGTTCTGAGCCAGCGCGCCGCCCAGACTAGCGGGGATAGGCCAAGTAAAGGCTAAGCCTCCTAAGCCTTTTTCTTTGGCTTGGTTGATGACTATCGGCAGCATAGCCCCTGCGCCAACCGTGACAAGTCCGCCCTCAAAAAAATGGACATAGTTAAGGGGTTTTAGGCTAATGAGGGGGGAATGCTGAGGGTTTAGCCAGAGTCGGTTTGTTCCTGCGCCGAGTAATGTGAATGGTTGATCGAGGGCGGCTAACTCTGAGGCATCTTCGATAAAAGTGACGTTGTAGTCGGGGCCAACCGCTTGGAAATGAGAGAGCTGTTTTGCGTTAAGCGATCGGGCGTACATCGGGGTCTGTTTTGGATTTCATGAGTTGGACGATCTCTTTAGCCACATGGGTCACGTCCCCAGCCCCAAGCGTGATGACAAGGTCTCCCTTTTTAAATACCTTGAGTGCTTCGGGCGCTAGGCCCCCCACATTTTTAACATAATGGACTTTAGCAGGATCCATTTTTTTAATAAGATCTTTGCTCGTCAGTCCTGAGAAATTTGTTTCACCCGCTGCATAAACATCGGTAATGATAACGACATCGGCGAGGTTTAGTGCCTCAATAAACCGGTCAAAGAACGCCGTAAAGCGAGTGTAGCGATGGGGCTGGAAAATGGCGACGACACGCCGTCCGTAGGTTCTTGCGGCCTCTAACGTACAGGCGATCTCGGTGGGATGATGGGCATAGTCATCATAGACATCGATCCCGTTAAGTTCACCGATCCAATGGAATCGTCGAGAGGCTCCTTCAAAATCGTGAAAGGATTCGGCCGCACGGTCATAGGGGAGCCCGATATGTTTGGCCAAAGCAAAGACCGTTAAACAGTTAAGGATATTATGTCTTCCGGGAACGAGCAGTAATACATTATGGGCAACACGCTTGCCATCGACCTCGACGTCAAAGACAAGCTGATTTTGCTGTTCACGGATATTCGTTGCTCGAACATCGTTGTGGTCTTTTATGCCATAGGTGATGACCTTTCTGCCAAGGGTATGGAGTCGGCTGATGTTCGGGTCATCTCCGCAGAGAATAAGAAGGCCCTTTTTTTCGGGGGTACGAGTGATCAGTTTGTCGAAGGTGGTCATGATGTCGGCCAGATCCTTGAACTCGTCGAGATGCTCTTCTTCGATATTGGTAATAACAAGAATCGTGGGGTTTAAAAACAGGAACGACCGATCACTTTCGTCTGCTTCTGCGACACAATACTGAGGGTTGCCGAAGTCTGCAGAGGTTTGGGTTCGCTTAAGCGTGGCCCCAATAACATAGCTGGGTCTTTGTCCCATATGAACCAAATAATGAGCCAAAAAACTGGACACAGTCGTTTTGCCGTGTGTGCCCGAAACGGCGATCCGAGTTTGGTGTTGATCCATAATAAAGGACAGCAATTCGGCTCGACGAAGGATCGGAAGCCCTACGTTTTGCGCGGCCTTGTACTCGACATTGTCTTTGTTGATCGCGGTGGACACGACTACGACATCACAGACACGGATATTGCTCTCATGATGGCCATAAAAAATGGTAGCCCCCATTTCTTTGAGTTTGAGGGTATACAGATTTTCTTTGATATCACTGCCGGAAACCTCGTGTCCCATGTCGATCAAAATTTTGGCGAGGGGGTTCATGCCACTCCCCCCGATCCCAATAAAGTGGACGCGACTATTGGCAGTGAGCATCACACAAACCTTGCCGATGTAATTCGCTAATGATGACATCCATTGCCCGTTGGCGATTCATTTTCCAGAGACCTTCTTGATAATGCTCATAGTTGTTTAATATTGAATGGATACGCTGCGCAAAGATACTCGGCGACCATTCGGATTCGGCCATGGTCAGTCCGCCGCCCAACCGTTGAACGTAGGCGGCATTATAAAGCTGATGGTTCTCCGCGGCAAAAGGGTAAGGAATGTAAAGGGTCGGGATCTCGGCCGCGATCAGCTCGGCGATGCTCATGGCACCGGCTCGACTAATGGATAGCCCCATTGGGGGCAAAAGACTAGGGACATCGGGATGAAACGGACAGAGGATAATGTGGTGTTTGCCGGACTGGTAAACCGTGGCATTTTCGAAGGGGGGTGTTTCGTGGGTGGCGAACATCTTCAACGACTCACACAGGATCGGATAATGTGTGGTTCCGGTTAGCCAAATGATTTGTAGGTCTAAATCTTGAAGGGCAGCCAAAGAAGAAAGAACCAACGTGTTCATGGCCTTGGCCCCTTGGCTTCCCCCCATAATGATCCAGTTGAATTTGTTTCGATCGGGACTTTTTGGGATAACGGGGACGGGGTTGCCGGCTAGAATAGTTTTGTCAGGATGGAAATGTTTGATCGGATAGGCCGTAAAGATTTGTTTAGCAAAAAAAGCGATGAATCGATTGGTTTTTCCGGGGATACTATTTTGCTCCAATAATACAATGGGAATAAATAATAAAGCGGCGGCAATACATACGGGAAAGGTTACATAGCCACCCGTTGAAAAAACAGCTTTGGGGCGGTGACGAAGCAAGTAGTTAAATGATTGAAAGAAGCCCTTCAACACCAGAAGAACATTCTGCCGAGACGAGGCGATCTCGATGAAAGGATGGTCTGTCAGCATGGTCTTTTCGAGACGATTACCGCCGATAAAGGTGTAGGGAACCCCTAATGCATTTGCAATGGTGATCGCAGGGCTTATATGTCCGCCTGTTCCGCCGCAAGTAAAGACGATCATGGCATGGGCCTCCTGTATCGTGAGATATTGAGCAGTATACCAGAAATAAACATAACCATGATGAGCGACGTTCCCCCAAAACTAATAAAGGGGAGCGTAATGCCTTTGGAGGGGAGGAGGTTGACCGCCACCATAATATTGATAATGGCTTGAAGGGCGATCCAAAGGGTGATGCCAATGGCCAAGGTTTTGCTATAAAGCGTTTCGTTACGGATGGCGATCAAGAAGCCCCTGTAGAGAAAGAAGAAGAACCCACACAAGAAGATCGTGGTGGCAATAAATCCGAACTCTTCGGCTAGAATGGAGAAGATATAGTCGGTATATTGTTGGGGGAGATAGAAGAACTTTTGACGAGACTGCCCGAGGCCCATACCAAGGAGTCCGCCTGAACCCACAGCAATCAGCGACTGGATCGCGTGGAACCCTTTGCCGAGCGGGTCAGCCCATGGGTTCATGAATGCCGTGATCCGTTTTAATTGATAGGGGTTATGTAAAATGCTCATTACGGCTCCGAGAATGACGATAGGGAAAGCGGCCAAGAAATAGAACAAGGGAAACTGGGCGACAAAAAGCATTCCCAGTGACACGAAGGTCAGGACAATCGAGGTGCCTAGATCGGGCTGCGTCAGAACCAATAGAATGGATACCCCAATAATGCCAAAGATGGGGACGATCACACCCTGAAAATCACGTAGTCGGTCTTTGTGTAAGTCCAAGTGATGGGCGAGCATTAAGACAAGTGAAAACTTCAAGACATCAGACGGCTGAAAGCGAAAGCCGGCAATATTGATCCAGCGAGCCGCCCCACCTGCCGTCGACCCCACTCCGGGGATATGGGTAAGCAGCACCAAAAAAAGCGAGAACACCCACAAGGGATAGACCCACTTCCGCCACATCTGATGAGGTATGATGAGGCCCATTGTAAAAGGAACAAGCCCCACGATCATATAGATGACATGCCGTTTAACAAAGTAAAAGGTGTCATGATAGATCCGAAGGCCAATAACGGTGGAGGAACTCATGACCATCATTACGCCCATGATAATGAGCACACCGGTCATGATAAATAGCCAGCGGTCTGTGCGCGAACTAGGTGGAAAGTGTCGATACCACGTCTCTAAAGACATTGCCTCGCTCCTCGAAATTATGGAACTCATCAAAACTAGCACAACTCGGACTGAGTAAAACAATGTCACCCGCATGGGCATTATTGTGAGCCAAATGGATAGCCTGTGTCATTGTTTCAGTGAGCCCCAACCAAGCCGTCGAGGTAGCGAGATGCTCCTCGAAAAAGGGACCGTCCTCACCAAAGCCAATAACGCGGACTTGATCGTTTCGAATGACGGCGAACAAGGGCTCGTAAGAGGCTTGTTTGCGCCGCCCCCCGAGTAGCAGTAAGACCGACTGGGGATCAACGGAGCGTAATGCGGCGAGGGTTGAGTCAGGGTTGGTGCCTTTAGAATCATTGATATAGGTGATATCGTTCAGGAGGCGAACGGGTTCGAGTCGATGAGGGACCGCCTTAATGGTGTTAATTTTGTTTAGGTAGGACGCGGGGCGAAACCATGTCGCCATCGTCAAAGCCGCGAGTAAATTGTGGACATTGTGTTCGCCGAGAAGTGGGCTGTCCGCGATCTCGGCAACGTAGCGTTCTCGCTCAGAAAGGAAATCGATTGTGGTCGGACGTAATGGAGGGAAGGGCTGAAGGGCTTTTCGTGTCCAGTCGTCGTCACTATTATAAACAAAACAATGCTTTGCAGATTGTCGAGTAGCAAGGATAATTTTAAGCTCGGCATAATGCGCCATTGTCCCATGTCGGTCGAGGTGATCCTCGGTAATATTCGTGAGGATATAGCCGTGGGGCGTAAAGGTGGGGGATTGCTCGATTTGATAGCTCGACATTTCGAGGGCAAAGACGTCAGGGATCTTTGAGGCGTCCGGTGTCGCGTAGTCAATGAGCGGAATCCCAATATTGCCGGCAAGTGCAGCATCCAAAAAATGCCCCAATAAATGAGTGGTCGTGGTTTTGCCATTCGTGCCACTGACGACCAGATAGGTTGGCGTTTTGCCCGTGCTTTTAATGAGATGGTCGGCCAGCTCGATCTCGCTGATAAGCGGGAACGTATATTTAGCCTGATAGTCGGCTGTGACAAGCCCAGGCGAGAGAATGCCGATCTCGGGATGCTCATCAGTGGCAACCTCTTGAAGGTGAGGGAATCGGGTAATCGCTTTGCGAACGGCAGTGGCGGTAACACCGGCACCAAAGACGGTTATTTTCAAAGGCTTAGTAAAATCCATTAACTCTATTATGCCATAAAATTTGGCTTAAACGTAGGGTTCGGGAAATTTACCCCCACTGCAGCGTGAGCAGCAACGCTAGGATGCCGACCATCCAGAAACGAAGGACGACTTTGTTTTCGGTCCAACCGGACAGCTCGAAGTGATGATGGAGAGGCGACATCTTGAAGATGCGTTTGCCTTTGGTGAGCTTGAAATAGCTGACTTGTAGAATAACCGACATCGTCTCTGCCACAAAAACGCCGCCAAGAACGATCAAGATCAGTTCTTTATGCAGACAGATTGCGGTGCCGGCGAGAACCGCACCCATAGCCAGTGATCCGGTATCGCCCATAAAGATACGTGCCGGATTGACGTTAAACCACAGAAACCCGCCGAGCGCGGCCATAATGGCGATCAATAGCATCAAGAACGGGTAGTTCGAGGCCAAGAAGCTAAACCAAAACAGCCCCAGAAACGCGATGATGAGATTGCCTGCCGCGAGCCCATCGAGGCCGTCGGTTAAATTAACGGCATTACTCGCACCCACAATGATGAAAGCCAGAAACGGGTAATATATCCAAGGACCGAGCATTCGCAGAAAAGGGCTAGCGGTTTCGATATGATGCCCTGCGGCCATTAAACCAGCAAAAATGCTCGCCACGCCTATCTGCATGATGAGTTTTTGTCGACTGGTCAGCCCTTTATTCTGCTTTTGAAGCACTTTTGAGAGATCATCAATCGAGCCAATGATCCCAAACCCCACGAGCAAAACAAGGATGCTGATGACCGCAGGGGTAAGAAAGTGGAACTGAACGACCATCACCAGTAGGATCGCGGCGATCATCGCGATACCGCCCATTGTGGGGGTGCCCTGTTTGACCATGTGGGTTTGCGGGGCGTCCTTGAGGACATATTGTCGGATATTGCGCTCACGAAAGAGGTTGATAACAAAGTTGGTAAAGAAAAGCGTAATAAAACAGGTGACAAAGAAGAGGGTAATCATAATGGTTGAAAAATCGTCTCCATTTGTAGTGACCGAGACCCTTTCACGAGGATAACATATCCTTTTTTATCGGTTGATCTTATCGCTTGAGCAACCTTGATCTTATCATCAATATCATACCAGTCGTGACCCTTTTTCACAAAGGGTTTGAATATTTGCCCCACCCACGTTACCCAAGTAATTTGAGGATGACGCGCAACAAAGTCGATCAATTCTTTATGCGCCGTTTGTGCGTGGTCGCCGAGTTCTCTCATTTCACCCAAAACTACTCCCAAGGGCCGATCAGGGAAGTCGTCGATGAGCTTCTTGATCGCAAAACACATGCTTTCAGGATTGGCGTTGTAGGTGTCGTCGATGAGTGTGTTTTGCCCCCACTCGATGCGTTGTTGACGATGAGCGCTTGGCACGGTGAAGGAGGCCAAAGCCTTTTCGATATTGGCTTCGGTGACGCCGACTTGTCGCGCGAGTGCAGTAACCATTTGAAAGTTGGAGCGGATCGGGTCGGGTTCCGTTATCGTGGACACCGAGAACCCCCTTTTTTTCGCGATCCCACTAACCAGTTCAAAGTAATTCATCTCGGTATTAAGAATGGTTTTAAAACTCCTTCCCTTAGTAAGGGAAGGTGCCCGAAGGGCGGAAGGGTCGAAATCAAAGACCTCTGCCTTGGCCAACGCAATATTTCGGCGAGTTTTTAGTAACTCAATATGAGTAGATCCAAGGCTAGAAATAAGGACCCAGTCAGGCTTGGCGATTTGGGTAAGATGCTTGATTTGACCCCTGCCGCGCATCCCCATTTCGACGACAACAAAATCCGCATCGTTAGGAGTATTAAGTAGGGTGAGCGGAACACCAATCTCGTTGTTTTGGTTTTCGGCCGTCTTGGCCACTTTGAATTGGGTGTTCAGAACAGCGGCCAGTAGGTCTTTGACGGTTGTTTTTCCCGCGCTTCCCGTTATGCCAATCACGATGGCTTTTAACCTGTTGCTTCTGAAATCGGTCGCGTAGGTCGTCAAATCAACATCAAGAACCCGAGCCCCCTTTGCCAACACATCTTTGATATAATTATGGCCATCAAAACGAGGCCCTTTGACGGGGATAAACCAGTCGCCCGCTTGAACCGAACGACTGTCGATGGAATAGCTCACCCTAAGCCTCGAGACATTGCTTGGCTACCTCGGTGTCGTTAAAGGGGAGGGTTTCGGTGCCGATGATTTGATAGGTTTCGTGTCCCTTTCCCGCAATGACAACAACATCGCCCTCTTTTGCAAGGCCGATAGCGGTTTGGATCGCTTGACGACGATCTTCAATAACGAGCGGAGTGTGAACCTGAATGCCGACTTGAATACTCGCAAGGATGGCCGTTGGGTCTTCCAGTCGAGGATTGTCACTGGTCAGGATGATGGAATCTGCCCATTGGTCGGCTACCTTGCCCATTAAGGGGCGCTTGGTGGTGTCACGATTGCCGCCGGCACCAAAGACGACGATAAGCTTCCCCGTGGTGATCTCTTTGGCTGTTCGCAAAATATTATCGAGGCCATCGGGGGTATGAGCGTAATCGATAAACACCTTGAAGGGCAACGTCGAGGGGATCATCTCGAATCGCCCCTTGGGTGGGTTGGCTTTCGAAAGCGCTTTTTTGATGATCGAATCAGAAATTCCTAGATGCTTAGCGATCGCATAAGCAGTTTGGATGTTGCTTTTATTGAACCGACCTTGCAGAAGAACCGGAAAATCGATGGAGATCTGTTTATAATCACGAGGGAAAACGGTCGGACCCGGTAATCGAAGGAATGACATTTTTGCGGCCGTATAGGCTTTGAAGGTTTTGTGATAGTCGAGATGGTCGCGCGTGATATTGGTCAACGCTTTAACAGAGAAGGGGATGCCCGCGATCCGATCCTCAACAATACCGATAGAGGATACCTCCATAACGAGATTTCGTTCCCCTTTGTCTTGCATATCGTTGAGGGTTGCTAATATCTGGTAGGGTTCGGGGGTTGTTAGCTGGGCATTAATTGTGCCCAATACCCGACAGGACTCTCCGTTCGCTTCAAGGATTTGTTTAATGAGGTGGGTGACTGTCGTTTTGCCGTTTGTCCCTGTGACGCCGATGACGCGGAGTTTGCTCCAGTCGAGGCTCCACGTTTGGGTTAAATAACAAGCGACTTGTGTTTTAGGGATAGCGATAATGCGCGAACAGGTGTTGGTCATATCGGGGGTAATATAGCTGCGCCCCTTGCCCACCGCGAGAAATGCATCTCCTGCCTTTATTTTTCGGGTATCGTCCTGTATCATAATTATTGATTATAAAGTCTGGCTGAAAGCATTGACAAGCCCAACAAGGGAGCGATTTTGAGCGATACGAAGGATTTGTTCCGAAAATATAGGCGTCAACCCGATGCTGCGATCAAAGATGAGATCATTCGTCTGCACTACAACCTAGTCATTTATGTCGCGAGGCGTTTTATCGGTAAAGGTGAGGCCTTAGACGATCTTATACAAGTCGGAATCATCGGCATGTTGAAGGCCATGGAGAATTACGACCCTGACTATAATGCCGAGTTCGCAACGTATGCGATGCCCATGATCGTCGGAGAGATCAAACATTATTTTCGCGATTATGCACGCTTGGTGAAATTGCCACGTCGTTTGCATGAACTAAATTCTCAGATCAAAAAAGTTGTTTTCGAATGGCATCAACGCGAAGGGAAATCGCCCACGATCGCCGAGATAGCGGGGGTTGTCGATGCGTCCGAGGATGAGGTCGTCGAGGCCATGGAAGCGGGTGAAGTGACCCGAGCGCTAAGTTTGGATGCCCCCTCGTTTGTGTCTGAACGAAGTGGCGAAGTGGTCACCAATGGAAAGGCCTCTCTCATCGATTCGCTAGGGGTCGATCACGTTGAGAATAAAATGCTTGATCGCGAAGCCATGAAGTTTGCGATCGCGAATGTGTTGAATCGACGGGAGCAACGGATCATTTACATGCGCTATTATGACAATTTATCCCAACAAGAGATCGCCCAGTACCTCGATCTCAGCCAAATGCATGTCTCGCGGTTGTTGACGCATGCGATTGATAAACTCCGCAAATATATCCTTAAGGAAAATTAAGTCACTTCCACGAGAACCATGGTAATGTCATCGCCGAGGATGATTTGTCCGGCGTAATCCTTGACCTCATCGATAACTTTTTGAAAGAAATTCTCGCCCGAAAGCCATAAGTTGTTGCGGACGATCTCGGTTAATCGTTGAGAGCCAAGCAGTTCGTCCTGTGCGTTCTTCGCTTCGGATAGACCATCGGTGTAAAGAAATATTTTGTCGCCTTTTTCTAGCTGTATCGTTTTTTCTTCGTAATCGGGGCTAGCGAACATGCCCAAAAAGACACCTTCTGTTTCAAGCATAAGCGTTGCCCCTGACTTTCGGAACAACAGCGGCGGCGTGTGGCCGGCCTTGGAATACGTGAAGGTACTGGTTCGGGCATCAATCTCTCCGGCAAAGGCGGTCACAAAGTTGATGGCACTGCCTTCGGTATACTCTAGCAATCGTCGGTTGGCTTCTTGCATCATGGCACGCGGGCCGATTTGTTTGGCAAAGAGTTCCTCTAAAGTACTCTTGGCTAGGATCATGACGAGTGCAGACGCCACGCCATGGCCAGAGACGTCGCCGATAGCCACGTGCAATAATTCTTCCTTGGTGCTTTGGAAGCGAATGATGCCTGTACGATCGGTGGCTTGGTTGTGGATGAGATGATCGATCTTTTTGCCAAGGATAAAAAAATCGCCCCCAATTTTTTCGGCCGGTTGGCAGAAGCCCGAGAGTTGAACGTTGCGATGTTGGATGCGATTAGCGGTCAGAAGGCCCGATTGGATACGCCGAGCCATATCGAGGTCGCGCGCATTTTTGAGCTCGGTGCGATGCGCCGATTTTTTTATTGCTTCGGCCGTCTTAAGCAATTGCTGGTTGGTGTCTTTTTCCTTTTGCCAGAGCCACGCTAACAGGCTGCACCCTGCAATAAGAATAATGGTGAGACTGCTCAAAATGATCATGAAAACCCCTCTGTGTTCATCTTATCACGATAGGATTTGATAATCCTAGGCGAATGCGTTTTAATAATGAATATGAAACGTGGGTTTATTTTGATCGAGATCATGATGGTGATGTTATTGGTGACGATCCTGTTCCCCCTTATTTATGGATTTGTTTTTCGTGAAGTCGCGAAAGAGACGCGTCAAATGGTAGCGTCTGACGAGGCGCAGCAGATCCTTTTTGTCCAAAACACCCTCGAAAGATTAAGATCGGAAGCCTCGACTATCAGTGTTGAACCGACCCGACTGGTCTTTACCTCAAGTCGAGATGTGACAACCGTTTGGCTAAAGAATAAAGAAATCGCACAGGATAACGGGGTCTTGCGCTACTTGACCATGACGCCGGTGGAGGTGAGTCGTTTTCTCATTTCGGGCGAGCCACCTGACCGCGTGCGTTTTACCGTTCAGACGCAGCGAAAACAATATGAGTGGAGTTTGTAATCCTTGACCATACTTCCAATTTATATTATAAATATGAAGTATGATTCATAGAATATTGAATATGGATAGTTTGAATGGGGGCGGGTCCGCCTTTCTTTTTGGCCCTCGCGGTGTGGGCAAAACTTATCTTTGCCGAGACTATATTCGACAATCCCCGCACGTCCATAAGGTCGAGCTGTTAAATTATGAAGTTTATTCTCGTTATCTGCGCCAACCAGAACTCTTTCGTAAGGAAATTGAAAATAAGCTCGTCGAGGAGAAACCTCTACTTGTCTTAATTGATGAAGTGCAGAAGCTCCCCTCGTTGCTTGATGAGGTGCATTATTTAATCGAGACGTATAAAAATAAAGTAAATTTTATTTTGACGGGTTCAAGTGCTCGAAAGTTGAAGCGAGGTGGTGCCAATTTATTGGCTGGACGTGCTTGGTCGCTGAAGCTTCATCCTCTGACCCATCGAGAAGTGACTCTCGATCTTGAGAAAGCTCTTGTGTATGGGACACTGCCTGCGATTTATCTTGATGATAAGTT
This sequence comes from uncultured Candidatus Marinamargulisbacteria bacterium, assembly GCA_903910705.1. Taxonomy (GTDB): domain Bacteria; phylum Margulisbacteria; class Riflemargulisbacteria; order GWF2-35-9; family GWF2-35-9; genus CAIWAN01. Next base: position 48,841 of record CAIWAN010000053.1, read on the forward strand.
TCCTGCCAGAACCTTAAAGGCCTATGTTGAGACGTACTTAAAAGAAGAAATATTTCAAGAGGCTTTGGTTCGGCGGGTTGAAGGGTTTTCTCGTTTCATCGAAATGGCTGGACAGATGAATAGTGAGCCGATCAATTTTTCAAAAATAGCGAGAGAATGTGGAGTAAGCAATCATACTGTCCAAGAGTATTATTCCATATTAGTAGACACGCTGTTAGTGTTTCGCTTAGATGCTTGGCATCATTCGGTTCGAAAGCAAATTGCTCAAGCACCTAAGTTTTATTTCTTCGATTGTGGCGTTCTAAATGCTATACGACGCGATTTGAATGTTGAGCTTAATGTCCAGTCGTATCGCTATGGGAAATTATTCGAGACCTTTATGGTTCAAGAATTAATTCGTCTCAATGACTACCTCGAAACGGATTATCAGTTCTATTATTGGCGAACTAACACAGGGCTTGAGGTGGATGTCGTTTTATCTCGGGGGGCAAACGAACCGCTTATTGCGATTGAGATTAAATCTCATCATTCGCCTGCAGAAAATGATCTATCCGCACTCAGGTCTTTTAAGTCAGAGAATGAAAATGCCAAATTGATTTGTTTTAGCAATTCTCCTCAGGCCTATTCGTTGGGAGATATAATGGTTTATCCATGGCAGGAAGGGATAAATGCCGTGCTAGGTTCATCTCCCGCACGCGTCTAAAAATGTTGACTTGCTCGGATCGGGGGAAGGTTGAGGGGTTCAGCGCAAAGGCTGAAGAGCGGCACATGATCCATGGCTCATCGTTATAAAGCGGAGTACCCGGTGGGGGGTAAAACACTGACGGGGCAACGAGGATGTCATATTTATACAGAAACGACAGCGTTTCTTTGATGTCAGTAGCGGTTTGATCGGGCAGACCCAAAATAAAATACGCGGTGATGGCAAAGCCGATCGCCTTTGCCTCCTTTACAACGCGATCAAAGATCGTATTATTGGTGCCTCGGTTTAACCGCGTTTGCTCAGACTCTTGGGCGGTTACAAGGGAGAGATTCAGATTCCGAAACCCTGCTTGCCACATGAGTTCTAAAAGGGGTTGATCGAGGGTTTCGAGGGCGATGCCATTCATAGCATATAGTCGAATGTCCTTAAACGTTGCAATGATCTCGGTCAGTAACGCCATAAACCACGCTCGATTGAGGCTGAGATTATCATCTTCAAAATCGAACACGCGCACGTGTCGAGTGTCATAGAGTGTTTTCATTTCTGCCATTATTCCCTCAACGGTACGCCAACGCATCGATCGCCCATACATCGACGAAACCGTGCAAAAGGTACAGGCTTTAACGCAGCCGCGACTGGCGACGAGGGCCGCCATATTCTGTCGATGCATCGGGTAAAGGGACGGGTTTATTAGGTGATGATCGGGGATAAAGGTTTCAAAGTTAAAGGGTGCAGCATCAATGCCCAACATTGTTAATAAGGCCGCTTCGCCTTCACCCGAGATAAGGTCGACAAAGGGTAGACGTTGCTTGATCGCATCGCTAAAAACAGTCGCATGATAGCCACCAAGGATGATCTTGATAGAGGGAAAGGCTTTGTTGATTTTTTGGCACAAGGTCTCAACCGCATCAAAATAGGCAGTGAAGTTAGCCGAGATCCCAATGATATCTGGGGCGAATGTTTCGATGTGTTGAAGAATAGCCTCATCGGACAACCCAAAACGATAATAGTGCCCAAAGAGTTTGGTCGGACCTTTTTCATTTGGGTCGTAGTACTCTTTTAGGTAATCAAAGACTTCTGGGTAGGCCAGTGTTCGCCGTGTGAGGGGGTTGAGACAGTCGAGTATTGAGACCTCGATGCCTGCGGCCTCAAGCGCCGAAGCCAGATAGATCAAGTTGAGCGGGTATGTCCGAATGGGCGTGATATAAAAATCTTCGATAGGGGGTTGAATCAACAGGACACGCGGTTGCATTAGTTGTTCATAAGGAACCCGAAGGAACGCAATCGGTCTCTGACTTTGTAAAAATCGTCTTGTGAAATTGCCACTTGGTAGCCATCAACTTTTTGAACAAGTTTTTTTAAGACCTCATCGCGAACAAATAGGACAAGCAGTTCTTTGTTTTTGGGATTAAATTTATAAACATGCACTTTAGGTTGAAACGCCAAAGGCTCGACTTTATTAAGTGCGTCATCAAAGAATTGTTGCCAAATGGGGGGTATGTCGCCGCAAATATATTCTTTAAAATAGGCTATTTTCTTATTGACATCGTCTTTGTTTTGACAGTCTTTCAGAAAGGATAGAAACGAGACTACAAATCGATTGGGGCTAATTTGTCTCGCAAGCGTAGACACGTTCATTCGCTTTAAGGGATCATCGCCCGTAATCGTAACGTGAAGTTTCTCCGTGTCTAGCGTCAGCGTTGAGACAGATAATGCGGATGGATCTTCATAGGAAAAGTCTTTTGTCTGGCCAAAAACAAACCGCCCCAGCTCGGTTAATCGAAAGGCTTTGACCCCATCAAAGGGTGTCATATAGGTTTTATCAGGGTTGCTGAAAATTTTATTTTGAGGGACGTCATAGGCGATATCAAGTAGACCGAAGGAAGCAAAAAGGAAAATGAGCCCTTTCAGCATAGGGAGGGTTATAAAGGCCTTGATGTTACCTTCAACGACATAACGTCGATCTTTACCATACTTACCAATAATCTCAACATAGACTGAGTCCACACAATAATCTGAAAAGACCGAAAAGTGGATGCCTCGGTAGTGCAAGTGTTGGCATAGATTCTCAACACCAATCCAGCCTATTGGTAAGTCAGCGAAAACTTGAAAGACTTGAGATGGCGTTTCTTTTACATAACAACTGTCAGCCCTCCTCGAATACGAATAGTATGGTTTATTCTTAACATACTTAAGCAGATAGTCGAGATAAAACGAGAACCAATCACCTTCTGAATATTGCGTAATTAACGTTTTTATAAATTGTGCTTTATTACTATTAGACTTAAAGGATTTTTGTGATCGCAAAAAACGGAATATAATTTTTGAACGTAAATAGTCCAAGTCATTGTTTGCAGTGGCCGTGTAGAACTCGCGAATGACAAAGTGTTTATTCAAAAGATTGAGGGGCTTTTTTAATATTAACCCTGTTGACGAGAAAAGCTCGATTTGCTTATTGGCTAGGGTCGAAAGATAAAGATCGATTTGAGAAAGAATATCGGTTTGCGCATAGTAAATATAGGGGGCTGAGGGTTCTTTTATGGGGGTGAGATCATAATCGGCAGGTTTGGGTAAATATTGTTTCGTTTTTTCGCGAATAAAATCAGGCAATGCGACGTATTCAACAGAGTCTTCGTGCCGTAACTTAAAAAAAGAGAAGGACGGGGTCAGTTCGAGAGAATACGAGTAAGAGTAATGGGAGCGAGGCTTCTTAATAATAATGGAGGTCTTAAGCGTTTTCTCTAATTCTGAGGCAGGCAGGGGACCCTCCCACGTCAAGAGGTTAAACGCCTTGACAAGGTCGGGGGGCAAGGCTTGCATGAGTTTGTTGAAAAGTGTTGGGTTGCAATAGATCGCCTTTTGTACAGATAGGCTTGCCTCTTTTGTTTGAAACGATTCAATCTTTTTGATCCCAACGTTCAAGAATTCAAGTTCATGTTTTCTGTAAAATATATCGAGAAAGAGATTGCCAACATTCCGCAGCTCATCTTTGTTGTAAGCTTTGTGTAGTTGGTCGAAAAAGGATTGAGTCATCATTTATCCTAACATAAAATCGATGTCTTCTTCGGCAAGGACTTTGATCGACGCACTGTCGGTGGTAATCAGGCTATCCACTAATTCTGATTTCTTTTGTTGCAACAGCAATATTTTCTCTTCGATTGTATCTTTGGCAATCAGCTTATAGCTAAACACCGTTCGATCTTGACCGATACGGTGAGCTCGGTCAATGGCCTGATTCTCGACACTTTTGTTCCACCAAGGGTCGAAAATAAAGATCATGTCGGCTGCGGTTAAATTAAGTCCCATGCCCCCCGTTTTGATAGTGATGAGAAAGACTTTGAACTTTGTGTCGTTTTGAAAGCTATTGACCAATTGTTCGCGGTCTCGAGATGCACCTGTTAAGGTCAGAAAGGGGATGTTCGCTTTTTCTAGCTCCGTACCCACACTATCTATGGCTTGTAGGAAATTGGCGAAAACAAGGATTTTATGCCCATTGGCAACGGCTTCAATAATATGTTCGAGCAGGAGTTCTTTTTTTGGATTTGCAATGTCGTCACTTTTGCCTTCGGGAATCGATGCAATTTGCCTGAGCTCATTGAGGGCTTGAAAGATAAAAAACTGTGATTTTGCGATGCCTTCGGCCGATATTTGAGCATGGATGGCCTGATAATAAAATTGTCGACGTTGCTCATAGAGGGTTTTTTGTTTAGGCGCCATTTCTACAAACAAGGTTTGCTCAACTTTATCGGGCAGGTCTTTTAAAACATTTTTTTTTAATCGACGTAATATGAATGGGTAAATCTTAAGCCGAAGTTCATGTAGGACATCTTGATTGTTATCTTTTTGAATGGATTGCAAGTAGAGCGTTTTAAATTCCTCCGCACTCCCAAACATAGTCGGGTTTAGGAAACGAAAAAGCGAGTAGAGTTCGCCCAAGTTGTTTTCAATGGGGGTGCCGCTTAAAGCTAAACGATGCGTGCTATTTAATAACATGACTGCCTTAGAGGCTTGAGAATGCGTGTTTTTTATATGGGTCGATTCGTCGAGGATAACATAATAAAAGTCGGTTTCCTTGAAACGATCAATGTCGCTACGCATATGCCCGTAAGTGGTTAAGATAAGGTGATGCTTTTTTGCCTCGGCTAGATCGCGATGGTCGTTGTAATACACATAATATCGCAGGGCTGGATTAAACTTTTGAAGTTCATTCTGCCAATTAAATAAGAGGCTTTTTGGCATAATAACCAGAGAGGGCTTGCTTTCTGTTGGGTATATCATCGAGAGGAGAGCAATGGTTTGTAACGTCTTGCCGAGCCCCATATCATCGGCCAAACACCCTCCAAGGCTATGCTTATGAAGGTAGTTGAGCCATTTCACGCCATCAACTTGATAAGGGCGCAGGGCATGACTGAGTTTAGGGATTTTTAGCTTATTATTTTTTATCGTATTGAAACCGCTGAAGACGTGTTTTGCTTTTTCAAACCCCGTGTTTGAAATCTTGGCGTCGATTAATTCGTCAATAATAGGTAAGTCAAAGAAGGACAGCTTGACCTTATTGTTTTTATTTTTAAACACCCGCTGCAGTTTGCTGATATAGTCATTGTTGACGAAGACCTTTTGACCGTTGCTTAGCAACACATAGGCATTTTTTTTGTACTGATCCAAGACATCAAAGAGGGGAATGTGTTCGCCATCAAAATCAAGGGTAGCACTCCCTTCAAGAAAGTCGATGCCATGGTCAAGAGAGAGATTAAGGTTGGGGCGGATGAAGCTGATTTTGTATTCTTTTAGTTTCTCGGCACCAAAAACAACATGCGTTTCGAGAATTTTAGGAAGCTCAAACTGGACGAACAATTCCGCTAATTCTTTTTCGAGGATAAACGTTTTCTCTTCTTGGAAATATGTCCCATACTCAGAGGATAAAAGCCTTTTTTTGTATTTATTTAAAGCCAAAACAATGAGCTTGGAAAACTCGTTAAGATCAGCGTAGATAATATCTTGAATCATTAGCGTATTTTCGAGCTCGTTAAGGGTAACCACTTGGCTGATGTCAAAGTCATCAAGGAAGTCAGGGTCGAAAGAGGCCAAATGATGGGCGATACGTATATGCAAGGACTGATCCTGATCAATTTTTTCGACAATGAGCGATTCTCGGGCAGAAAGAGAGCCGGCTTGCTTGGTTTGAAAGTCTAAATAACGAACGGGGATAGCGTCTATTCTTGAATAAAGTAAGGATAGAAACGGCTCAAGATCCGCTTTCGGGAATTGGGTTTCAAAATGGTGGAGTAATTCGGGGTTACTGATGAAAACGTCTAATGGGTAGAGGGTGTGGTTGACGTAAGCATGGTTTTCGCTAATCATGATGGGTTGGGTCATAACTTCGTTTTGATAATGCAGTTCAACCCTTGTGGTAAGGAGATCATCGCCGACAATACTTAGGCATAGATAAGCCATGTTTTTTGCAAGGACGATGGGGGTCATGTTCTCGTCAACCAGTGTTTCGCACCGAAGGATTAAGTTGAGCAGCACGGGGTTTTGGTGGAGGTAGATGGCGGTTTGTTTCTCGTCCCAATCAATGTTGTACCCTAACGAATCCGAGGCATTGAAATAGCTTCGAAGCGCTTCTCTTAGGGGCCCATGATAGCGTCGTGCATCCACGGTAACGGTAATGCCATTATTGTTAACCACTAAAACATAGACGCCAAGATCATCAAAGTTGAGCTGAAAGAAAACCTCGTTTTCAACCGACGTTATGGCTTTCTTATCGGATTTAAGGATACGAAATTTATCGAGTAAGGCTGACATGGGCTACCTTTCAAACAACTCAATTAACATAACAAAGGTCTTGGGCTTCAAGGTTGACATGAGTTTCAAATAGGTAATTGGTTACGAAGTCCTTTACTTTGCGTCTGAGGGTAGCAACCAAAGGAGGGATGAGCTTGTCTGAGGTTGTTTCTCTAAGTGCCTCGTCTGCGGGAAACCAGCGAATCTCTGGGTCTAATATTGCGTGAGGTGATTTGGGAAAGTCCTTATGTAATGCCATATATCATTTCACCTTCTTTGTCCCTATTATTTTATTGTATTCAATGGTTTCCTGATTGACTTTATTAATAATTAACATCTTTTCAGGTGTTGAGTTGTCATTAGCTTGTTTTGGCGTGCTAGGGGCTTTATTAATGCCGTAAATAAAAATTAAAGCATAACGACAAGAATACCCACCCAGAAAATTGTTCTCACTCCAAAATGCTTCGGCAATATGTTTGCAGTATTCGTACAGGCACGTTGCTCCCTTTAGTTGATCTACTACTTCAGAACCCTCAACTCTTTTTCTGTTCTTCCTAATAGCTTTAATCTCAATAAATAGTGCCTGTTTTTTGCTTTCAGAAATAATCAGATAGTCAGAGCGGCGCCGCATTCCATTTGTGTCATTGAAAAAGTAGTTATGATCGGGTTGATAGTTATGGGAAGGGAACTTGTCGGTCTTGATAATAACAGCATCCTCAGGAAGCCCTTTGATGATGACAAAGCTGTTGTCTTGATTGGGCTCTGTTAAACGAGCCGCATTGGTTCCGTCGCACCAAGTGGTTAAAGTTTCAATATATGCTTCGTTCAATATTTCCCTTAACAAATCAGAGTCAGTCATTTAGCTTCCCCAAATAATTGAATCTTGAATTCTGTTCATTTCCACAATGGTCGTATCAAATGTCTCTACTTCTATCCCGTAGTTTTTATCAATATCTGCTTGTTTTAATGTATGTACAGAGGTCTTTTTCTTATTTCCAGCAACGAGAACTAAGGCTTCCTTTGCAATGTAGACTTTTATCTTTGTGGGGTCTATCAGTTCTTGAACGATATATCCTTCTTCTTGTGCAATTTTTTTCACTCTATCGTCAGGATAATGGAGCATTATCAGCGTGTTCAGCTCTTTAATAAAGTAGTCGCTATGGGTTGTTATAAATACCTTGATTCCGATATTAATTAATCTTGCAAAAAGTCTGGCTATTAAACGCTGATTCTTAGGATGTAAATTTAATTCGGGCTCATCAATCATTAAAATATCGCCCTTTTGCGCTTTATATCTTAAGTAGAATCCAATATCCACCATTGCTCGAACCGAACTTGAGCTTTCAACAAGGGATAGTCTTAGAGTTCTATTTGAGTGCGGAACAAAAAATATCCCCCCTTTAACAACCCTTAATTCGCCTCCAATAATGTGATTAAAATTCTCTAGGATTTCTGGGTACTCTTTTTGAATAAAACTTTCTTGATTAAGGAACTCAGGAATAGATCGTATGAAGTTGATATTCTGCCTCACTGGGATAGGATAGTTCGACTCATATTTTCGTAGGAAAAACTTTTGATTGACATCTGGTTCTCGCTTCTCAATTTGTAAAAGCAAGTCGAGAAGATTTGATTTGTTAAAGTCAAGTTCCCTTTGAAAAATGGCTGCACCTGTTCGTTCAACACTTGCAATAAACGGCTTGGGAATGGCCCCGTTGATAAATATTGTTTTTAAGACATCGCTAATTTCTTCTTTAATAATCCTTTCTGGAAATTTAGTGAGATTTTCCTCTTGAAGCGTGAGTGTAATACTTAAAATTGATTCGTTTTCAAGTTTCGAGAATTGAATAACAAAGGCTTCTTCTTTACCAAATTTTACTTTTTTATCGACGATATCTTTGTTGCTTTTAAATTCCAGATCATCAAGCATTAAACTGGCATCTAAAAATAACTTCTCTTGAGCCCCCAATACTCGATGAATCGCTGGAATATATTTTTTGAGACCGGCTTGCACCTGTCCTAAAACCGTTTTCTCGTATTCGAGAAGGTCTATTTGCGCTGTGCCTCTTTCAACCAGCTCTTTTAATTTGCTTTCTGAGACAGCAAGTTCAAGCTCATTCTTTAAGTAGTCAAAGCAGCCATATATTGTGTATGTTGTATAGGTTTTAGCCGTATTATTTAATCCACAAATAATCGTCATATCTCCTAGCTCCATTTCGGCTTGACGCAACATGCCCAGATTCTTAACCTTTATTTTCATCATTCAGCTCCCTTCATATTGTAACCTCAATAATCTTCATCGTGTCGTTGCCGAAGATATCAATAACTTTAACAGCGATCTTGCGACGGCCTTTCTTGCATTCCATCGTTGCGCTCTTTAACTCAAGGCTACGATCTTTCTTCGTGCGGAAGGATTGCCATTCGTTCTCAAAGACATATTCTCCCGTCCACTTCTCGTCGTCTTCGTTCGTATCCGTATTCTTGACTCGAACGATCTCACGCTTGCTTTTAAAGTCATAGTCCACTGACCAATAATCAATCCAGTCGGTCCACTTCTTAGTAAGGACTTCTCTTGTGGTAATACCGTTCTTATCCTTGGATATCTTGAGTATCTGCCCATTATCAACCATTATTTTACTACTGCCATTTTTTAGGGTAGCTTCGATGTGTTCCTTTGTGTCTTGGTTATAAAAAACAGAGAAATCTGTTAACTCTATGGCAATTGTATTACCTTTTATATGTGGTTTCACTTCAATGAAAGACACATCATGGAAAACGATCTGATTCTTATCGATAGCTCGCTTGTCAAAGACATCTCTAGGAATATATTTAAGAGCTAGTTCAATGCCTTTACTCTTGGCTTCTTCTTGGATATTGGGAAATAGCCCCATCTCAAACTCAAAGGCGAGTATATCAACCTTGGTGATTAACTTCTCTCTGCACTCTAAGATGATTTCTTCCACAAACAACCGAGTAACCGGCATATTGATTGGCCCAATAGCAACAAGACGATTGTTCTTCTTGCCATGAAAAACCTTGTAGCCTTGAACATTATCAGCTTTATAAGCGTGAAGGATGAGAAGCTTAAAGTCCTCTTCCTTCTGTATAAGCTGGGCTTGCTTTTCTTCGTCTCGCAGGTTCATATTCACGCCGATGTAGTGTTGACGTTCGTATTTGCCAAGGTTAAGGATTTCAAACGCTCGGAAGTCTTTACCTTTCTCCTTCATTTCACGCTGCACACCAATCATTCGTTTGCGTGTAGTATGGATGGCAAACTTACCTAAATCAGAACCAATCCACTTGCGACCTAGCTTCTCAGCCGTTGCGAGAGTCGTCCCAGACCCACAAAAGAAATCGGCGACGATATCACCTTTATTAGAACTCGCCTTTATGATACGTTCTAGCAACTTTTCGGGCTTTTGAGTTGGATAATTTATTCTTTCTATTGCTTGAGAGTTTACCTCATACACGTCGTCCCATATTAGCTCAACATGTCGCTTGTCATCGAACAGCAAAAAACGGTATTTGTCAGGAAGTGGCTTGCCTTCCTCTAAGTATTTGGTAATGTCTCGGATTTCGTTATCTGTAAGTCTCATAGTATGGGGTAATTATATCGTATCTCGCAACATAAGACCAATTCACGAATCAATGTCGCCCTACGCGAACTGAGGACCCACGCCTAGATGAGTTTGATAGGCTCTTGCATCTGCGAAAGCATAATTTTGTCGAACAGGCTGAACAATGGCGACTTTTTCTCCACCATTGGCTTGTTGAAGAAGCCTTTCCATGGTGGCGTAAGCGCTGCGGAGTTCTGGGCTAGGGTATGGGGCTTTCTGCCCTGTTTCAATGTTTGCGGCTAGTTCGGCGAGGTATTCCATGAAACCAACCTCGAAGCCTTCCCTGCCACAACGCGCCTCGTTCAGTTTTGAGGCTGCATACGCGCTTGGGAATTGAGATGGATCGCCCGATTTTATTGCTTTTACGTAGTGTTGATAGAGCGCCTCCATCTTTTGTCCATAAGGACTGTTTTTGTTTTCTCTCCATGCAGGCAAGAGCTTTTGGACTGTAAAGGCATGAAAACTCTCATGAGCAATGGTGGAAGCTGTTTGTTCGCCGCTGCTATCAGCGCGCATATCATGTTTGTCGAGATTAATGTACCCAGGGTCCGAGGGTTGATACCACCCCAGAACACCCCCACGACCATCTGCTGAAATCACGTTACAACCGATAACTGAACTGCGCTGATCTTTTGGCAGTTGATTTAGTATCTGCATAGCGTTTTGTTGGTCCTGATTAGGTGGGGGAATGGGGGGTGTAAATAATGGGGAGGTGTTCTGTTTTGGCTCAATCAAAACCCCTTGGGGCATGATAATGATCGTAAAGGGTTGGCCATAGTTGCCATATTTTTCGAGCAGATCGCGGATCAGCGTCAATATCTGTATCGCTTTGATCATATTGCTTAATTCACGGTTCTGACTGGGGGTGAGCTCGTTCGGATAAATGGGTTGATATCCGATTGATGATCCTGATGATCCGATTACTGGAGTCATAATCCCCTCCTGTTCGAACGATTTTCTTCGCTTACATGAATATATCGTACGAAAAAATGAAACGATTCACTTTTTCCCATTCCCATTCCAATTTTCAGTTCCAATTTTCAGTTCCAATTTTCAGTTTGATGGGATATAGCGTTTTATTGTTCGATATATTGGTTGAAGGTAATGATCATGGGGTGCCTTTTATGAAATTATTTCATAGCCAGACTGCGACAGCACCTCGGAATATCAAAGAATTATGGGACATAAATGGGGACTACAGCGCCATCGTCAAAAACAAGATAAATCAAGGGAGTAGAGTCTTGTGAGACAAGGATTCGTTTCTTTGTTTTTTGGGAATATACCGAATCAAGATAAATTGCAGTCGACATGTCCAGTTGAGCTACTTTACTAGCTTTAGCAGGGAATAGCCGATCATCTTTCTTTACCATGATCGCTTTGATTTTGAGTTGGGAAACGTTACCAGCATCAGCGAATATGTTGAGCTCATTTGGTTTAAACCCAAAACGATAGGTTCGTTTTTTATACAGAAAAGCACCTGCAACATTAGAGTTATTTATTATTGAATCACTAGGTTGTGTCACCTGTGTGATTATCGTTGGATTATAGATTTGAGAAATTGCTAAGTTATATTGAGCATAGTTTTTCGGTCTTTGAGGAATCGCTAAGTTATATTGAGTTTTCTTTGTTGGTCTTTGATTTCTCGTAGAATTTATCGGCTCTCTTTTATAGACAACTGCACTATCGGGGGGTAGGGTGAGGGGGTGTTTTGCTTCGCTGAAGCGAAGATGTTGAGTCGGATTCGTTTTTGCCTCGTTAGAATCAAAAACAACACATTTCCAGGGACCCTTTCCGAAAAAGCTTAAATCGGTCAACGTTTTTTCTCGATCACTGAAGTTAGAAATGACAACGATTTGCTCGTCATCATTGATAGGATTTGTCCGCCGCATGATGGCGACCCCATCCTTGATGTACGAATTTTGCGTTGGCCAAACCCCATCAAGAGGTGATGAGGCATTTGACAACCAGGGACAATCCTTTCGTAATTTTCGAAGCTTCTCAAACGAGGTTCTATCGGCGTTCTCATTAATTTCAATTAATTGTAGCGTGTCGTTGCAGAACGCGACCCACATCTTTTGAAGAATATACTTGTTAAATCTAACAAAATTTAAATCATCACTTTCAAAAAGCCCTCGCCTCACTTCAAAATTGCCTTGGTCTTGCTCAATAAAAAATTGACGATGAAAATTGGTTGCGAAGTTCTTCATTTGGGTGGGATCATTCTCAAAAAAGGTCAATAAGTGAGTTCGAGTCTTTAGCTGTTCATCTGTTAGATCTAAAAGTCTTCCGATTTTTTCAGCCAATAATGCGGAGGCACGACAAGGGTCTTCCTCATCACGAAAAAAGTCAAACCAATCATAAGGAAACATAAGCGGAATCCCTTTTGCAAGCATCATCAGAAATTCCATAGGGACATTTCTTCCCGTATAGTCATCATGGGTCGAATAAAAAGGAATTGCATGGGGGTGATGGATTAATCGATCAAGTAATAACGAAAGAGTATGTGTCCAGCCATCAACTCGTTTTAAGACCGCTCTTGCAAAATGCAGGGTGTCAAAATCCCAATAAAAAATTTTTCCTTGTGAAGAGGGCGTTATTTGTTGACGTAGTTGCCATCCGTTTTCTGCTTCGAAAAAAAGGTAATTTCCCTCGTTGACTAAGGCCTCAATCAGGGGAGCGCTTTCGGCGCGTCGGATTTGATCCAATCGAAAATGATTAATGCCAAATTGTTCTTTTAAGAATCGAAGACTTGCCACCGCAAACTCCAAAATAAAAGGGTCGCTGTAGTTAAATTTAAACCCCCAATCACCCAACTCGGAAAGAAGAAGATTCCATACCTTATTAATCGGACTGTCTAGCTCGGTACAATGATTCAGTTGAAGGTCGAGTATGGGGATGATGCGTAATTCGCGAAGACGATTAAGAAATCTTAGCCACTCATATGGTGACCCAAAACGAGAACTTAGTGAACAATGATATCCAAATCCATCATAACCCCAATTTTTGTTTATATGAGGGGGCGGGTTGTTGATGAAGTGATAGGTATTGATTCCGTCATTTTCTTTAAACAACAAATCAGGGAGAGCTGCCACCTCAACGATAGGAAATGTCTCAATCCCTCCTATACTTCGAAAGCGAGGCAGTCGCCGGCCTGTTAAGGCTGTCAACCATTTGTCTAAAGGTGATAGTGTGCTTTTGTTTGTATTTGAGTCAGGTGATATATCAAAAGATATCTTAACAATGGAGCTAGGGAGTTCATCTGAATCGCTTCTCTTAAGTGGGACTTTGGTATAGTCAATGATCGTGGCAACTTTGCCTTCTGGTCCTGCAGGGAAATGTCGCCCACAAGGATCTGCATATTCTTTCAAATCGGCTTTATTATTAACATCGCTACCATAACAATAAAGTGCCCCGAATTTTGACGGGTTGTCGCGATATTCTTGTTGAGAAACATCCGCCATGGGTGATAATCCTTTGATGGCGACATAAAACACATTATGTGTTTTATCGTGTTTCATATCAATGACGTGACGAACATAATTTCCGTCATCCTTGGGTAAATAGAGAATCAAAGATTGCTTCACTTCGGGCTGTTTGGGTGCATAGCAGGCAAAGGTTGTAATTTGAGTTGACGGGTCGTAATGGCCACTTGATTCAACCAGAGAATTGGCGATTTTTTTTTTGAGATACATTCTGCACATCTTCAGGGGCGAATAGGGTGTTATTGTTCACAATTTCAAATGTCAAAGAGGAGTAAGCATCAGCGATAATTTTAAATTTTGACATAACTCACCATATGTAATATGTCGTTGATTTTGATAAATAAAGTCAAAAATACATATCGGTTGTTGTTGGTGCTTTAGTCTGTCATCAACGGAAACCCCAGCGCCTCCCGTTTAGCGAGATAGAGCGCCGCGCATTTTTTGGCCAGATGGCGGATGCGGGCGATGTAGTGGGTGCGCTCGGTGACACTAATGGCACCGCGGGCATCGAGTAGGTTGAAGGTATGCGAACACTTTAGACAATAGTCGTATCCGGGTAAGACGAGGTTCTTCTCAAGGCAACACTTTGACTCGTTCTCGAACAACCCAAAAAGCTGCTGAAGCATGTCGACATTGGCCACCTCAAAATTATAGGCACTTTGTTCTTTTTCGTTTTGCATATAAATATCGCCATAACGGATATCCCCGACCCATTTGACGTCAAAGACCGAATCGACACCTTGAATGAACATAGCTAGACGCTCGATGCCGTAGGTGATCTCGACTGAGATAGGACTAAGCTCGAGGCCGCCACATTGTTGAAAATAGGTGAATTGGGTGACCTCCATGCCATCGAGCCACACCTCCCAACCCACCCCTGCCGCTCCGAGTGTAGGGGATTCCCAGTTGTCCTCAACGAAACGCAGATCGTGGTCAGCTACCTTAACGCCAATGGCTTCAAGGCTCTGGCGATAAAGCTCCTGCACATTGAGCGGGGAGGGTTTTAAGATGACCTGAAATTGAAAATAGTGAGCAAGGCGATTGGGGTTCTCGCCGTATCGGCCATCGGTGGGTCGACGAGAGGGCTCGACATAGGCCACGTTAAATGGCTCGGGCCCAAGGACGCGAAGGAACGTGGCGGGGTTCATGGTGCCCGCACCCTTTTCGATATCGTAGGGCTGCTGAATAATGCAGTTTTGCTTTGCCCAGAAGTTTTGCAAGGTGAGGATGATGTCTTGGAAGGTTTGATCGTTCTTTGTCATGCGGGCATTATGCCACATTTCCCCAAAAGCCGGCTAGTCCAATAGATATTGCGCGTGCTATAATCCGACTCGGTCTGTCAATGGCCTCACTATTTATTACACAGTGTAAGGAGTTTTTATATGAAATACGAATTGATCATTATTCTAAAACCAGAAAGCCAAGAAGAGAAGGTTGATGAGGTCGTTAAACGCTACGAAACCTTCATCACCGAGAACAAAGCTGCTTTCGTGGGTGTCGAGAAATGGGGCCGTCGTCCGCTGATGTCGGCACTTCGTCGTGCTAATCACCAAGGCGAGGGCTATTATGTCCTTATTAACTTTGATGATGAGAATAAAATTATCGAAAAACTCAATTACAAACTCAAGATCGACGAAGATATCCTTCGCAGCATGGTTGCTCGCGCCGTAACGACCAAACGTTACGAGGAGAAAGAGTCCTAGATTTATGTCTGCTGTGAATAAGATCGTGATGATCGGAAATTTGACGACAGATCCTGAGGTTCGCGTAACCACAGAAGGCACGTCGATGACCCGCTTTACGATGTTGATCCAACGAGGCGGGGTTAATCAAGATAAATCAGACCTTATCCCCGTTGTATGTTGGGGCAAATTAGCCGAACAAGCCAATGACACTTTCCAAAAGGGCATGATGGTCGTTGTTGAGGGACGCATTCAAAACCGTTCCTTTGATGACAAAGACGGTCAAAAAGTATATACCACCGAAGTTATTGCTAGTTATGCACGGCTCTTAGACGGTAGTGCCGTGTCCAGTGTCGACAAGGCAGCCGATGAGGCTGAGCCCTATGTCGAAGACGATATCCCGTTTTAGGAGACCATGACGAATGTATAATAAAGTATTTTTAATTGGCAACTTGGCTCGCGACCCCGAAATGCGATATACCACAGCGGGTATCCCTGTGACCAAGTTCTCTGTGGCCGTTAATCGCCGCGGAGGCAAAGATGAAGTTGATTTTCTTAATATCGTCGCTTGGCGTAAATTGGCCGAGATCTGTGGCGAGTATTTAAGCAAAGGCAAAAAGGTGTCGATCGAAGGTCGTTTAGAGATCGATACTTATGAAAAAGAAGGGAAGCAACGCATCTGGGCGCAAATTATCGCTGATGATGTGCAAATTCTTTCCCGCAAAGACGAAGAGACTAAATCCGAGGAGCCGTCCAGCAATGGGGCGAGCGACGAAGACGTTCCATTCTAGTTAAAAGATTTGTAAGGAGGACGAGATAAATGGCAATGAAGCAACGTGAAAATGCATCAAGTAATAATATGAGACCGGTAAAGTTCCGCAAAGTGAAGAAGCGCCCTTGTTCGCTTTGTACCGCTCGAGTTGAAGAACTCGACTACAAAGAGGTCAATACCCTCAAGCGTTATATTACCGAACGAGGGAAAATCGGGCCTCGTCGTGCGACAGGGCTATGTCCTATTCATCAAAGAGCGGTAGCTCATGCGATCAAACGTGCTCGTGAAGTGGCCCTCGTGCCACATGTTTTGGATTAAGGGAGGCTATTTTAATGAAAGTTATACTACTTGAAGATGATACGAAGTTAGGCGATAAAGGCTCTGTTGTTGAAGTTGCAAAAGGATTTGCCCAAAACTTTTTGATCCCTTTTAAAAAGGCGGTTATTGCAACAAAAGGCAATATTTCGGTCATGACCAATGCACTCAATATGGCTAAGAAAAAGATCGCTAAAGAGCAAAAATCACATCAAGATCTTGCGGATAAACTCAGTGGTTTATCCCTCGATTTTACGCACAAAGCCGGTGCGACGGGCCATCTATATGGAACCATTACGACCGAGCAAATTGTAGAATATATCAAAGAAAAATCGGGCGTTGAGATCTCGAAGAAAAAAGTCGTCCTGAGCACCCATATCAAAATGGCAGGCACGTATTCGGCGAAGATCAAACTCTATTCGGGTGTCGATGTGACATTGCCGGTAGTGGTTACCGCCGTTAGTGATGAAGAGATCGGTTCGAGAGAAGGACGTCCTACGATACGTACAGCTCGTCACGCAACCAAGTTCTAGAAACCTCTTAGCAAAATGTTTGTCGGCGGTGTTGCCTACGGTGTTTGCTCCTCGATGTATGTTTAATACACCTGCGGGGCTCGCACCTTGGCGCCTAGCCGATAGACCTTTTTGCGTCGAGTATAGTTCGTATCTGGATCGAAAATAGGCATGAGTCCTATTTCGGAAATTCCTGAAATTCCATCCTCGCCGGGGATATATCTCATGAAGAATGAGGCCGGCGAGGTGCTTTATGTGGGTAAAGCCAAAAATCTCCGAAAACGTGTAACGCAATACTTCAAACCCAGTTCGCCCCTTGCCCCCAAAATTGCGGTCTTGGTCGAACAGATCGCCCATATCGACTATGTGGTGGTCCAAAATGAAGTCGAGGCCTTGGTTCTCGAAAATCAGTTCATCAAGTCCCATGATCCCAAATACAATACGCGTCTCAAAGACAGTAAAACATACCCCTACTTAAAGTTAGACTTAACCGAACCGTTCCCTCGACTGATCCAGACGCGCCTACGAAAGGCCGATAAGGCACTTTATTTCGGGCCGTTCGTGTCGGGATATCTGTTGTCCGAGTTGATGGGCGTGATCCGTGAACATTTCCATTTGAGGCGATGTAAAAAGATCCCCAAGCGCAATATCCCCTGTCTCTATTATCATATGGGGCGATGTTCGGGGCCCTGTATCGGCAAGATCACGGCAGAGGATTATCAAGTTTGGATAAAGGAGATCACCATGCTGCTGGAAGGGCGCTATGGCAAACTCATCGCCGCTGTTCATGAGCAAATGAATCGGGCCAGTGACATGCTGAATTTTGAGAAAGCGGCTCAGTTTCGCGAACAATCCAAAGCTATCGAACAACTTCGGGACAAGCAACGGGTCGAATCTCTGACGCAAGACGACAACCTCGATGTGTTTTTGGTGATGATGTTCGATGATTATGTGATCTTGCAGGTTTTTCGCGTCAAAGAAGGCTGTTTGGTTCAGAACTATAGTTTCGATATGGAGAATACCCGTATCGATGAAAAAGAGGATATTATGGCGACAGGGGTGATGCAATTCTATCAAGAACAGAGCGATGTTCCTCGTCGAGTCATCGTTGATCATGAGCCGGAGGGGCTTCGGGGTTGGTTGGCGCAGAGAGGCATGAAGCTTAGTTTGGCTGTTCCGAGTTCGGCCGAAGGACAGTTGATGGATATGCTTCGTCAAAATGCGTTCCACGTCATGAAGCGAAAACTCATAACAAAACAAGGGCTTTCTTACGACCAAGTGGCTAAGAAATTGGCGGATGACCTTGGGTTGTCGAAGAATCCTCGACGGATCATTGGCATCGATATCTCTCATTTAGGGGGAACGCAAATTGTGGCGTCGTGTGTTAGCTTTATGGACGGTGTTCCGGATAAAGACGATTATCGAAGGTTCAATATCAAGACCGTCGAGTATAATGACGACTATGCCTCGATCGCTGAAGTGGTGACCCGCGTTGCAAAACGATTTACATCCAAGCAAAGACCGGATCTGATGTTGATTGATGGAGGGCTTGGCCAACTCCATGCGGCGATGGAAGCCCTCCGGAAATTAGACGTCAAAGGGCTCGATATTTTGTCGCTCGCAAAAAAAGAAGAAATTGTTTATTTGCCGACCCGCCCGAATGGGGTAAAATTAGACCATCAACATTCGGGGCTAATAATCCTGCAGCAAGTTCGGGATGAAGCGCACCGATTTGCCGTACAATTTCAGCGCCATAAAAGGAAAGCGATATTTCAATGAAGCGGATCTTTTTACTCTTTTGTTTATTATGCCTCGTAACTCTTGCGGCGGATCCCAATGATGAGGTCGCTAGAAAAACGCGTGAGCTGGAAGCCTTGAATCAACGCATCCTTCAACACCGTGATGTCATTGGCCGAACCGAGCGACAAGCGCGTGATGTTGCTCGCACGATCACTAAGATAGAAGGGGAGTTGGTTCGACAAAATCAGCTTCACGAAAAAGTGAGCGGACAGATCGATCACACCAAAGGCGAGATCGGCAAAGTCGAGTTGGATCTATTCAATGAACGAAAAAAATTTGAGATCGCACAGGCGAGCTTGATGTACAAGGTCGATCAATTTCATCGTTTAGGCGAGACCAATTTTATTGAGATCTTGTTTAACTCTGATGAGTTTACCGATCATCTCAATGAGCTGTATTTCTTTGAAAGCATGATCACGACGAATGTAACATTTTTGAATGACGTTCGCGAGAAAAAGACGCAATTAACCCGACAAGAAAATAAACTGAGTGGCTTGCTGGGTAATCTCAAAACCCAAGAGCATCAAATTGTGGTGATCAAAACGGTCATTAACGAGAATAAAAAGACGAAGGAGAAATTACTCCAAGAACTTATGCAGCAAAAAGCCGAATATGAAAAACAACTGCATCAACTGGAACGAGATTCGGCCCAGATCCAAGATATGATCGTTCGACTTCAACGACAAGGGGGGCGTACGCAATGGATCGGGGATGGCCGCTTTATTTGGCCGGTTGTGGGGAAGATCTCTTCGTATTTTGGTAAACGAATGCACCCGATCTTTAAAGTCGAGGCAACCCATACAGGGCTTGATATCGCGGCGCCGATGGGGCGTCCCGTTTTTGCAGCCTCGGATGGGGTTGTCCTTTATTCGGGTAATTGGGGGGGCTATGGGAAGACGGTCGTTATCGACCATGGCGCAGGGTTTACAACCATCTATGGCCACTTGTCAGCGTTCTATGTGAAACGCTCGGCACAGATCACCAAGGGGCAAATTATCGCCTTGGTGGGGAGTACCGGATGGTCGACAGGCCCTCATCTCCATTTTGAGATCCGACAAGCCGGAAATGCGGTTGATCCGCTTAACTACTTGCCAAGACAGTAAAAGTCGTTATGATACACCTGATGAAAAAATATTTTCGGATCCCCCTTCTTGTTCTTCTCCTTGTGGGTGTCAGTTACCCCGTTAATTGGAAACTTCAGACCCTGCAAGTTTTTGATATTATTCAGTCCAATTTTGTTCAAGATAATATTACCGATAAAACACTCACCTATGGGGCGATAAAGGGCATGCTCGAGTCGTTGAATGACCCCTATTCTCGGTTCCTTGAGCCGTCTAAGTATAGTGAAATGAAATCCAGTTTGGCCGGGAATTTCTTTGGCATTGGCATCCATATCGGCATGAAAAATAATAAATTAACCGTGATCGCCCCCATTAATGGGACGCCTGCGGATAAGGCCGGCTTGCGTGCGATGGATACCATCGTGTCGATCAACACGGTGACAACCGAAAAAATGTCGCTCGAAGAAGCCGTTTCGTTGATCCGTGGCCCCGAAGGCAGCAAGGTCACACTATGGATCAAACGAGAGGCCGTCGAAAGCCCCTTTGCGGTGAGTATCATTCGAGCCAAGATCGACATTAAGAGCATTGAAGACGCAAAGATCTTTAGTGATGATGTTGGATATCTGCGACTCAATAGCTTCGAGAGCAAAGAAGCCACCAAAGAAATGGCGACCGAGATCAAAGCGCTCAAAAAGAAGGGCGCCAAACACCTGATCGTCGATGTCCGAAATAACGGGGGCGGATTACTCTCTAACGCTCAAGGGATCGCGAGTTTGCTGATTGATGACGGCGTTGTGGTCTATACGGTTGATCGCAGCGGAAACAAGATGAGTCTTCCCGTGACACCCGGAAAGAAGATCTTTGATGGCCCGGTTGTGATCTTGATGAATGGGTCTTCCGCCTCAGCGTCGGAGATACTGGCCGGTGCGGTTAGGGACAATAATCGAGGTAAACTTGTGGGGACGCATTCCTTTGGGAAAGCCTCGGTTCAAAACATTATTCCCATGTCGGATGGTTCGGCTATATTGTTGACGATCGCGAAATATTTAACGCCCAATGGCAGCAATATTCATACGGTAGGGATTCCGCCCGATGTGCTCGTCGAGATCCCGTCGTCAGATATTGAGGCGATCCAAAAAGGGACGTTCACCTACTCGATGGATAAAGATCCGCAAATTCTGAAAGCGATACAAGTCGTCAAATCATTGTAAAATCTCCCTCCTGAGGTTTAACCTTTATGAAACGTTTTATTGGCATTCTTTTTGGTATCATTGTCGTTTTGATCGTGGCGAACTTGTTGGTGATGTTCTTCCACTGGGTTACGCTCGAAAAGTTGACTGAGGACTTTCTCGAACCGATACCCATCGATATGGACTTGTTGCCCACAACCCCTAAATCTCAACCCAAACCCTACCGATATCCTTCGGCCAAGGTAGCTATTGTTATGGATGATCTGGGGGTGAAAACGCCTCAATACCTGACGCTAATGGATATCCCCTTCAAGTTGAATCTGGCAATCATTCCTGGGCTTAAGAATAGCAAGAGTCTCGTAAAGGAATTGGCGTTGATGGACCGATATGAATTGCTGCTTCATATGCCGATGGAGCCGTTCCCTCGTAGGGGCGATCAGGAGAGTCAGGGGGCGAATTTGATACAAGCTTATCCTTTTTACATCGACCGTCATAGCGATGCGGCGTCTATTCCGTTGGCGCTTGATAAGGCGATGGATCAAATCAGTGGCTGGGGTTTTATTAAAGGGCTGAATAATCATATGGGGTCGTATGTGACCTCAAGCCCCAACCTGATGTGCCCCATATTAGACTGGGCCCGAACGCATCAACTCTTTTTTCTGGATAGCCTGACCAGTCGAACCACAGTTGCCTACGAAATGGCACGGCGGCAGCATATCCCTGCTTATCATAACGAGATATTCCTCGATGGGGTCGATGATCCTGATGTCATCCGTGAACGGCTAAGAAAAGCGGTAGCAAGATCTCGAACGGAAGGGCAAGTGGTTGCCATCGGGCACATCACACGTAAATATACCCTGTCCGTACTCAAAGAAATGATGCCCCAATTCGCTGACCACGGGGTTACGTTCGTCTGGTTGTCGGAGCTGTAGTCACCGCCTCTTAGCTTATAGCATTAACGAGACTTTGATGGTCATTACTATGAAGTTCTATGTACTCAGAAGAATTTGCAATATCGCTTGCAATTTCAAGGATTGTCGCGCCATTATTTGCTTGTTGTACCCAGAATGATTTGCCAGCGGAGTCAGATGGTCTGCCAAGTAATGTCGCGTAGAGGCTCTCAATATCATTCCCCGTCACTTTTCCCTGATGACTTGAGGTATATTCAGAATCTTTCAGAAAACATAGAGTCATATCGCTTAGAGTTGCTCCCTTATTAGCAGCATCTTGCCAGTATTTAAATCCTGCAGCATCAGGGGCTCGATTGAGAAGATTGTTATACAGAGAAGTGATCTGAGCATCTGAAACGGTGCGAACAGAAGAAACAGAAGAAGCTGAAGAAGCAGAAGAAGTGGAGTTTATTGCCGAGGATTTCGCCGTTCTTGTTTGGGGCGTGGAGGTTGTCGTTGTGCTGT
This sequence comes from uncultured Candidatus Marinamargulisbacteria bacterium, assembly GCA_903910705.1. GTDB lineage: Bacteria > Margulisbacteria > Riflemargulisbacteria > GWF2-35-9 > GWF2-35-9 > CAIWAN01. Next base: position 71,171 of record CAIWAN010000053.1, read on the forward strand.
TGGTCGCTGTGATAGGGCTCTGTGTTTGGGTCACTTGATTTTGCAGGCTTGCAGCAGCAACTTTGGCTTGTCGTTGTTGAATATAGGCTAATAAGCCAGCGACCAAGGAATCTGGATGGGAGGTGTTCCCAACATCGGCAATGTCTTTTGTATTTATCACATCAGTTGTCGTTGTTAACTTATTATATGCAGTATTTGAACTATTGAGGACTACATCCTTGATGCCCCCAGTCGCTGCTGCATTTCCCCCAGAAATACTACTTAATGAATTGGCCCCAACGTCTATCCCATTTGTGATTGCCATATTGCATTCCCCCTTCTATTGGATTTAATTTGATTTCATATAGTTTATCGTCAAGTATTGATAGTTTAATTGCATCGATTTATTTTGGTGTGTCCCTTCAGTTGATATATTGCCCTCTTTTGGTGTGCTTTAAACTATAAATATTTTTCCTGCCGAATCATTGACGCATTTTGTTGGGTTTGATCTTACAAATTTCCCTCTTGAATTAAATTTTAGCAGTGTCATAATGAGAGTGCTAAATATTATGAAAAGGGGTGTTTGTTATGCTCAATCTAAATAAATTTACGATCAAAGCCCAAGAAGCCGTTCAATCTGCCTTTCAGTTAGCACAAAACCGTGACCATCAAGAGGTTACGCCCATTCATTTATTGTCGGCCATGCTCGATGTCGAGGATAGCTTGGCTGCGTCGTTACTTGCGCAGATTGGGGCCAGAATGGACGTCATTGCGGATGAGGTAGCGAGAATTTTAAAGAACTATACTAAAGTCGAAGGCGTTGCACAGCAATATGTCCACAATGATCTGGGGCTTGTCATTAAACAGGCTCAAAAGGAAGCCGACCGACTCAAAGATGATTATGTGACGAATGAGCATTTGTTGCTTGCTATGGCAGATATAGCAGGGGAGGCAAAGCAGATCCTTGCAGACGCGGGGGTGACAAAAGAATCCCTCTTGAAAGTATTAAAACAAGTCCGTGGGGATGAGCGGGTGACCGACCCCAATCAAGAAGACAGTTTTCAAGCCATCAAAAAATATTGCAAAGACCTAAACGAACTCGCCCGTAATGGCAAGCTTGACCCCGTGATCGGCCGAGATGATGAAATTCGCCGGATCATTCAGGTTTTGTCGCGGCGAACGAAGAATAATCCTGTCCTTATTGGTGAGCCTGGGGTCGGTAAAACGGCGGTTGTCGAGGGACTGGCGTTACGGATCGTTAATGGTGATGTCCCGAGTGTTCTAAAGAATATGCGTATCGAAGCGCTCGATATGGGGGCGTTGATCGCGGGTGCAAAGTATCGGGGTGAGTTTGAAGATCGATTGAAAGCGCTCATTAAAGAGATCGAAAAGTCGGAGGGCACGGTTATTCTCTTTATTGATGAGCTGCATACCATTGTCGGGGCGGGTGCGGCGGAAGGCTCGATGGATGCCTCGAATATGTTAAAGCCGGCTTTGGCCAGAGGGCTTCTGCGGTCTATTGGGGCAACGACACTGGATGAATATCGCAAGTATATCGAAAAAGATGCTGCGCTTGAACGTCGCTTCCAACCGGTGTTCATTTCTGAGCCGAGTGTTGAGGATACGATCGCTATTTTGAGAGGCTTAAAGGAAAAGTATGAGATCCATCATGGCATTCGAATTAAAGACGCGGCTATTGTCGCAGCGGCTCAACTGTCGAATCGCTATATCGCGGATCGGTTCCTACCGGACAAAGCCATCGACCTAATCGACGAGGCGGCCTCACGACTGCGAATCGAGGTCGACAGTATGCCACAGGAGATCGACGAACTGGAGCGTCGTAGTGTCCAACTGGAGATCGAGCGACAAGCTTTGAAACGAGAGACCGACCCTAAAAGCAAAGAACGACTCGAGAAGATCATCAAAGACCTCGCCGAGGTGGATGAAGAGAAGAGTAAACTGAAGTCCCGTTGGATGCAAGAAAAGGCCATGATCGAATCGGTCAGTGGGGTGAAAAAACAGATCGAAGAGGCGACGATACGCGCTCAACGAGAAGAACGCCTCGGTAATTTAGAGGCTGTGTCCAAAATTCGCTATGGAGAGATCGTTGAACTACAAAACAAGCTGAACGCCGCTCAGACTAAGATCGGTCAGATCCAAGATGGAACCCGAATGTTGAAGGAAGAGGTTGATGAAGATGATATCGCCGAGATCGTCTCGAAGTGGACAGGCATCCCTGTAACCAAGATGCTCGGGAGCGAGATGCAGAAATTGCTGCACCTCGAAGCCGACCTTCATGAGCGAGTGATCGGCCAAAACGAGGCCATTGAGGCGGTGTCGAACGCGGTACGCCGTTCTCGGTCGGGCATATCCGATCCGAATCGTCCCATTGGGTCGTTCATTTTTTTAGGCCCCACGGGGGTGGGAAAGACCGAACTTGCCAAAGCGTTGGCTGAACATTTATTCGACAGAGAAGATGCCATGGTCCGTATAGATATGAGCGAGTATATGGAAAAACATACCGTTGCACGATTATTAGGTGCGCCCCCCGGCTATGTTGGGTATGACGAGGGCGGGCAATTGACCGAGGCGGTGCGCCGTCGTCCTTACGCCGTGATCTTGTTCGACGAGATCGAGAAGGCGCATCCCGACGTGTTTAATGTCCTGCTGCAGATCCTTGATGATGGACGTCTGACGGATGGCCAAGGACGCAATGTGGACTTTAAGAATACAGTGGTCATTATGACGTCCAATATTGGCAGCGACTTGATCTTACAGGCCGACTCGGTGGATGAAGTTAAAGAGGATGTGCTTGATCGAATGAAACAGCATTTTCGGCCTGAGTTCCTAAATCGAGTAGATGAGATCATCGTTTTTGGTCGCTTAACGGTTGAGGAGCTGCGTCAGATCGTCTCGATCCAACTTCAGATCTTGGCTGTTCGATTACAAGCGCGAGACATCGATATATCGTTTACCGACACACTGAAAGACCATTTGGCTAAAGTGGGGTTTGACCCGATATTCGGGGCAAGACCGCTAAAACGGGCCGTGACGCGACTGGTCCAAGACCCGTTGGCGACCCAGATCCTCTCGGGGGCGATCGGACATGGGAGTCATGTTGTCGCCGATGTTACGGGCGAAACGGTCGTTTTTCGATAGAACAGCCTATAAGAAATCGGTATTGTGTGTTTCAATATGACACATGAAAATCCTCATGGTAAACAAGCTTTACGATCCGTGGATCGGCGGTGTCGAATCGGTTGTTCGGGATTTATCGGAGGAACTGGTCAAAAAAGATGATGTTGAGCTACAGGTGTTGGTCAGTAACTCGAATTTTTCGACCCGTGAAGAGATCTTGCGCGGTGTTCCCCTTAAGAGATTACGAAATTGGGTCTTCTTGATCTTTAGGAAACCGCTCTTTTTCTCTTCACCGATCAGTCTATCGTTGCCCTACTGGATGAAACGCTATTCGTCCGATATTGTCCATCTTCACCTTCCAGACCCTGTTGCCATGGTTGCCTATTTCTTAGCGCGACCCAAAGGCAAGCTTGTGATTACTTGGCATAGCGACATCGTAAAACAGAAGAAATTAAAAGCCCTCCTCGCACCGCTTGAATCGTGGGTGCTTCGACAAGCTCGTGCCATTCTTGCCACATCACCTAACATGATCAAAAACTCTCCCTCTCTTCGACCGTTTGAAACCAAATGCCAAGTGGTGCCCTTGGGAATTTATCCCGAGAGATACGAGGTGTCACGTGAGATCGCTTTCAATATTGTAAAAGAAAAGGAACAGCTCGCGCGCCCGATTGTTCTTTATGTGGGGCGGCTTGTTTATTACAAGGGGGTCAATGTCCTCTTGAAGGCCATGGAGACGGTGGAGGCTTTATTGATTGTTATTGGGGAAGGTGTTCTTTATGATGAGTTGATCGCTGAGTCAAAGAAGCTAGGGATCGAGCATCGCCTTAGGGTGTTGCCGCCTCAGTCGTTTGAACGACTGGTGTACCATTTCCATCTATGTGATATTTTTGTGTTGCCATCGATCGCACCCAGTGAAGCGTTTGGTATTGTTCAGCTCGAAGCGATGGTTTGTGGAAAGCCGGTGATCTCAACCAATCTACCAACGGGCGTTCCCTATGTTAATCAAAATGGGCAAACGGGCATTGTGGTTGAGCCCAATGATAGTGGGGATCTTAAGGACGCCATTTCGACGCTTATCGAAAATCCTCTTCAACGAGATAAAATGGGCCAATATGCTCGCTTAAGGGTGCTCAAAGAGTTTACAAATCAGCGGGTTGCACAGCAAGTGTACTCTGTATATAAAACGCTTTTGATGCCTACTTAGACTGAACCTTTTTACTCCAGGCGATATGTTCTTTAGCGGTTAGAGAGAAATGATGCGATCCATCGCCAGTAGCCACAAAATAGAGGTAATGGCTCGTTGCTGGATACAGCGCCGCTTTGATCGAATCAAGCCCAGGATTGCTGATCGGGGTTGGAGGTAGCCCGCTATGCTTGTAGGTGTTATAGGGACTATGGATCTCGAGGTCTTTAAAGTAGACAATTTCCTTATGAGGAAGTCCGGCCAGTTCTCTGGCGTATTGGACGGTCGGGTCACTGCCTAGCGCCATTTTCCGATTTAGGCGATTGAGATATACGGAGGCGATAACCGGTCGCTCGGTGGCGACTTTGGCTTCATTCTCGACAATAGAAGCAAGCTTCAATACTTGATAGAACGACAACCCTTTAGTTTTCTCGGTAATAAGAATGCGCTGATATCGCATGCCACGTCGGGTCTTTTTGGCTCGCTTCTCCCATCGTTTCTGGGTGGGTAGATTTTTTTCATATTGTTGGTAAAGGGGAAGGGCTTTATTGGCGAAATTTGTCAGCATGAGTCGGACCAGTTCGGGGATCGAGGTGTAATACTCGATATGGTAGGTGTCAGGGTAGAGTAACCCTTCAAGTTTCGAGACCTCAACAAAAGCAGACAAACTCGAGATCTTTTCAATGATCGGTCGAAACAGGGTCGGGTCGGAGCAGAACTCGATAAACGAGTCGGGGGTGATTATGCCTTTCTCAGAGAGGAGATTGTCGATCTGTATCGTATTAAATCCTTCGGGGATGGTGAGTTTTTCATAGGTAAGGCGGGTAGGGTCTTGAAGCTGTTGAAGCAGCGACGTGTGATTGGCGGGTAGGGATAAACGGATTAGACCCGAGTAAAACCGAGGGTGAATATTCGAAAATTTTAGCCGGAGACGAAAAAGCCACGCGCTGTGAATAACGTGCGCTTTTTTAAGGGCCACCGCAACGCCCGCCCCACCGGCTCCCCGAGGGATCAGAACCGTAAGATCTTCGCTGAAAGAGACACAGAGCAAAGTCATAACGATACAAAAAATTGTACCTCTGAAGGGGACCCTTCCGACCCCGCCATTAGCGGAGCCACCTTCCCTTGGTAAGGGAAGGAATTTATCAGGAGCGTTCATGTTTGTGTCCATCTAAATACCCCTGCAAAATAACGGTGGCTTCGGCGCTGTCCTTAATGGGGCGGCTTTTTCGGGTGTTAAGACCAGCCGCCATAAATTGTTTGCTGACTAGACTGCTCGTAAGCCGTTCATCAACCCACTCAATGGGCAGGTCGATTTGGGCAGCCAGTTCCTCTCGAAAGGCACGAACGTCTGCGGTCATTTGAGTGTCGGCCCCTTTCATGTTGCGAGGAAGCCCCATGACGATAAGCCGGTATGTTTTTTCGGTAAGTTGCGCTTTGATCTGGGCGATTGCTGTCTGTCGGGGTAAATTGGCCACAGGGAAGGCCATTGTTTCCGAAGGGTCGGAGTGGCTTAGGCCGACTGTTTTACTGCCATAGTCAATGCCGAGGATGGTCAAGGTTAAGCGAGCGTCCTTATGAGAAGAGGGAGTTTTGTCGTGATGATCGAGAATGTATCCGGTTCATTATCGGATACAATATTGATCTCACGATCCTTTTTCCAAGCCTTTTTGTTCGGAATGTCTTTTTTGATCTGCTCAAGAAGTATATTAAGATCAAGCGCGATCAGAGGGGAGACATGAACCGTCGAAAAAATGCTATTTCCAAAAACACCGCTTGAGCAGGCGATGCCTTTGATATTCATTGCGATCTGGTCAACATAATAGGCTAAGTTTTCTTGATTGGAGAAGGTTTCGACAACGTCACAAACGATCGGGGTCTTATTCTCCGTGAATTCAGTTGCTTTCTTTGTTTTAGCTTTTCCAGAAAGGAGGTCTTTGCTTAGTTTGTCGCTTTCTTTTTTGAGCCGACTGATCTCGTCACTATCCTTGGCCATTTTATCCGGGATCTCGGCGGGGCTAATTTTATAAGTATTGGCGATCTGCCCTGTGAGTTGTTTGAGTTCTTGAGCTTTCTGAAGGGCGCCAAGACCGGTTACGGCTTCGATGCGTCGGACTCCGCTGCTAATGGCTGCTTCTGATAGAATAAGCAGACTGCCAATGTCACCCGTTCGATGGACATGCGTTCCACCGCAAAGCTCGGTCGAGCAATCGCCCATTTTCACCACGCGAACAACATTCTCATATTTCTCGGTAAAAAGCGCCATTGCGCCTTCGGCGATCGCCTCATCGAACGTTTTCTCGGTAATATCAACGGCGACATTTTGAAGGATATATTGGTTGACGAGTGTTTCGACGGTTGCGATCTGCTCGGGGGTGAGGGCTTTGGGGTGCGTAAAATCAAAACGAAGACGATCCGGCGACACCAAAGACCCCGATTGGGTCACATGTTTGCCTAGACTATTGCGTAAAGCCGCTTGAAGTAAGTGGGTGCCACTATGATTTCGCGCCATTGCCAGACGCTCCTCTTCGTTCGAAGCGACAATGGCTTCGCCACCCTTGCCTTTATCATGTGCCTGCCCTGAACTTGTCGAAGGGTTATAAAACGTAGCGGCTTGTCGGGCACGATCACGCTGCTGCGCCATATGTTGATCAAACCCAAGGGTGTCGACCATCGCGCTGGCTTCGGCGGCGATCTCAAGCGTTAATTCAAGGGGGAACCCAAAGGTGTCGAAAAGTTTGAACGCATCGGCGCCTGATATTGTTTTCCCATTTCTAAGGATGTCTTGAAGGAGGGTTATGCCGAGCCCGAGTGTCTTGCTGAAGTTGGCTTCTTCGGTGCGAAGCACGTCGAGGATCATGGCTTTATTCTCGATCAGTTCAGCGTAGAACGGACCATATTCATCGATAACGATATGGGCCATGGTTTCGACGAACGGTTCATTGATCCCAAGTAATTTGCCATGTCGAATAGCCCGACGAATGATCTTTTTGAGAATATACCCGCGGCCATCATTGCTAGGATAGATGCCATCGCCGATCATGAACACCATGGCTCGACTATGGTCGGCGATCACATGGCGAGAATGGGATGTGCCTGTCATGGTTGAACGTTTGTCGAGCGTTTTAAGGATCGGGGTGAACAGGTCGGTTTCGAAATTGTTTCGAACCCCTTGGACAACGGCAGAAATGCGCTCTAGCCCCATGCCAGTATCGATATTTTTGCTAGGAAGGGGTGTCAGTAAGCCTGCTTCATTTCGGTTATACTCCATGAAAACTAAATTCCACACCTCAACGTAGCGATTGCAGTCGCACCCAGGAAGACAGGTTGCTTCTTTACAGGCAGGGTCTTTGCCATAGTCGAAGTAGATCTCTGAACAGGGTCCACAGGGTCCCGTGGGTCCCGCTGCCCAAAAGTTATCCGCTTCGCCGAGTCGAACCATATGGTCGCTAGCGATTCCTGCTTTTTGGGTCCAAAGCTGGTAGCTTTCTTCGTCCTCTCGGAAAACCGAAATGAAAAGCTTGTCTTTGGGTATCCCTAATTCCTTGGTTAGAAAAGTCCAAGCCAACTCGATCGCACCTTCTTTGAAATAATCGCCGAACGAAAAATTGCCGAGCATTTCAAAAAATGTATGGTGTCGAGGCGTCCGACCGACATTGTCGATGTCATTGGTGCGAATGCATTTTTGAGAGGACGTTGCCCGCTTATAGGGCGGTGTCTTTTTCCCAAGGAAATAAGGTTTAAACGGCAACATCCCCGCAATGGTTAAAAGAACCGTTTTGTCCTCGGGAATCAGCGAGGCACTGGATTGGACCTGATGCTGATTCCTCTGGAAATACTCCAGAAAACGACTGCGTATCTGAGCGGACGGGATCATTCCTTATCTTTTGATTTGTTAAAAGATTTTGGAATAGACTTTAATATCGAGAACCAAAATTTCAGATCAGACAAATTCTCTACAAACCCTGAAGCCGATTTGACCATTCGAAGGGTTTTCCAAGCGACGGAGATCAACAACAGGATAAAGAGGATGAGTAATCCATCAATAACGATCGTCAGAATTTGAATCGCCTGCTCCATAATTATTCAGCAGCCTTTTCGGGGGTTTCTTCCTCGCAGCAACTGCCTTCGCAGCAGCCTGTTTTTTTGACTTTTTTCGTCACGGTATCCACGATCTCTTCGACGGTGTCTTTTGCCTTTTCAGCCATCACTTTTGCTTTTTCGGTGGTCTCTTTAAATTTTACTTCGGAATCCTTCAAAACTTTTTTGACATCTTCACGGGTTTCTTTGCCTGTTTTGGGTGCAAACAATAGCCCCGCAATACCGCCAATGATCGCTCCGATAACAAGTCCTAAACCATTACTCTGTTTCTTGTCGCTCATGATGAACCCCTTTCAAAAATTGATGGTGAAATTGTATGCTTCGACGGGAGCAAAGTCAAATAGGAAATGATTGAGAGGCACGATCGTTATCCTAGTTGGGCTTTCAGTTCGATCAGTAAGTCAATTCGGTTTTTGACTCGCTCCATGATGTCTGGTGTGAAGTATTCATCCAATTTTCGATTTTTGATCTCGTTAGAAAACTCATTATATGCATCCCTGATGTCCATTCCATTCCAAATTTGACCGGAGATATAATTTAGCGCGATAGTAGTCAAATCGTAGTCGTGATCTTCTTTTGTTAGGAGTTCGTAAAGGAGCCCAGCTGGTTTCGGGATGTCAGCGCCATTTTCAATATTATTTATTATGTCAAAATCAACGCCTAAAAAGAAAAGAGTATAATAGTTGTTTTGTTTTTGTTGGTTTGAGTTTTGCTGTGTATTCACGCTGACAATCTTATACATAAACACCCTTCCCTCATTTGTTCTGATAATAATATCTCGGTCAAGATTGGGGAAAATCCCAAAAAACTACGGATGAAATTGCGCTACAATACTCCCATGATTCTCTATCATGCATTCTGGCAGATACTAACGTGGTTTCGAGAGGCATTATTTGTCGTGTTTCGGCCTCGATATTGGCGGCTGTTCTTGGCCTTCCAGTTTGAATATTTCTTGCATTCGTCCTATTACTATGTGGATAAAAATCCCGACGAAAACGATGTGTTCGGGTACACCCCTTTTTTTACAGCGGCCCGAATATTAAAAAAGATCGAACACTGGCAGGGGCGATCCTTGCGGGGTGAGCGGATGCTTGATCTGGGTAGCGGAGATGGCCGATTTTTGCTGACGGGGGCGGTGGGGTTTGGTCTGGTGGGTTTGGGGATGGAGCTGAATGAACGACTTGTCGCCAAATGTCAGGCGATCACCCATTATATTAAGTGCAACGCCGAATTTTTCGACGATGACTTTATGAAAGGGTCATGGATCGGTTATGAGGTCATCTTTGTAGCATGGACAACCTTTACGCCCTCACGGGTAAAGGCGATCACCGACAAGGCCGTCGAAGAGATGGTACCCGGCGCTTGGCTTGTCACGCTTTCAGAGCCAGCCGAGCACGACGCCCTGACTGTTATTGACTCATTTTCGGCATGGTTCTCATGGGGCCTGAGCAGGGTTTATGTGCAGCGACGCTATTGTCGTGAAAAACAATCAGATATATAGTTATATCTACCATGACACTTGATTTATCATCGTTTGAAAAAGCCCTTCAATCTCTTTTAGATTCGATTGATATTTACTCGTCGGGTCTTGTTCCCATCGGGTCATCAGCAGAGAAACTTTTTCGAGATGGGATCATTCAACGATTTGAGTATACCTTTGAGCTGTCTTGGAAGATGCTTAAGCGATATTTTGAGATGTATGGTCTTGAAAAAGTTGATACGTTTACCAATAAACAGTTTTTTCGACTTGCCTTCGAGCAAGGCCTCATTAAAAATGCAGAAGTATGGATGGGCTATCTTCAACGTCGAAACCTCACAAGTCACGTTTATGACGAGGAAGTCGCCCGTAAGGTATATAGCACGGTGAATGATTTTTATCTCGATGCAAAAGTGTTGCTTGCAAATCTGAGAACCCAGATCAGTGCTTGATCTAAAACCGGATTATTTATCCACTATAAAGCAAATTCTATCCCATCGCCTTCACGATGAACGGGTGTATATTTTTGGTTCGCGTGTAGACGGAAGAGCAAAACCGCACTCGGACATCGATCTCATTATTGAATCGAGTTTGCCCCTCCCTGAAACCCTTATCCTCTCTCTTCGAAATGATTTTGAGGATTCCGATTTGCCACTTCGGGTCGATATTCTCGATGGTGCCCAATTGACACCGAGTTTTCGCGCAATCGTCGATGCGAATAAAGTTGAGTTGCAGTACGCCAATCCGTAACGAGAATATTCAATCGATTATTATAAACCACTAGGTTCTCATGATATATGTGCAGGGTTTACTTGCAGCGATGTCGGGATGTTTGACTTAGGGAGTGCCTTTTAATCCATCCATTGCAATAATCTTCTTATTCATCATAACCTCCAAAATAGTTGACTTTGTTTTTCTACCACAAATTCATCGTCAGCAATTTTTGAAAATCCCACGCAAAACCACCCATGGATTCTGTTGCTTTGTGTGCCGAGGGCGTGAGTGTCTGTATTGACGTATGTATGTTTATATGGCAACATTTGAGTATGTATTTTGAGTGGGACTATAATAAAGACGCCCAAAATCAAGAGAAGCATAATGTGTCTTTGCCGCCTATTGGCGAGAAGGAGCTAGTAAATATGAAAAAGCAAATGGTTTATGAAAAGGCCCCTGCCAGTATGTCTCAAGCAATTGAGGAATCACGAGTCATTAAAGATTTTCTGCCTTCCCCCGAAAAGCTTCTAGCCCATGAGAGTTCGGTGAAAGTGACGCTATCGCTCAGCAAGGATAGTATCGACTTTTTTAAAGAAAAGGCCGTTGAAAATCACGTTCCTTATCAAAAAATGCTTCGAAAGGTCATCGACCTTTATGTCGCGCTTCACATGAAAAACGTCAACTAATTTCGGTATGCTGCATCGCCTTGATATTGGGAATTATCTCCTCATCGAAAAGACCACGATCCACTTCCAAGAAGGCTTCCATGTTTTGATCGGCGAATCGGGTGCGGGCAAAAGCTTGATCGTGAATGTGCTTTGCCTTCCGTTTGCCAAAAGTGTGGGGCCTGAGGTGATTGGCCGATGGGGTGCCGAGGCCATTATTCATGTTGAATTTGACGACGACCAAGGCGCTCACCGTCTTGATATTCGGATCGCCAAAACCAAGACGAGTTTTGTCCTCGACGACGAGCCTATTTTGCCCAAGGCGTTGAAGGCCTACTGGAGAACGATCCTCGATGTTCATTCCCAAAACGATTTTGACCTGTTGCGGGGCGACCAACTGACGGTGCTGGATCGGTTTATGACCCGCGATGAGGGGGCAGTCAAGGCGGCTTATGACGAAGTGTTCGAGGCGTTTCACAGCCTTGACGAAAAAATGTCAGAGCTTAAAAAGAAGATCCTTAGCCCAATGGAGCGCGATTATTATGGCTTCCAATTAAAAGAGATTGTCGCGGCCTCTTTGGCGCTCGGCGAGGACGACGATGGGTTGGCTCGGCTTCGCTTAGGTCGCGATCATGAAAAGTTCCAAGCCAAGATCGATGCGGTGAAGGAAAAAATGGACGATCTTAGCGATGCCATAGCGGGGGCTGAGATGGCGTGGGATAGCCTTAAACGAATGGATGAGAATTTGGGCGGCGAGGATTATTTTAAGGCGATGATCCAAGCCACGTCGGATGCGACATGGGACTTGGCCAAACGGTACGATTCAGCCGAAATCCCTGATGCCAGAGAGCTCGCCGTTATCGAATCGCGATTAGAACTTATCGAAGATCTGAAACGGAAATATAAGCGCCTCCTGCCAGAGCTGATCCAGTATCGAGACGAGCTTTCCTTGCAACTGGGTCGCCAAGACGAATATGAATTTGATCTTCATACCCTCGATGTCGAGAAGACCGAAAAGCAAGCCCGCGTCCAAGCGATCGCGACTCAGCTGTCCGCCGTGAGACAAAACGTTGCGTCACGGCTCGTGCTTCAGCTGCAACAATACATGACGGGGTTAAAATTGCCTAAAGCTGAGTTCGTCCCCTCGTTTCAAACGAAAGCCCGACCCGATGCGTCTGGGCTTGATCGTTTCGAGTTTTTAGTTCGGGTGAATGTGGGCAGTGCGTTCCATGCGATTACTCGCTTGTCGGGGGGTGAAACGTCACGCATTATGCTCGCGATCAAAGCCGCTTTAATGGAGGCCTCCGCGATCCGAACCTATTGTTTTGACGAGATCGATGTGGGGGTGAGTGGGGATGTGGCGACACGAATGGCCGAGTTAATGGGAAAGATATCCCAGAAAAGACAAGTCATCGCGGTGACGCATCTTCCTATGGTGGCTGCTTTAGCGGATCATCTCTACAGTGTCGAGAAATCCTTTACCGATTCACAGACCTCCTCTACGGTGCGCTTGATCAGCTCGGCCACTGACCGCGAAAATGTGCTCGGACGATTGTTGTCAGATCAGCCCAACGAGGCCACTACAGGGTTTGTTCGCTCGCTAAAAGAACACGCTTGATTATTTCTGAATTTCATTGACATCATCGTTCCCGAATCCCTACAATGAAGGAGTAAAAGGGGAAGGAGGGCGTACCCATATGCCAAACACAACGGAAAAATTGCCAGTCGTTCAGAGTAATTTAGACTTGGTCGGAGCCGATGAAGAAGTTTATCAACTGGTTACTTTTTTTCTGGGTGGCGAGGTTTATGGTATTGATATTTTGGCCGTTCAAGAAATTATTCGGATGCAAAATATTACGGACGTTCCACGGACTGCCGATTATGTCGAAGGGGTTATTAACCTTCGCGGAAAAGTGATCCCCATTATCGATCTGCGAAAGCGCTTTAATTTAGCCATCTCTGAAGAAACTAAAGATTCGCGAATTATCGTTGTCGAGATCCATCACAAGATCATTGGAATGATCGTTGATGGTGTGTCCAAAGTGATCCGACTGAATGCAAACTTAGTTGAACCCCCGTCGTTAATTGTGGGCGGAGCCGACTATAATTACATCAAAGGGGTGGGGCGATTGAGCGATCAACTGGTCATTCTTTTAGATATTGCCAAAATAAACGATGTGCCTGCGATGGTCGCAGTTTAGCTGGTCAGGGTAACTTTCTAGTGGCCATTGAAATAAATCTTCAGGATTTTATCGACGAAGCGGAGGATCAGATCCGGGTTCTCAATGATGGTTTGCTTTCGCTTGAAAAAGACGAGAACAACGAAGAGATCATCAATGAGGTTTTTCGTGCAGCCCACACGCTTAAAGGCGGCTCTGGACTGGTTGGTTTTACGAAATTAACCGAGCTGACCCATCACCTCGAGAGTATATTTGATCTTATTCGAGACAAAAAATTGGCGCTGACATCAGCGCATCTGGATACCATGTTCGAAGTCCTTGATGTCATTATGGAACTCATGGGCGAAGTGGACAGTGGTCAGTTTTCAACGGATATTGGGCCGGTCTCCAAAAAGTTGAAAGCGATCTTGGATGCTCAAAAGAATGCGGCGACAACCCCTATCGTTGCCCCTTCGGCTAATCCTGAACCGGTTAAATCTCCTGAAATAGCCTCTACGATCTCGACAGGAGCTGCTGAATTTATCGGTCGTGAATTAACCCCTGATGAGGCCAATAATTTGAGCCGGATGCAGTCTGAGAGTGATCCTATTTATCAAATATTCATTCGCATCAGTCAAGATTGCGACGTGGCGTCGCTTTTTATGTTTATGATCTTTAATAAGATCAATGAGCTAGGGGAACTTATTCTATCAAACCCACCTGAAGATGAACTGGAAAATAATGAAGAGTTTAAGGAAGTTCGTATTCTGTTCTCGTCAATGGCTTCAATCGACGATATTCGTACAGAGCTTCAAATGCCTGAAGTTGAGATCTTATTGGTGGAGCCACTGCAAGTCGAGACCCCCGAAATGCTTCTCGAAGCTCTGTTTAAAGAAGAATCCATCGAAATAAACGCTCCGGTTGTTGTTGATATTTCCATAAAGGAAGAGACTGTCGAGAAAACGGTTGAACCCATCGTGAAAAACGAAGAACCGGTCAAGAAAGAGGCGTTCCCCCCCCTCCTGTGCCTGCCGCAAAATCTGCGCTTGTTGCCAAAGAAGAGTCCGCGGGTGGCAAGAGTGGGTCAACAACCCTTCGAGTGGATAGCACAAAGATCGATGTTCTTCTCGAACTCGCGGGAGAGTTGGTTATCAATAAAACCCGTTTTGTTCAAGTTCAACTCGATCTTGAAAAGATCTTGGGAAAGAACGGAAAAACAAGCGATCTCAAAGAAACCGTGACCCAATTAATGCGCATCTCCAATGAACTCCAAGAAAGCATTATGCAACTGCGAATGGTTGCTGTAGACCAAGTGTTTAGCCGGTTTCCACGAGTTGTTCGAGATATCGCTAATAAATTGGATAAAGGGATCGATCTGATCGTTGAAGGCAAAGACACCGAACTGGATAAAAGTGTCGTTGAAGAGATCGGCGATCCATTAATGCATCTGGTTCGGAATTCGGTAGATCATGGGATCGAGTCAAAGGCTGATCGAAAGCGAAAAGGCAAGCCCGAGACAGGGACGGTTTATCTGCGAGCCTTCCATCAAGGGTCGAGCATCGTGCTCGAAGTTCAAGATGATGGGAAAGGCCTTGATATACCGGTTATCAAGTCAAAGGCGGTTCAGAAAAAAATTATTACTGAGGCTGAGGCGGCCTCGATGTCGGACAAAGAAGCAGCCAACCTTATCTTTGCGCCTGGGTTCTCTACGGCTGAAGCGGTGTCGGATCTGTCGGGTCGGGGGGTTGGGATGGATGTGGTCAAGAAGAATGTTGAACGGTTGAACGGTGTTGTTGAGATCGTTTCCGAGAAAGACAAAGGTAGTACCTTTACGATCAAACTCCCGCTGACCCTTGCGATCATCAGTGCCATGCTTGTTCGAACATCACGTAATATCTATGCGATCCCACTCGTCAATGTTATCGAAGTGGTCGAAGTGTCCAAAAAAGACATTGTCCATATCGCCAAAAAAGAAGCGATCAGCATTCGCAATGAAACGATTACGATTCTTCGTCTCGACGAAGTCCTTCAGCTGGGAACGTCCAATCGCGATCTCGAGACCTTCCAAGTGGTCATTGTTATGGCGGCGGGTGAACGCATAGGGTTCGGGGTCGACAGTCTTATCGGAGAGCAGGATCTCGTGATCAAATCGCTTGATAGTCATTTAGTTGAGTGTCCTGGGATCGCTGGGGCGTCAATATTAGGGGATGCAAGCCTTGCGTTGATCGTAGATGTAGCGACCTTGGTCGAGAAGGTGATAGCAGGTATCTATTAATGAAAGGTCTTCGTGTTCTCTGCATCGACGATTCGATGTTCATTCGGTCTTTACTCTCAAAATTATTTATAGCTGACCCTGATATCGCTGAAGTAAAGACCGCCAATGACGGGGCTTCGGCTTTTTTATTGCTCGCCACGTGGCGACCTGACATCATTACGCTTGATGTTGAAATGCCTCGCATGAATGGCCTTGAGGTTCTTAAGGTGATCAAAGAGCGATGGGATGTGCCCGTTGTTATGCTTAGCTCGCTGACACGAGCAGGGGCGGATATAACCATTAAAGCCCTTGAAGTGGGTGCGGTCGATTGGGTTCAAAAGCCAGAAAATGTCTTTGATACAGCGGCTTTTGAACGCATGACAAACGACCTCGTACATAAAATTAAAACGATCGCCCAGTTGATGGATACGCGAAAATCCTCTGAGCCGATGCAATTGCTGAAACAATCCAAAGCGATCGGACTTGATCGCGACTATATTACCAATGATCATTTTAAACGTCTGGTGATGGAATCAAAATGGGAGCCACGAGGCACAACAAATTTGGGGTTTTATCTCGTTGCCGTCGGAATATCAACGGGGGGGCCTAGTGCGCTTAATCAAGTGATTCCTCATCTGAGTAAAGACATGAATGCGGCGATGATCATTGTTCAGCATATGCCAGCAACCTTTACCAAAGTATTGGCAGATCGGTTGAATTCGTTCTCTCTTATAACGGTCAAAGAAGCTGAAGACGGAGAGACCATCACGAAGGGGTTTGTTTATATCGTTCCAGGAGATAAGCATATTCGACTTGTTGAAGCAGGGTCAACAACCCTGAAAATTAAACTCGATCAATACCCAAAGATAGGCGGATTTCGCCCAAGCGCAGAGTCGTTGTTTTATTTTGCCGCTGAAACGTGTAAAGAAAGATCGGTTGGCGTTATTATGACGGGGATGGGATCCGATGGATCTGATAATATCGCTATGATCAAGAAATATTCAGGAAAAACGATTGCCCAAGATGAAGCGTCCTGCGTTATTTTTGGTATGCCGCATGTTGCTATCCAAAAGGGGAATGTTGATTTTGTGGTGCCACTTAACAAAATCGTTGATAAAATCAATGAATTTATTATAAGATAGAATAAAAGACGAAAGAGAGGGGCTCTGTGATCATCAATACTAATGTAGAGAAAATGCTGCTGGGAACTAAACCAGATGGGTCGCCCATAAAAGTGTTTATTGTTGATGACTCTGCATTTATGGTTAAGACTATTCAACGTATGCTTGATGGATTCGGCTGCGAGGTATTAGGGTCTGCCAGTAATGGAGAAGAAGCGATTGATCTAGTCGGTCCGATTTCATCAACGATCGATTTAATTACGCTGGATATTTCAATGCCAAAAAAAGACGGGCTAACGGCCTTGCCTGAGTTGATCAAGCTTAATCCGAAACTTAAAGTCGTTATGGTTAGTGCGTTGGGGGATAAAGAAAAAGTCAAACAAGCCATCGTTTCTGGTGCCAAGCATTTTATTGTTAAACCCTTTAAACAAGAAAAAGTGTTTGATATTGTACGTTGGGTCTTGCAAAATAACTGATCGGAGGATCAATTGATTATGAATGTTGAGTATATAAATCCGTTTTTGGTGTCGATAAGTAATGTTCTCCGTGAAATTATTCCTGAAATTCAAGTACAAAGAGGCCAACTCGTCAAACGAAATGCGCCGATGATCTCGCTTGGCTGTGCCTCGCTCATTAGTATTATGGGGACGGTTGAAGGCCGTGTCGTTTTTGATATGTCTAAAGAGACGGCTATTAAGATCGCAAGTGCCATGAATGGCGAAGAATTCTCAAGTTTTGATTTTATGGTTAGTTCAACCGTTAACGAATTATCGAATATGATCTGCGGTGGAGCGATCACTATTTTGAATAATATGGGTAAAGTTATGGATATTTCGGCTCCGACGATATTCACAGGTAAAGATCTTGAACTTTATGATTCCAGCTTATTGAAAGAAGCCGTCATTGTTCCGGTTAATACGAACCTCGGGGATATATTCATTAACGTTTCCATTCGTGAAAACTAAACGCCATGAAAGGGTTTCGGTATGGGTGTGTGTGGGGGCTCGTCCTCTTCACATTGAGTGCCGGCGCCGTTGTTCCTGACGCGAGTCGTTTCTTCTCTGCTAAGGGCAAAATCTTTCATGTCTATGTAGTTGATCGGAATTTGACTCAACGCGAGGGTGTTTATCGCCAAGAGCCGACCCAAATTAATCTAGCATTAGTGCTTTATCATCAGTATGAAAAACGCCTTCAGTTGAAAGGGTGTACGGCAAAGCCCAAATTATTTGAGACACCCCGTATTGCTTTTGACAAAGCGGATGTCATTATTGTGATCAGATCGACATGGATATCCTCTTCAAGGGAATATTATGCGTCTCAAAGAAATGCGAAATTTTACGATATTGAAGTGGATTATCAGCTTTATATTCCTCGTGTTTATGGTTCAGCCCCTGTGGCCGATTATGCGGTTCGTCAAACGTTGTCTAGTAAACAGTTTACCGCCAAATCAGTGACGAAAGAGTTTTCTGATAGACTTAGCCAACTCTATGCATGGCAGAGTAATGATCGTTTGTTAGACTATTTAAATGGTGATATGACGCAAAAGTCTTTTATTCGGGGTCGGTTAACCCTTCATCCCGATGATGACGTAGCAGTAAAACTCTCCACCTTGTCGAAAAATGCTTTATGATCGCCGATACTTTGAGGATCAAGAACAGCAATTCTTGGCTCCCTATGCGATCAGATCAAGAGGGTCTCGGGGTCGTCGATATCCCGAAGCGCTTGATCCCTTTCGGACTGCTTTTCAGAGAGACCGTGACCGTATCGTTCATTCAAAGGCCTTTAGACGCTTAAAACACAAAACACAGGTTTTTGTTATTTTTGAGGGCGATCATTTTAGGACGCGTCTAACTCATACTCTTGAAGTGACACAGATCGCTCGACATATGGGTCGGATGATGGGGCTGAATGAGGATTTGGTAGAGACCATCGCCTTGGCTCATGATCTAGGCCATACCCCTTTCGGGCATGCGGGGGAGGATATGTTGGATGAATTGCTTCACGATATTGGGGGGTTCGAACACAATGAGCAGAGCAAGCGGGTCGTCGAGTTGCTCGAGAATAAATACCCTCACTTCCCTGGGCTAAACCTCAGTATCGAGGTGTTGGAAGGCCTTATGAAGCATCATACTCCCTTTGACCATGATGAGAGAATTGCTGCGGAAGAGATCGTTTTCCCCTCATTAGAAGCGCAAGTGGTTAATCTCGCCGATCAATTGGCGTATGTCAGTCATGATCTGGATGACGGGATCGCTTCGGGGATACTCAATATGGATGATTTGGTGACTCATGTTGATTTGTGGCGAGAAGCTCAGTTAGTCACGGAGCGGTTTACCACCAATCTTAACCCTGCCCAAACGCGGTTTAGTAATGTGCGATATCTCATCAATAAAATGGTCAATGAAGGGGTGCAGTTTTCCGAAAGGACTCGGATTAATCGGGGGGTAGAGGTGCTTGAGGATGTGTTTGCCTGTCCCGATCGGATCGTGAGTTTCTCGCCTGAACTTGAAGCTCGTATCGCGAGGCTTCAGTCGTTTTTGAATGAACGGTTTTATCAAGATTATCGCGTTCTAAAGATGACTATTAATGGAAAACGCTTAATCAGAGAACTCTATAACGCTTTTGTAAATAATGTTGAAATGCTTCCTAGTCAAGAATATGAGAAGGTTTTGCTAGGAGATGAACCCCGCCGAATAGTGGCAGATTATATTGCGCTAATGACCGACAATTATGTGACTAGTGAGCACGGTCGGTTGATCCCGACTCAGTCATTTTAGCCGTCGCCATATATTGAGCGGCCATTTTGAGGGCGCTGGCAAGGATCTCATTGATGTCTTTTTTGATCTGTTCTTTGTTGGACGATTGCGACGGTTGTTGGGCATTGCTGACAAGGCCTGTTTCGAGAAACCCTTTATAGAGATAGTCCTTCTCATCTCGGGTTAGCCCTTTAATCGTATTAAGATCTTTTCGTGTAAAAGCTAAGTTCTCTCTAATGGATCGATCGTAACGATTGCCTGCAGCTTCTAAGAAATATGCAAAACAAATGGTGCTGATCTTTGCGGATAATTGAGCAAGTTGTTGGAATTGCTCCTTTGATAAATTTTCGCCATTATTATTCTTTAAGAGGGTATTATAGTATTGTTCTCCTAAATATTCTTTTTTTCGTAGGTTTAATAAAGTGTTAAGAGGACAGTTCGCGATCATGTCAGGATCAGAGGACAGAAGGATCAGAACGGTCAGTTGATCGGCTGTTTTCGAGTTTTCAGGGGCAAGTCGCTTTAAAAATGCCATTTTCTTGTTGCTTCCGAGCCGATCGATATTTTCGAACCGAAACGAGAAATCAAGCGTGGCTGTTTCAACATAGGGAAGAAGCGCCTTTAATACTTCATCAGAAGAGGGATCCGGCGTTTGGTATAGCTTAACAAGAAAGGCCGCTTGTCGTCCTTTATCCAATTTATTGAATCCCCCTATTTCGCCTTGAAGGGTTTGTTGGCAAATTAAATAAAATAGATTCCCCTCAAATTGAGACAGATAGATGTCGTCTTGAATAGCCGTTTCCAGTTGAGTTTCTTTCTTCTTTTTGGTCGAACCGAGAGTGAGCTTTTCCTCATTATTTTCTGAATTTGAACTTGTCTTACTTCTATCACCAATATCGATTTCAACTTTTTCTTCTTGATTTGTTTTTCCGGTCCGAATCGATTCAAAGTCCGTTTTTTGAGCGATATTTCGGTTACCCATTGCCAAGGCATTTAATTCATCGGCAAATCCAACTCCGACGGATATCCGAGTCAGTCCTGTATTGAGAGTGATGGGCTCTGAAAGAGATGAGGTTTCCATCGTGATTCCTTTATTCTGCCATTTGGTGAACGTGGATGACATCGTCATCAAGTTGTAATTTTCTTAAGTCGTTTAATGAATTAATGATCGTCAATTCCCCTGTGAGTTGTTCAAGGGCAATGACTCGATTACTGACGGCAAAGACCGGATGATGCCCTTCATAGACCGTTAATCCATCCTCATTAGCTTGTCGGAGGACGTCTTGGGTGTTACTGATCGTATTGAGTCGCTCATTGGTGAGACTGGAGAAATAGGTTTCTTTCACGTTATGAATATCCTGCCATCCCAACATTTCAAGGGTTTCAGGTCCGTTGACATACCCTGTATCTTCATCATAGGCGATGATCTCAGGGGTGAATCGTTGTGCGAATGACTTTTGATCTTTAAGAAACTTTAGCGAAGACCGTAAATTGAGGCTAAATAGTTTTTGTTGTTGGGCAATAGCTCCACTATCACCCGCTGGAGAAGGCTCTCCTAAGCCTGCGGCTTCTTCCGTGCCGTTCGCCTCATCAACACCATCTCCCGATTTAACTTCATCGGAGTCGTCGACTCCCGCAGAAGACGTTTTTATGGCTTTTGCATGTCGTTGGGCCTGAGCAGCAATAGCGGCTTCATCGATGACGATCCCCCCATCGGTCGCTTTCGCTTGCTCTTGAACGGCGGCTCGAAGATCTTGTGCATGTTTGTTAACATTCTTGTTATCAGAGGTGGGTTGTGAGATCGATTCGGCCACCTCCCCTTCAAGATCGGGTAAATTGATGTTTTGGGGTGCCTCGGTTGTCTTGATATTTTGTTGGTCAGACTTGGCATTGTTTTGAGCCGAAGCGATTTCTTCGGTAGAGATCCTTTCACTGACGACGTCCTGGTCAAGATCGCTGGGTTCTGCTTCAGGGGCTTGAGCCGCAGCCTTAAACTGGTCTGCAAAGGTTTTTTGGGTTGAGGAGGGGGCCGTCGCTTTGAAAAGCGAAAGTCCATCATTGTCAGCACTTGGGGTGATCCCTGCGCCTAACCCTTGAAGATTGCTAATGTCCATACATGCCCTCCCGTACTTCTAATATCGCCAAAAAACTCAAAAAGTATTCATGAATAAATTTGAATACATGAAATATCGAAAAAGTGTCGATACTAAGAGTGGACGCTAAAGAAGTGGGAGGGGATGTCATGCCAGACAATATCAATAATTTAGGGATACAAGGTGGAGCTGCTAACCTATCGATTACGAGTGGAGCGCGAAATGAGGATCTATTAAGTTCAATCCTATCCAATTCGAGTGGGGTTCAGAACGATTATTCCAGTTCGACTGGGAATGGGGCTAATACGGATCTAAGTGTTGATCTAGGCGTTTCCAATACAGCTATTCATCGTCCAAATTCTGAAGTTAAGACCTATGCCGAAATAGAGGCGGCGGCGATGGCTGATGTCGCGGGCGTTAAACGACTCGAGCTCAAACCTCTTCTTGGTGATGATATCCCCGGAACACCCGGCAACCCAAAGGCAACGCCTCCGGTACCGGCGACCCCTTCAAGTCAGTCGCAATCAAGAATAAGTGAGAACAGGGCTATACAAACTGAGAATGACACTAAATCCGTCTTTAATACTGAGTTGAATGTCATTATTAAAGATATGGATGCTGCGCTTACAAAGCTCGGTTCAAGTAAATCGAGAGAGGGGTATCTAAACGCACTTAAGAAAGTTAATGGAGATAAAGAGGTAACCCCTCCCATTGAATCGATCGCCAATCGACTGACCGCCTTAAGTGATAAATACAAAAACGATCCAACCCTTGGTGCTAGCGCTGTCAAGGCCTGTGATGATGCAAAGGCCGTTTTTCGAACACAAGACTGCAACGGTGATTCAACGAATGTTGGGAAATTTGAGAATAAATCACTGCTTCGGGCCTTAAAGACAGAGATTCTATACAGTGATTTTTTGAAGGAATTAAAAAAGATAGGTTCTGCAAGTGAGAGTAAAAATTTATAAGAAATAGGGAGGGGATGTCCATGTCAACAGAAGGCGTAAATTTAGTCAGTTTAGTACCCACAGTCAATCGTGATCCGAGCGCGATCAATAACACGTTAGGTGTTCTTTCTAACGACTCAAGCATGTCAGCGAGTTATTCGGGAAGTGAGTCGGGGAATATCGGGACAGACTTTCTGCACGAAATGATGTTGGCGCGGATAGCCGATCAAACAAAGGTTATTGTTGATAGCAATGATCCTACGGCGCAGACCAATGCCGCCATGGCCTTGAATACGGCGTCTTTGCAGGCGTATTCAGCGTTATTGACGGGGACACCCGATCTGGCAAAGGCATTCGACAGTCAGCCGAAACCGGTTGGTGCCTCAACCATCAATAGCTCGGGGCTACGTGAAACAAAAGCGGTTCAGTCTTTCGTGGATGTCAGCAGTGCTCAACAATATATTTCAACCCACTCTACTGAAATATTTGGGGCAGGGGTAAATGTAAATACGCTGTCAGATCAAGAAAAAGCTCAAAAAATATCGGATTATGTGACAAAGAACGCAACGTATACGCCGGATTCATCACCCAATTGGGCCACGTTTAATCAGTTTGCTAGTGGAGGGTTGAACGGTGACTGTGAAGATATTGCTAACTTTACAGCCAGTTTGATGCGCGGGGCAGGGCTAACGTCCGATCAAGTTCAGGTGGGCGTGGACACAGGGATGCCTGGCCATGTGTCGCTTATTCTTAATCTGGAGGGGAATAATTCAAAAGTCCTTGATATCTCATCTCAAGCGGAAAATCATTCCACGGTGGATATCAGTAAATTACAAAACCTGTCAGATAAAGTTGCAAACGACCCCTTCGAGATCATTTATTCAGACAAGAATGTGGTCAAGGCCGATCGCTCCCATGTTTTTGATAATGGGGTCAATGATGCGACCGCAGGGTTTTTTGGCTCACTTTTGGGGGGGATCTTTGGAGGGTCGGCAGCATCGGCTGTTTCGGAGGCGATCGTTCCAACTACGGTTGCTGAAGCTCCTGCTCCTGCTCCTGCTCCTGCTCCTACATCTACGCCTTCTGCAACGACCACTGCAACAGCGGCGGCGGCAACAGCAACAGCAGCAATTTCGACAACAACATCATCCGTTGTGGTGACGGCAACGACATTGAGAGCAGCAGCGAATGCAGCGGTTGCGGCGGGCTCGGCGACTGATGCTACCGCGGCAAGTGTAAGAGATTCTGTCGTCAATACAGCCAATTGTCCGCAGGCTCTCATCGATGCAGCCAATACAGCTGCTTCGGCGAGCGGCGCTACGGTCAAAGATGTTCTCGATGCGGTCATAAAGGCTTCAGGGTTAAAGTCAATTGTTAATTCATCCGGAATTGTTGTGGCTATCGGGGAAAATTATGCAGAGACATTAGATAATTGGGAAGCAGGCCATCAAGTTCCGACGTACCATTATGACAACAGCATGAGTGCTTTGGGCAATGCCAATGCAGGGGCAGCGAATATGATCACGGGCCTTACCAATATACTGACGAGTATGGCGATCATGATCTCCGATAATCCAGGGATGATGGAAGATGCAGGGGCGCTATTTCTTGTGCAACAAAAAATGCAAAAGATCAAAGATGCCATCGCGGCCATTACCGCGTCGATGAAGATGGTAAACGATAGTATCAGCAATTCTCTGCAGACCTTTACGAGGGACGTTGGGAAATAAGATTTAAGAATAAGCGTTATAGCACTCTAGTGATCGGGGGCATATCCATTTGTCCCGTTCAAGTAAGTGCTTTAACGTTTCTTTGGCGGTCAATCGGATCGCGGCATTTAAGTCATGGTGCGCGAGTTTTTTGATCAGAAGGCCGTGCTCGACTTTCTTGCCCGCCTCAACGATGTCAGCCAAGTAAACGATCTTCTCGATCAGGGTCATTTTGGCTCGTCCCGTTGTATGCCAGCGGATAGCACCCAAGATTTGTCGGTCAGTGATGCCACATTCATGCCGAACCATGAGGGCTCCGACGGGAGCGTGTAACGTGGACACGGATCGCTTTTCGCAGTCGGTAATGGCCATTCCTAATTGAGAGGCTCTGACGAGCAAGGCCGATTCATCAAGATCTTTGGCAATATCGTGATAGAGGCCGGCAAGCCAAGCATTGTCAGGCGAGGGATGGTTCCAGTGCTGTGCCATCTGGAACGATAGCTCGGCAACCGCTTCACAATGTTTAAATCGAGATTTGGTTAAATAGGGACGCAGTTGGGCTTTATGAAATCGCTGATCAGCTAAACCCAACGTCACGGTAGCAGGTTAGTTGACGATGAGTTCTCGATCACCGAGAGCATAGCCATTCATGGCCTCAATAACATGATCCATGCGTTCTTCAGGTACTTCAACGAAGCCGAATCCACGAGATTCGCCGGTCATTTGATCGTGTTCGATCTTGGCTCGGATCTGGTCGACTTGAGTGGTTGATTTAAAAACAGAGGCCAACTGATCTTCTGTCACATCCCAAGGAATATTTCCAACATACAAGCTAGTACCCATGACAACTCCTTTTCTTTGGTATGAGCGATACAGTCAATTTATCGTAAATGCTTATTATAAATCCCACACTATTTATTATGCAGGAAAAATATTTTAGTTTCAAGTGCGTTTATGCCTTTATTTTCAAGCGGTAAACAGTTTTATGTCCGCGCAGAAAGAGTCTGCCAATCAGGGTGCCGTAAACCGCTTGAAAGGTATATAATATACTGCAAATGGCTGAGAGATCGCGCAACAATATATCCAACGATCTTTTCCTGATCCTCGGTGTTTTTACCGTCTTGGTGATGTTATTGGTGCCGCTTCCGAATGTCTTGATCGACCTATTCGTCGCCTTTAACTTTACGATATCAGTCCTGATCCTTTTGGTGACCATATACTCCCAAGGGGCGTTGTCGTTTAACGTCTTTCCCACCTTCTTATTGATCATTACCCTGTTTCGTTTAGCCTTGGGTATCCTGCTGACCCGAGCCTTGTTATTAACGGCGAGTGCCGGCAACATTGTTCAAACCTTTGGACAATTTGTTGTCGGGGGCAACTATGTTGTGGGGATCATTATCTTCCTCGTTCTCATCGTTATCCAGTTCGTCGTCATTACCGGCGGTGCTCAGCGAGTGGCCGAGGTCGCTGCGCGGTTTACACTGGACGCCATGCCCGGTAAACAGATGGCCATCGATGCGGACTTGAACGCCGGTCTGATCGACGAGGTAACGGCTCGGCAGCGACGACAAGATGTTTCCAAAGAGGCCGATTTCTATGGGTCGATGGATGGTGCCACCAAGTTTATTCGGGGTGATGCTATCGCCGCGATCATTATCATTATCGTCAATATTTTGGGCGGGTTCATTATCGGGATGTTCCAATTGGGCATGCCCCTGCTTCAAGCGCTCCAAACCTATACGCTCTTAACGGTGGGGGCAGGCATCGTGCTGCAGATCCCTGCGCTATTGATCTCGTCCGCGACCGGTATCATCGTGACCAAAGCGACCTCGGACAAAAGTCTTGCCGCGGACATTAGTAAACAACTTTTCTCGCATCAACGAGTGCTGTATATCGCGGCCGCCTTGTCCACATTAGCGGCGTTTATCCCCGGCATTCCAAAGATCCAATTTTTCTTATTGTCCGCGCTTTTTGGTTGGCTCGGATATAACCTTGAGTCTGTTGAGAAAAAAGAGCGTGCCGATCAAGCGTTTACCGAAAATGAAAAGAAGGCTGCCGATGCCGCCGCAGCCCCTCCCGAAAAGATCATCCCGACGGTTCAGTCCGAGGTCATGGAGATGGAGATCGGCTACGGGGTCATCCCTCTCGTCGACCCGAAACAAGGGGGGGCGTTGCTCGATGGGATCACCAATATGCGCAAAAAAGTGGCGTCCGAAATGGGCATTGTTGTGCCCCCGATCCGTATCCGAGACAATATTTCAATAAAGCCGAATCATTACCTCATTAAAGTTAAAGGGTCGGAGGTCGCCCGAGGCGAGGTGATGATCGATCGGTTCTTGGCGATGAATCCTGGAAATGCCACCGAGCGGATCTCTGGCTTTGAAACCACCGAGCCCACCTTTGGTCTTCCCGCCATCTGGATCACCGAGTCTGACAAAGAGCGGGCGCAAGTGTCGGGGTATACGGTCGTCGATGCCTCGTCGGTTTTGATCACGCACCTGACCGAAGTGATCCGCCTACACTCGTCCGACTTGCTCGGTCGGCAAGAGGTTAAGCTCCTCACCGAAAATGTCAAAAAACAATATCCGGCCGTTGTCGAAGAACTCATGCCGAACCAAATGGGGCTTGGTGATATTCAAAAGGTGCTTCATAACTTGCTTGACGAACGAGTGCCTATTCGAAATCTTGTTACTATTTTGGAAATACTCGCCGATCACAGCAAAACGAATAAAAATATCGACCAACTCACCTCTTACTGCCGTCAAGGTTTAGCCCGTCTTATTACGAAGCAATACCAAACCCCCAAGGGTGTTGTGGTGACGATCACCCTCGATCCTGTCCTCGAGCAGCGTATTGCGGATTCGATCCAGTACAGCGAACAGGGCGCGTTTACGTCACTTGACCCTTCTTTTATCCAACGGGTGTTTGAAGCCCTCGCCTTGGAAGTTGAGAAGTTAGGGGATCAGGGGTATCAGCCCATTGTTTTGTGTTCCTCGAGTGTGCGCCCCCACTTCCGACGCCTCACCCAACGGTCATTTCCAAATTTAACGGTTCTCGCCTATAATGAAATATTGCCTGATGTTGAGATCCAAGCACTGGGTCTGGTAAGGATGCCGGATGAGAATTAAAAAATATGAAGCTTCTGATATGAAAGAAGCCATCAAAATGATCAAAAAAGACTTCGGAACAGAAGCGATCATCCTCCATTCCCGAACCATCAGCAAAGGCGGTCTGTTCGGTCTTTTTGCACATGATATCGTCGAGGTCATGGCCGGTGTCGATATAAATATTATGGACGGAGATAAGCCAATTATTTCCCCCGTGACGACAATGCATAAGGGGGGGGAGTTGATGCCCATTACCTCTAGCCTAGAGAAAAAAGTCACCTCGCTTTCCAAAGAAATGGACGATATCAAAGAAACCCTTCAAATTATTGTTAAAAAAGTCGTCAATTCGCCGCACCCGATGATCTCCCACAAATTGATCCCGTATTACAAGATCCTTGAGAGAACGGGCATGGGCGAGGACACGATCATCGGTATCCTTCAAGAGATCGAAACCAATTTTAAAGGCGTTGAACTCGAGAATAGCGACCGGATATTGTCCTATATCAAACACAAAGTAGTCCAGCTGCTGAAGGTGCCTACCCCGCTCGATTTTACCAAGCCCGGAACCAAACGATTGGTTGCCCTCGTAGGGCCGACGGGGGTTGGGAAGACCACGACGATTGCCAAAATGGCCGCGAATTTTAGTCTGATCCAAAAAAAAGAAGTCGCGCTGATCACCATCGATACCTTTCGCATCGCCGCGATCGAACAGCTTCGTGACTATGCCAATATCATTGGTATCCCCATGGAGGTCGTGTTCACACTCGACGATTTTACCCGAGCCCTTCGACGTTTTAAGACCGCCGATTTGATCCTTATCGATACGGCCGGTCGATCACCCAAGAATAATGAGCAGATCCTCGACCTCAAAAAATTCCTTCGCAGTAATTATATCGACACCCATTTGGTGCTGAGTGCGACCGCGAAACCGCAGGATATTATGAGCACGATCAAGCGCTACGAGTCTTTAGGGGGCGACAAAGTTATTTTCACCAAGCTCGATGAGACCGATTCGTGTGGGGTGATGGTTGATGTGGTTGACAAACTCAATCGCCAATTAACCTATATCACCACCGGCCAAAATGTACCGGATGATTTTGAAGTGGCCGATGCGCAGCGTATTGCAGATTTGATGTTCGAGGGTATAATCGTATAACAGGGGGAAATTATGGATCAGGCCGAAGGTCTGCGTCTGCTTGTCAAACAATTCCGTGGAGAAGTCCAGCCAGAGATCGTGTTTAAACAACACGATGCCTTGTCGAGTAGCCGCATCATTGCAGTGACCAGTGGCAAGGGGGGCGTTGGGAAGACGAACCTTACCCTCAACCTCGCGATATCCCTTGCGCGAGACCATGGTAAGCGTGTGCTTGTTCTGGATGCAGACTTTGGAACGGCCAATGTGGATATCGTCTTGGGGATGTTCCCTCGATACAACATTAGTCACCTGTTCCTCGAAAACCGAAGCCTAGAAGAGATCATTCTGGTGGGGCCGCATGATGTCAAAATATTGCCCGGAGTGTCGGGTATGGCCAATCTGACCAGCTTAACCGAGGGACAAAAGATGCGTTTCTTCGATGAGTTGGAGCAGTATCAGGCCAAATACGCGCTGGATTATATCCTCATCGATACGGGAGCGGGGCTGAGTAGCAACGTGACCAACTTTCTGTTAGCGTCCGACGAAATTATTGTCGTGGTCACGCCAGAGCCGACTTCCTTGTCTGACGCCTATGCCATTATCAAGGTGATGAATCAGTTTAACCCCGACCTTAAAACCAATATCGTGGTGAACATGGCGGTAAGCGAAGAGAGCGCCAAGCGAGTCTTTAATACCTTGGAGTCTGTTAGCGATAAATTCCTGAATAAAACCCTGAATTATCTCGGGTTCATGCGGTTTGACAAGCACCTTCCTACGGCGGTTCGCCAACAAAAGCCGCTTGTGCTGAGTTATCCCAACTCGGATGTCAGCATCGAGATCCTTCGATTGGCCCATTCATTAGACAGCAAGATCGATCCTCAACAAAAAACCATGCGAAACTTTTTTGAGTTAGCGACAAAATATTTTGGGTGGAATCATGATTAAACGGTGGAGCATCTATTTCGGCGGCGTCGGGGCGGTCGTGGTGGGGGGGCTAGGGTTTTATGTTGGTGTTTCATTCGATACGATCATCATTCGGATGCTGGTCGTTTTTTTTGCGTTTTATTTGCTCGGCAATCTTTTAGGGGTCATTACTATCGAATCCTTGCTCGAAAATCAAGAGCAAAAAGTCAACCGAGAGCTCAACGAAAAGCAGGATGAATAATCCGTATTCGTCTTATCTCGAAGAACCCGACCAGTCCATTATTCACAATCGGATATTAGATAATCTTCCCCTCGTCAAACATATTATTGGGCGAATGGAGATCCATCTTCCTGGAGGAATGGATCGCGAAGACTTGATCAGTATTGGCAATGAGGGCTTGATCGACGCCGCACAGAAGTTCGATCCCGCCAAGAATGTTAAATTCCAAACCTATGCCTATGTCCGCATTCGAGGGGCTATTCTCGATGAAATAAGACGCAGTAGTTTTGGGGGGCAAAGCATTGTCCGGCGGCAAAAACAACTGAGTGAAGTGTACGCTGCGCTTCAATCTCGACTCATTCGCCAACCCACGGATATCGAGGTCGCTGACGAGCTTGGGGTAACGTCGGATAAGTTAGATCATTGGCTGGATGAAACGAGGGGGGCCCATTTATTGTCGCTGGACGAACGGGTCCAAGAAGATGACCTTTATCGACGGGTCGATCAAGTGTCGGATAGTGAAGATCACCTCGACAAGATCATTCAATCCGAAAAGATCGCCCTCATGGTCCATGCTATTGAGCAACTCTCAAAGGACGAGAAGTTGGTGTTGTCCCTCTATTACGAGCAGGAATTATCGCTTAAAGAGATCAGTATCATTATGGAGCTCTCCGAAGGCCGCATTTGCCAGATCCACAAAAAAGCCATCTTGAAGGCAAGAGCGATGGTCGCCGCCTAAATCCCATCGATTGTTTGTGGTTCGCGAAGATTGGCGGATATACCCACATCGTGTGCAACATATTGACAGGAATTGGTGCTATGTCCGAGATCTAACGAAATCTCTCAAGCACCCCCTAACAATACGGGAGGCACAGATGATATTAGCAGAATCAGAATCAATACCGAAAA